>CACZAK010000012.1 GCA_902779075.1 uncultured bacterium | reverse complement strand
CTCGAATACAAGCCGACCATGTTCGATGATGAGGACAAGTCGGAGGAGATACATGTGGATGCGCTGGCGGAACTTGCTGACGAGGTGTTGAAATCCCGCACCGAGGCCGCGGCAAAGCTTGTGCCGGACATGAAGCGGTATTCGTCGATACTCAAGGTCGGCTCGTCAGCCGGCGGCGCGCGCGCGAAGGCGCTCATCGGGTGGAACGAGGCGACGGGCGAGGTGAGATCCGGGCAAGTCGCGCTTCCCGAGGGATTCGGCTACTGGCTCATTAAGTTCGACGGGCTCACGGGAAACGGCGACAAGGAAGGCGACGACAAATGGGGCTACGGGCGCGTCGAATACGCCTACCATCTGATGGCCCGCGCAGCGGGAATCGAGATGACGGAGTGTCGACTCTGGAACAAGCGCCACTTCATGACGCGCCGGTTCGACAGGCTCCCGGACGGCGGCAAGCTGCATGCGCAGACGCTCGGAGCGCTTGCGCACATGGATTTCAACGATCCCGCCGCCTATTCTTACGAACAGGCGTTTCGTGTCACGCGCCGCGTCGTGAACGATGCGCGCGCCAACGAGCAGCTCTTCCGTCGCATGGCGTTCAACGTGCTGGCGTGGAACTGCGACGACCACGTGAAGAACATCGCGTATCTCATGGACCGGCGTGGCGAGTGGTCGCTCGCACCTGCTTACGACGAGTGCTACGCGCACAATCCGGAAGGCGACTGGACCTCGCGCCACCAAATGTCCGTGAACGGAAAACGCATCGGCATTTCGGACGACGACATCCTCTCCTGCGCGCGCTTCGCGAACATGCGCGAGCGCAAGGCGCGCACCGTGCTGGACGAAGTCAAAAGCGCCGTCCGCGACTGGTCGCGCTTTGCCGCCGAGGCGGAGGTCCGCGATGATTTCGTTGCCGCCATCTCTCATCGGTTGGGTTTGGAGTGAGGCATGGGTAAGCGGTTTGCTCCTAAAAAAGGCAATGATGAATAGCAGCAGCAACAAGGCCGAGCTTCGGCGCACGATGAAGGCGCGGCGGAAGGAGCTTGCGGCGGATCAAAAGGCCGCCGCGGATGTCGCCATTTGCGAAAAGCTCAAGGCGCGACGCGATATCGGCTTGATGGTCGATCCGTTTGACTTCGGCTCGCCGCTCGCCGTCTACCTCGCCTCGCCCGACGAAATTAACATCGATCCCTACATCGAGTACATGCTTCACATGGGCGTCGAAGTGGTCGCGCCGCGCTGGAACGGCGAGACCTACGAACTCGCGAAATTGAAAGGACTGGACGAGAAGAATCTGCGGCGCGGCCCGATGGGAATCCGCGAGCCGGCCGATGCTGATATCGTAGAGCCGAAGAAAGTCGACGCCTGGATCATCCCCGGCCTTGCCTTTACGCGCGGCGGCAAGCGCCTTGGCTATGGTGGCGGATGGTACGACCGCTTTCTCGCATCTGCGCCGAAGGGCGCCGTAAAGATCGGCGTCGCCTATTCGTTCCAGATCGTCGATGACCTCCCTGCGGAACCGCACGACATCCCGCTCACCGAAGTAGTGGACGGCTCGCTCGACGACGAGGCGCTCGAGTTCAAAGAGACGGACGATGATTTCTGGGCGAAAATAACCAGAAAAGACAGGTCGCGGCGCGTGAAGACAATCGCCAATTGCCTTCTTTGGGCGCTTCTCTTGACAGGCATTGGATTTGCCGTGTTCGGTTTGATGTACGCGCTCGCGAAGTCGGGTGTTTATATGCCGTCGCGGCGAGTTGTGGGTATGGCGCTGTTGGTCGTTCTTGCCTTTTTCGTCATCTCGCTTGCCATGCTGATAAAGGCGATCGCCGTATGTGTGGAATGCGAGGCGGAAATACGCTTCGCGAACGGCGAGGGTGTGTGCCGCCGCAGGTTGTTTGGCCGGCTTCCGCTTCCTGTACGGCGGTTTACGTTGTCGCCGTGGTCGCAGGTGACTGGCGGGACGAGCGAATCTGATTTGACGGAATATGACTTTGACACTGTCAAGATATGGGCAGACGGCGAGAATATTCCTCCTTGCCGACCGTTGGTCAGGACTTACTCCCGCACGGCATTTATGCTGGCGCTCCTAATCAACCGCACAAACAAATGGGATGATGCGGCGTATCATGCCGCACGCAGGGCGCGTCTCGCGAGGCTGCCGCGCGGGATGAAAATCCGCTCGACGGATGACGGGCAGGGGCAAATCGCGGTCATTCGCCCGTTCTCGCCGAACATATCACTTGATGGCGTCCTGGGAGTGCTCATCGTGCTAATGTTGGCAACATTCCTGCTCTATATCCCATACGTTGGATGGGCGCTGGGCGGTATTGTAGTGGCTGCGATTCTCATCAGCTGCATTTTCAGAATGCTGAGGGGGCTTTTCGGATGCGTTAAATGTCAAATCAGAAAAGGGCGGATGAACTGCATCTCGGGATTGTGGCCGTTTGTGCGGAAGTGCGAAATCTCACTTGAAGGGAAGGTAAATCCGTCGCCTCACAGATATGCCCAGTGGTGGTACGACTTGTCTGAGCATCATAATCCGTTAGGATGGTTGCCACCTAAATTCAATCTGCCCTTGCGCCTTTTCGTGGAAGAAGCACTTGCACAATATTCGGGCGCATCTGCGTAATTCACCGTCGAGCCTTCTGATAATTGGAAACAACTTTTTTGAAACAACTTGCCTTTGGCGCGCGGGCTAACTCGCCCGCGCCCATTTGCCAAACCTCAAACTGTCACGATTCTGAATGTTCAAGGTGCGCCCGCAGGATAATGTTGTTTTTGAAAGTTGTCATGGTTGTTTCCAAGTTCCAATGCATATTGTTCACAAACCACAAATGTCAATGTCCACAGGCTGACTTTGTGGTATAATAGAAAAGCACTTTAGCAATGAAAGAAATCGAAGGAAAGCGAAAATGAACGTTCTCATCTTGCAGGGTTCGCCGCGGGCGAACGGAAACACCGCCTGGATGGCGGAGGAATACCGCAAGGCCGCCGAGGCGGCCGGGTACACGGTGACGCTCGTCGACGTGGCGCACAAGAAGATCGCGGGCTGCATGGCCTGCGAGTACTGCCACGGGAAGGGCAACGGCGCGTGCATCCAGAAGGACGACATGCAGGGGCTCTACCCGCTCCTCGCGGAGGCGGAAGTCCTCGTCCTCGCCGCACCGATCTACTACTTCACGATGGCCGCGCAGATCCAGGCGCCGATCCAGCGCAGCTACAACATGAACAAGCCGGGCAAGCTGAAGAAGGCGGCGATGCTGCTTTCGTCCTATTCCCCCGGCGTGTACGACGGCGCAATCGGCGAGTCAATCGGCGAGTACCATGGCATTCTCAACTACTGGGGCGTGGAAGACACCGGCATCGTCACGGCCAAGATCGACGAGCAGAAGACGGACGCGACGCGCGCAAAGATCCTCGACCTCGTTAAGGCCCTTTGACGCAACAGGCACGAAACCAGAAAAGGAGGTCGCAATGACAGAACAAGAAGAACTCGAGGCGAAGCTGGGCGAGGCGTTCCACCTCATGTACGACGGGCTCCCCGAGCCCGTGCAGCTGTGCCACAAGACGTACCGCGTGGTCGCGGTCAATCCGGCATGCGCGCGCTACGGGCGCAAGCCCGGCGTCGTCTGCGCGCAGGGATGCCCCGGATTGAAGGCCGGTCTCTGCCGCCAGGCGCAGATGCGCAAGGTCGGCACGACGACGTGGCTCTACACGGAAAAGACCGAGACCACCCCGCGTATGACCACCTTCTGGATTCCGGTCGCCGGAAATCCTGATTACTACGTCCACTTCGGCATCGGCGTGACCATCGACTACGCCGCCCGCCCGACCGAGGAACAAAGCTGACAGTTCCCGACATCTGCATTTTCCACACTTATTGCCTATAACTTCCATCCGCTTTCAGGTAAAAGAGATCAAAATGAAAGACGGCAAATTCAGGCTGCTTGTTATCAACCCAGGCTCGACTTCGACGAAGGTCAGCCTATTCGAGGACGAGACATCGGTCTTCGAGCGGAAGCTCTTCCATGAGGCGTCCGAACTTCTGAAGTTTTCTCACGTCAACGACCAGATGCCGTTCCGGCGCGGCGTGATCCTGGACATGCTCAAGGCGGAGGGCGTGGATCCCGACACGATCGACGCGTTCGTCGGCCGTTGCGGCGGAACGCACTCCCAGCCCAGCGGCGTCATTCGCGTTGACCAGAACCTCTACAACGACGCCGTCAAGGGCCTTGACGGTTCGGAGCATCCCGCCAAGCTCGGGGTGATGCTCGCGTGGAAGTTCGCGGAGGAGTTCGGGAAGTCCGCCTTCACGCTCCATCCAACGACCGTGGACGAGCTCAACGACTATGCGCGGCTCACGGGCATCAAGGGCGTGTACCGCTTTGCGCATACGCACTGCCTGAACCAGAAGGCCGTGGCCGAGTTCCACGCCAAGAAGATCGGCCGCAGGTACGAGGACTGCAACTTCATCGTCGCGCACATCGACGGCGGCATCACCGTGGCCGCCCACGAGCACGGCCGGACGGTGGACAGCAACATGGGCGCAGATGGGGACGGCGCGTTCTCCCCCACCCGCATCGGCTCGCTGCCGGTCTTGACGGTGCTCAACTACCTTGAGACGCATTCCGTCGATGACCTGCGCCGCCGCTGCACGCGTTCCGGCGGATTCGTCGATTTCTTCGGAACGTCCAACTCCGACACGATCCACGCGCTTGTGGAGAAAGGCGACAAGAAGGCGACACTCGTCTGGAACACGATGATCTACCAGATCTGCAAGCAGATCGGCGAGATGGCGGTGGTCCTCTGCGGAAAGGTGGACGGCATCGTCCTCACCGGCGGACTCGTCCGCTTCGCCGACATCATCGAAGGCATCGAGAAGCACTGCGGATTCATCGCGCCAGTCAGCGCGTATCCGGGCGAGATGGAGCAGGAGGCGCTGGGACTCTCGGCGCTCAAGGTTCTGCGCGGAGAATGCGAGGCGCTCACGTATTCCGGACGCGACGTGTGGCAGGGTTTTGAAGGAATGGATCTTTGATCCGAAAGGAGGCCGACATGGAAGTGGTGAAGAGAATCAAGGCGAAGGCGCGCGCCTCCGTGAAACGCATCGTGCTACCGGAGGGCGACGAACCGCGCACGGTCGAGGCGGCGAGGATCGTCGCGGAGGAAGGCGTGGCGGAGCCGATTCTGCTCACGCCCGAGATCATCGCACGTGCGGAGAATAAATCCCGTTTCGACGCTTACGTCGCGAAGCTGTTCGAACTCCGCAAGGCGAAGGGAATCACCGAGGAGGCGGCCGCCAAACTAGTGGCGGACCCGATGTACTACGGAATGATGATGGTCAAGGAAGGCGATGCGGACGGTCTCGTCTCCGGCGCCGTCCACTCGACGGGCGACATGCTTCGTCCGGCGCTGCAGATCATCAAGACCGCGCCGGGGATGAAACTCGTCTCATCCGCTTTCCTGCTGGAGAGTCCGTATACGCAGTTCGGGGAGAACGGGCTTCTGGTCCTCGCGGACTGCGTGGTGAACCCGTGTCCGAACGCCGAGGAGCTTGCGAACATCGCGGTTGCGACGGCGAACACCGCCCGCGCGCTCTGTGACTTCGAGGAGCCGCGCGTCGCGATGCTGTCGTTCTCATCGAAGGGCAGCGCGGAACATGCGCTCGTCGACAAGGTGCGCGAGGCGACGGCAATCGCCCATACACTCGCGCCGGACCTTCTTCTTGACGGAGAGCTGCAGCTGGACGCCGCCCTCGTTCCGGATGTTGCGGCGCTCAAGGCGAAGGGAAGTCCCGTCGCCGGACGCGCGAACGTGCTCATCTTCCCAGACCTGCAGGCGGGCAACATCGGCTACAAGATCGCCCAGCGTCTGGGCGGCGCGTCGTGCTTCGCCGTCCTTCAGGGACTCGCCGGCCCCTGCAACGACCTCTCGCGCGGCTGTTCCGTCGAAGACATCGTCAACACCATCGCCGCCACCGCCGTGCAGGCTCCGCAATAAAATCCGTTACAAAACCTTTTTTTGCTTTCTCTGCGCTCTCTGCGCCTCTGCGTGAGACTATCGTATTTTTGAGCATCGACTAAAGGGACAAGAATTGCAGTAAATCAGACGAGGTTACACGGGATTCCAAGGCGGTCGAAACGCGGCTTGACCGCCTTGAATATCTCGGGTGTCTCATCAGTCCATCGGCAAATATCCACCCGCTCCACATCCCTGGACACGACCAGATGCCCGTGGTAGTGGAGCTCGAAGAATTCAAAGCCGTGCGCTCCCTCGAAGACATCCCCGATCGTGTGGAAATTCTCTTTCGTCAGCATCCCCTTCAGACAAGCCACCGCAAACATCGTCATCGCCTGTTCGGGGTGGGCGGGTCCCTTCCCCATGGGAACGCCGCCTTTCATCAAATCGACGTGGTGGGGGAGCGAGAGGAAGCACGTAGGCTCGGGATGTTCCAGCCAAGTCGGCACCTTGAAATAGAAGCAGCCGAAATTCACGCCGTTCCCCATGCACAAGGTCGTGCGCGCCGCCATCGTCTCGCGCCGCAGGACGAAACGCACGTTCCCGTAGTGGAATCCGAGGTCGCTGCACTGCACCATGTCCATCATCGCGGAGTCGGGTCCAAGGTAGCCGTACTTCGGGAACTGGTCGGGCGCAAGATTCGCGACGTCCGCGTCGAACGCCGCCGCGACCACATCCTTTCGGACCGCCGGCCCTCCGTTGGTCGTTCCGTGTCCGAGTTCGACCATTTCCTTGACGCGGTCGTCGTCCAGTATCGCTGACAAGTCGCCCTCCCTCACGCGGATGCACGGCTTGCCCGCATCGGCGAATACCTTGAGAAAATGCCGCACGACCTCCAGCAGCCGCCGGTCGAAGTGCGCGGTGTCCGCGAGTATGCGCCCCAGATAGGCGTCGTGAAACGCCTGAAACCGTGCCAGCGACGGCGGCAGGGCTCCAAGTGCATCTTTTTTCGAGGTGTCAATTGCTTCATTCATTGCGGCAGCCAGTTTAGCAAAACCCCCATGCGCCGTCAAATCGGGACTTTGACCAAATCAGTAGGCGGTTGAAAAAATCTCCCAGCACTCGTTTGACACGCTGATGCGGCCCGCTCGGCGAGCGAGCCCTACCATAAAAGAGGTGTAGTCGCCCCGTTCTGCACGGGCCGCCCGGTGGTCGGCCCCTACCGCGGTAGGGCGCGCGCTCCGCGCGCGCCGCCCGGTGGGGCGAGCCCTCCGGGCGAGCCGCCGCGGCTCGGCGGGACGCCTCGCCCCACCGGTCCAAAGCCCAAAGTCCTCCCTCCTTTGTCTTCTGTCGTCTGTCCTTTGTCCTTTCCCCTTTGAGGACAGAAGACAAAGGACGAAAGACAAAGGCTTTAGGACTTTGGACTTTGGACGACGGCATGTTGCAGCCGTTGCTCGCGACTAAAAAATCCCGCCATCACTCGCTTGACACGCAACGGCATCGTGTGATACACCGGTAACGAAACTGTAACCAATATGTTCACGCTAGATGCACATAAGATGCGAGCAGAAGCGCCCGAAAACGCGGAAAAACGCCGCGTAGGACGTTTGCATAATCCCAGTACCCCCCCTCATTGCTTGACGGCGCGTGTAGGGCGCGTTTTTGCGCGGGTAGCCGCCGTTTCCGAAACAACAAGCGTACAACAGCAAGATGGGCGTCGCCTTGCTGTTGTACGCTTGCTATCACGGCCCCGATTTCACCACTGAAGCTTAACCAAGAAGGAACCTGAAAATGAAAGTAACCACAAGAGCAAAAGCATTGCGCCGCGCGCTGTTCAGAGCGTCGGTCTTGGCAATGGTCGCGGCTGGCGCGGCGTTCCCGCTGCTTGCCGACGAGGTCAGCGGCGACGACGCTATGAGCGCCGTCGCCGGATGGGTGCGCGTGAAGGCCGCGCTGGGCGAAGATTTCACCGCCCAGCCCCCGGGCGTGCGGGAATACCCCGGACAGGACGGCAACGGCAAGTTCTACGTGGTGACGCTTGAGGGCGGCGGTTTCGTCGTGACCTCGGGCGATACGGATCTTGAGCCGGTGATCGCCTACTCGAAGTCCGGCACGTGGGTGGACGACGTGACGCAGAACCCGCTCCTGGCGATGCTGCCCATCGACGTGGCGGCGGCCTCTAGTACAATGGCCGGCTCGGCCGTTGACGACGGGAACGGGCAGGCTGCCCGTTCTACTAGCGGCCGCCGGCTCGCCGCGGCCGCTCCCAGCGGCAAGGCGGCGAAGTGGGCGGAGCTCATGTCGACGGCGGCGAAGGGCGGGACGCGGCTCCAGGCGGGCTCAATCAATCAAAACCCCGGTGACCTGCGCGTGGGCAAGCTGCTCACGACCGCATGGAGCCAGGGACGTTACTCATTCCCTCGCGTGGCGTACAACTACTACACGCCCACGGTAGATACCGACGCCAACTACCGCTTCGTCTGCGGCTGCGTGGCGACGGCGGGCGGACAGATCATGTACTACCACCAGTGGCCGCAGTCCAGCATCACCCTGCTCAAGAACTACACGAACAACCTCTACACGGCGGAGCTCGGCTACCAGAAGCCGGCGGGCGGTTCGTACGAGCCGTGGGACGGCGTGCCGTTCGGCGGAACGTACAACTGGAGCGACATGGGAGCCACCTCTTCCACCGCGAACAAACAGGCCTTCGGCAAGCTGCTGCGCTATATTGGAATCTCCGTTTACATGGATTACTCCACGAGCGGCGGCGCTTCAAGAATCAGCGCGCTCTACCTGCGCTTTACGGACCAGTTCGGCTACGCCAACGCCGCATGCAAATACTCTCCGTCCGAAGACGAATGGAAGCGCGGAATCCTCGCGAGCCTTGACGCGAAGCTGCCCGTCGCCGTGAGCGTTCCGGGGCACGCCATCGTCGCGGACGGCTACGGCTACCAGGGCGACACGCTCTACGTCCACTTCAACTTTGGCTGGGAGGGGTCGTCCGACGCCTGGTACAATCCGCCGGATCTCTCGGAGGCGGGTTCCAATTACACCTCCATCCAAACCATCATCTACAACATCTATCCGCAGGGGACGCCCAACTGCACGATCGTGAGCGGACGCATGAAGGACGCATCCGACGTTGTGATGGCCAACGCAACGGTCACGGCGGTGAATCGGACGAGCCGCGAGCGCATCACCGCGACGACAGACGACAAGGGCATCTACGCGCTTTTCCTTCCGGCGGGGCAGTATTCCATCGGCATGGGCGACGGATCGGGCAGCGCGGTGGCCACGAACCTGAACGTGGCGGCGTGTGTCTCGACTGGCTTTATACGCGGGGATATGTATAAAGAGTCGGTCGGCTCTTATGATGGCAACCTCGGCAGCGTGGAGAACATCCACGGCGTGGAACTGAAGCTCGCCACGATCGCGGTTCCCGTTATCTCGCCCGCGGACGGCACGTCGTTCTACGGCCAGACGCGCACCGTGGAGATCGCGTGTGCGGATGCGTCGGCTGAAATCCGCTACACGACGGACGGCAGCGAGCCGACGTCTTCAAGCGCTCTCTACGAAGAGCCGTTCACCGTCTCTTCCACCACCACGGTCAAGGCCAAGGCGTTCCTGTGCGGCGAATGGGGCGGCGACACCGCCACGGCCACGATCACGAAGGGCACGTACTACGGCGGACTTTACCCCGACACCCCGGCGAGCCACGCCAAGCACTGGCTCGACGAGCGGGAGGAAATGCAGGAGTTGACGGGGACGTGGCAAGACCCCTTCGAATACGTGGACGGCAAGATCACGTTCGACGGTGAAAACGTGTTCACGACGACGGAACCGTCCAAGGGCGTGAGGACGACGATCATCATGAAGGTGTCCTTCGGCTCATGGAACGATAACATGGACGACGGCATCGGCAACGACAAGGCCAGGGCGGGCGTGCGCATCTATAAAACCGGCTGCTTCCAGGCCTATACGCAAGTGAACGGCACGCGGCGGTGGATCGACCTGACGGGCGTGACGCCGGCGGCTAACACCGAGTACACGGTGAAGCTAGTGCTGAACACCAAGCGCATGAACTATACGGCGGCGATCGTGAACGGCAACACCGAGACGCCGCTCGTGGCGGCCGATGGCGGAGCGACGAGGTTTGCCTTCGCGAACCAGAACGGCGCCGGGATCGAGAAGGTGCGGTTCAACGGCGAAGGCAAGATGGAGTCGCTCGAAGGCAGTTACAAGTCCGACGGCACGTACTTGAAATTCCGGTAACCTTGCAGCCATGGACATGAATGCAACAACAACAGCTTAACAAACGAGGAGAACGAAGATGAAAACAATCTCAAGAGCAAAAACATGGTTCCGCGCGCTGGTCGCGGCGGTAATCTGCGCGGCAATGAACGCCGAGGCAGGTGTACCCACCAATATCGATGGTGGAGTGTACAACTACGGTGCAGAGACGCAGATAAACTCCACCGACCGCATCCTCATCTATCGGGGCACCATGAACATCAACGAGGGAGCGTCGCTCAAGGTAGGCGGAAACACCTCCAGCACCTGTAATTTCATCGGCATTGAAAAGAACGATCCTGCGTACTTGAACATCAACGGCGGCACGGTTTGGTGTTCGACGGCCAATGGCTCTGGCTACCTCGCCGTGGGCAGCGGCATGGAGAAGACCGGTACTTCCGTGCTTACGCTCAACAGCGGCATCCTCAAGGTCGATGCCGTGCTGCGCAGCGCGGTGCAGTGGAATGATGGTGCATCTGTGACCGCCTCAGGCACGATCAACATCAACGGAGGCGAGGCGACTGTCGGTACGATCTACATGGGTGCCACGACCGTGAGCACCGGCGTCTCCACCCTCAACCTCAACGGCGGAACGCTGACGACGGGCAACATCACCTTCAGGACGGGCAACGGTCAGGTCTTCACGTGGGGCGGCGGAACGCTTGTCGCAACGAAGGCCAACATCTTCAGTGTGCAGGCGTTAGACGCCTCCAACACCAAGACGCGCACGATGCAGATCACCGGCAATCCTGCGTCCTTCAACACCGCCGGCTACGACCAGGCGCTTCCCGCGTTCACGGGCACGGGCAAGCTGCGCCTGACGGGCGGCGGTGCCGTCAAGTTCGCGCAATCCACGCTCACCTACGGCCTCATGCTCGACGGCGCCGCGCTGAACCTCGGCATGCTCAACAAAAACGCGCCGCTGCTCACGGTGCCGAGCCTTGAAATCACGGGCCCCGTCACGCTCTGCGTCGAGCGCCCCCCGTGCCGTTCACGGGAAGATATCCGCTCATCGCCTGCACCTCGTCGCTCGGCGACGTTTCTCTCGATCAGGTCTCCGTCTCCGGCTGTGCGGGCACGCTTGAGCGCGAAGGCAACACCATCTACCTCACCACCGAAGCTTCCGCCGTGTTGCCGACGCTTCTCCACCGCTGGAGCTTCAACGGCGACTATACCGACAGCGTGGGCGGACTCACCGGCACGGACAACGGCACCTCCGTCACGTTCGTCAACAACAACACCGCCATCAGCCTCGCCGGCGGCAACAAGGGGACGTCGTGGGTTGATTTGAACCCGGGCAAGAGCTCCGCGCTCCTTCCCTCCGGCGATGCGCCGTTCACCATCGAGATGTGGACGACGCTGCGCGCCATCACGACATACAGCGCGTGGTTCACGCTAGGCCGCAAGGACAGCACCGGCACGAGGGGCCTTATGGTGGCGTTCCACAATACTAACGCGCATGTCAGGCCTTACAACAGCTCAACCGGCACTGGTCCCGCGTTCCAGGCTGTCAATGCGAATGGAGGCGAACAAAAGAACGTGCTCATGGGCAAGAACCCACTCACCGCAGGTGGCACCTACCACCTCGCCATCGTCGTGACGCCGCGCGGCAACGGCGACGGCGCGACGATCGAAGGATACGTCCACGATGCGTCCGGCGCACGCATCGGCGGATACGCATATACGGTCAAGGGATGGACCACGGCCAGCCTGATCCGCGAGACGTTCGCCCTCGGACGCAACTTCTGGGGCGATAAAGATCCCCAGGCGGACTATGACGAGGTGCGCGTGTGGAGCGGTGCGCTCTCGATCTCGCAGATCGAGGCGAACATCGCGAGCGGCCCCGACGCGCTTCCTGCCGCCTACGCCGCCGCGACGATCGACGATCCGTTCTTCCGCTACGACTTCACGAACGGCACGCGCGTGTTCACCGGCAACAACGGCACCGATCCCGCCGGCTCCGGCTCCGGCAACGTCGCCGTAAAAGGTCCGAACGGGCCGAACACCGCCGTCCATCCCAGGGGCTACGGTACGATTTCCGACGGCGACAACAAGCTGAGAACCGACTGGACGATCGCGATGTCGGTGAAGTGCTGCAACACGGAGAAGGGCGTGATCTTCGGTGTCGGCAGTGTCGGCACGTCGGGGAGGAAGGAGTTCGTCGTCGCGACATCATCCACGAACCTTCTCCACCGCTGGAGCTTCAACGGCGAGCTGAGCGACACTGGCTTCCTCGGCGGCAAGGACGCGACGCTCCAGGGCTCGGGCACCTACACCAACAACAACACGGAGATCCGCCTGACGGATGGCACCGGCAACAACAGATCCTGGGTGAGCTTGGGCTCCAGCATCATCCCCGCCTCCCTTGGCGACACGCCGTTCACCATCGAGCTGTGGACGACGCTTCGCAGCAGTGACCAATGGCGTCCGTGTTTCGGTTTCGGCGTCTATAACGGCGGGGACCTGGCCGGACTTCATGTCGGATACCACGATAATGGCAGCGTGCCGTTCTTCAGACCCACCACGGTTGTGGCATCTGGAGCCTGGCTGGGGGATGGTAACCGCAAAATCGGCAGCGTTTCGTTCCCGGTGAACGAGAAGTGCCACGTTGCATTTGCGGTGACGCCGGACGGCACGGGCAATGCCACCATTTGTGCTTACGTTCACAAGGCGGACGGGACGTTGGTGGGGAGCGGCACGTTTCCGTACGGATCGTGGACGACGTCGATGATCGTCCAGAACGCCTTCATGCTGGGGCGCGGCATCTATACTAATGATAATCCCCAGTCGAGCTACGACGAGGTGCGCGTGTGGAAGATAGCCCTCACGAAGGAGCAGATCGAGGAATGCATCCGCCTCGGCCCGGACACTCTTCCCGAGTACGCGTACCCCCCTGCCCGCGGCTTCATGATCTTCGTCGAGTAGCTTGGTAGGGCCGCCTCGCCGAGGCGGCCGAATGGGGCGGCGTGGTAGGGCCGCCTCGCCGAGGCGGCCGAAGGTTGCGGACTGCGGCCCGCTCGGCGAGCGGGCCCTACCAGTCCAAAGTCCTCCATCCTTTGTCTTTTGTCTTCTGTCCTCTGTCCTTTGTCCTTGGCTTTTCGGGGATGATTGTGCTATAATTCCCGCCATGGAAAGAAAACCGCTTCATATTCCCTACGGCGTTGCCGACTTCAAGACCGTCCGCAACGAGGGCCTGTATTATATCGACAAGACCGGTTACATACCGGTTCTTGAGCAGTCCGGGCGGTTCCTTTTCTTCGTGCGCCCGCGCCGGTTCGGCAAGTCGCTGTTCCTGAACATGCTCCGTTGCTACTACGACCTCGCGGAGAAGGACAACTTCGACGCGCTCTTCGGCGACTTGGAAATCGGGAAGCATCCCACGGAGAACCGAAACCGCTACCAGGTGCTGACGCTTGACTTTTCGCAGGTGAACAAGGGCGAGGGCGACACGCTTGCGGCACGGTTCGAGAGCTATATCGGTAAACGACTTGACGAGTTCCTCGCGGTCTACGGCGAGGGTTATGGTGAAGATTTCCTTCAGGAGTTCAAGGGGGAGACGCCGGCGAACAAGTTTACAATGCTGACCGGCCGCGCCCGTACAAAAGGCCACCACCTCTACCTGATGCTCGACGAGTACGACAACTTCACGAACGCGATGCTTCGCGCCGAGGGGAACAACGACTACCGCTCCATCACGCACGGGCAGGGCTTCTACCGCGAGTGGTTCAAGACGTTCAAGGGAAACTTCGACCGCATCTTCATGACAGGAGTCTCGCCCGTCACGATGGACGACCTCACGAGCGGGTTCAACATCGCCTCGAACATCTCGCAGGACGAGCTCTGCAACGCGATGGTCGGCTTCTCCGAAAAGGAGGTGCTGAAGCTGTACACCGACTTCAAGGGCACGGGAATGTACAAGTCCGGCGAACCGGCCGACTTCGTGCGCGACACCAAGCCGTGGTACGACGGCTACTGCTTTGCGGAGGACAAGCGCGGGAAGGAGACCGTGTTCAACAGCGACATGTCGCTCTACTTCCTCAACTCGCTTGTGAAGACCGGCAAGCCGCCGAAGGACTGGGTGGACCGGAACATCGCGACCGACTACGACAAGCTCGAGACGATCGCCGAGATCCAGCGGCGAATCGACCCGGAAC
Source organism: uncultured bacterium (assembly GCA_902779075.1). Next base: position 31,952 of record CACZAK010000012.1, on the reverse strand, counting down.
GGGCGGAGGACGTCATGTCCCCGATCGAGGCCCTTGCCGCCGAGGGCGAGATCAGCTTCCCGCTCAAGGAGTCGTTCGACGCCGACGCGATCAAGGAGCCCGACAACTTCCTCTCGCTCTTCTACTACTACGGCATCATCACGATGAAGGAACGGCGGCGCGGCGCGGACTGGTTCAAGATCCCGAACGTCTGCGTCAAGCGGCAGATGTTCGACTACCTCCGCCGCCACTACGAGCACACCCGCTCCCCGAACTGGCAGGACTGGGCGCGCCTCGCGACCGGCTTTGCATACGACGGCGAGTGGCGTCCGTTCCTCGAACGCCTCGCGGCGGACTTCGCTGACACCACGCCGGTACGTGGCGGCATCCAAGGCGAGCACCGCATCCAGGGCTACATGCAGGCGGAGTTTGGACACCTCGACTTCTACCTCATGGCTCCCGAAATGGAGCTCTCGCGCGGGTTCTGCGACTTCTGCCTCTTCCCGGAGCGCTACCGTTCCGCCGACGTGCCGCACAGCTACCTCGTGGAGCTGAAGTTCTCCAAGGCGGACGCTTCCGAATCTGAACTCGCCGCGAAGTACCATGAAGCCCTCGACCAGCTCGCGAAGTACCGCGCCGACAAGTCGGTTCCGACGCTCGCGCGGGGTACAACGTTGCATCAGATCGTGTTCCAGTTCAAGGGCTCGGAACTCGTCCGCCTCGAGCAGATCGCCGAAGAACAGATGCCGTAGGTAGTGGCTAGTGGTTAGTTGTTAGTGGTTAGTTGTTAGTGGTTAGTGCGAAGCTATAAAAGAGGAGGTTCCTCAAAATTGCATTTCTCCTTGCGGCGGAGGCTCGGATTTGTTATAATATCGGCGCTGAATCCTTCAGCCGCGCAGATGTGGTTTTGCGGGTTCGTCAGGCCGCGCGGCCTGGCTCGCGAATGGTGCGGAAGAGGGGGGGGGGCAGTTATCTCAATTGTACTGACATAGGAATGAAAAGATGAAGAAGTCCCATCAGAAATCATCATTCGCAATTCGTGCGGCGCTCGTCGCGGCGGCGGTTGCGGTCCACTCCGCGTTCGCGGATACGCCGGACGAAATCTTTGACTACGTGCAGACTGACGGATCGGCGTACATCGATACCGGGATCATCGGGAAGGCCGGTACAAAAGCCAGCATCGGCATGATGTGGAATGGTATTTCCAGTTCGACAGACGTCTGCTTTCTTGGAGCACGCAATGGTTCAGACGGACGATTTTTGCTTTGCCATGCCTATAAGTTAGGCTGGAATCTGGGGTATAAAGCGAACTGGAACAACCCCAGTTCCACCTATACTCCTACGTTGCCGGCAAATAATGGTCACTATGCCATAATGACTGAAATCACATCCAGTGGATATTTCAACTTTACAGTCAATGGAACATCGGGCGGAAGGGATACAACGGCTCAGGGTGCATATAACTCTGGATTCACGATGTATCTTTTCGCCAATCACGGCACGTCAAGTGGATCTGTTGCGAATAAGTGTCCTTCCGGCACGCGTTGCTACTGGACTAAGATTTGGCAGCAGGATGCAAATGGCGTTTATCAGCTCGTGCGCGACTTCGTGCCGTGCAAGAAGGGGACTCAGGTTGGCCTGTGGGATCGGGTGACCGGCAACATCTTCTATCCGGTGACGGGCGCGCTCACCGCCGGCAGCACTGTTGCAGTCCACGCCGAGCCAGACAAAACGCTGGAATACGTGGAGGCCGACGGCAGGCAGTACATCGACACGGGGGTAAACGCCAGGTCCGGCACGAAGGCCACGGCCAAGCTCATCTACACCGAATCTGACACGTCTCTTACAGATAACTATGGCGGATATGTCGTTCTTGGCGCGAAAGGATCGTCGAACACTTCCTATTTGTACATGATCCGGCGGCATTATAACGGTGACAACTGGCGCTGGATGACGTGCTACGGCGGACGTTACCAGACGCTGTTCGAGGACATGGCGAAGGACCAGACGTACGTACTTGCACCCGAGATCACCACGAACGGAACGTGCAAGGCGACAAGGAACGGGGGGAACGTGTCGAAAAGAGACTATTCGGGGCAGACGAGCAACGGAACTGTCGTCGGAGCTCTCGACACGGGCGTCAATTTCTATGCGCTGGCCGCGAACCTCAACGGCAGTCCCGGACACTACGCGAAGGCGCGTCTCTACTCAATGACGATTGAGCAGACGGACGGCGACGGCGTTTACCAGTCCGTGCGCGATTTCACGCCGTGCATGAAGGACGGAAGGGCTGGCCTTTACGACAGCGTTTCGGGCATGATCTTCTTCGGACAGGGGTTCGACCTCATTGCGCCGCCGGATACGGAGGGCGTTCCTGATGCCTTTGTCGAATACGTGGAGTCCGACGGTACGCAGTACATCGACACGGAGGTAAACGCCAGGTCCGGCACGAAGGCCACGGCCAAGCTCGTCTATACCGAATCTAACGTGTCTGTTAACGATAACTATGGCGGATATGTCGTTCTTGGCGCGAGAGGATCGTCGAACACTTCCTATTTGTACATGATCCGGCGGCATTATAACGGTGACACCTGGCGCTGGATGACATGCTACGGCAAACGTTACCAGACGCTGTTCGCGGACATGGCACAGGACCGCCCTTATGTTCTTGCATCCGAGATCACCACGAACGGAACGTGCAAGGCGACGAGGAACGGAGGGAACGTGGTGGTGCAAGACTATTCGGGCCAAACGAACAATGGAGAGGTCGTCGGCGCTCTCGACACGGGCGTCAATTTCTATGCGCTGGCCGCGAACCTCAACGGCAATCCCGGACACTACGCGAAAGTGCGTCTCTACTCCATGACGATCGAACAGACGGACGAGAACGGCGACTACCAGCTCGTGCGCGATTTCAGACCCTGCATCAAGGGTGGCATCGCGGGGCTCTATGACGACATTTCAAAGAAGATATACTACCCGGCGGCTGGAAGGCTTCGCGCGGCGGATAAGACTTCTCCCGCGAAATTCGTCGAGTATGTGGAGTCCGACGGCTCGCTGTACGTCGATACGGGCATCGTCGGCAAGCCTGGAATCAAGGCCAAGGCGTCGTTTGCATGGAAAGAGATCGGCGGCGACGTGTGCCTGCTTGGTTCGCGCAAGGCAAGCAACTCGGATACGCGCTTCATGCCGTTCTATTCTTTCGAATCCAGGATGGATCTGCAGTATGGGGCATGGGTGAACAACTACGGTGGCACATACGCGGCCGGCACCAGATACGATGCGGAGGCATCCATTTTCGTGGGCAGTCAGACGCTGACCGTCAATAACGGGAAAAAGGTCAACCTGGCAAGAACCAATGAAATCAACACCGGCTTGAACATGTACATCTTTGCCAACGACATCGCCCGCGTGGCCCAGAATTACAGCAAGGCCCGCCTTTACGGCATGAAGATCTTGTCATGCGACGCTGATGGGGCGAATCCGCTCCTTGTGCGCGACTTCAAGCCGTGCGTCGCCACGAACGGCGTGGCCGCGCTCTACGATAAGGTGTCCGGTACGATCTTCTACCCGCATGGCGGGCTCTTGGCGACGGGCGGCGTCGAGCGCGCGGTCGCCGCGACGGCGCGGTGGAAGGGCGGCGCGGTGACGGCAGAAGCCGACCTCGCCGTGGCGGCCAACTGGGAATGCTTCGATGCGAACGGCAATCTCGTGGCGGATACCACGCCGACTGCCGTGACGACCGTACTGGTCGGACAGGGCTCGCCGCTTCTCGCGTTGCCGGCGGGCATCGCCGTCCAGGACTGGGCGGGCATTACGCTGACGAACTCCGTGACGCTGGGTACCGCCTGTGACTGGAGTCCGCTTGGCCTGATGAAGCTTGCGAACGGCGTCACGATCGACCTCGCGGGGTACGACCTCGTTTCGGGCGGCTTCACGCCGGCGTCCGGCGCGACGGTCTCGGTCGCGAACTCCGGCGCGGAGGCCACGCTCACGTTCGCCGTCGCAGACGGCACCTCGGCCACGATGAACGGCATCACCTTTGCCAGCAACATCATGCTTGCCAAGGCGGGTGGTGGCAAACTTACGACTGTAGGGTCTGCATGGAGTTCGATTGTGGTGTCGAACGGCACACTGGCGGTTTCCGCACAGTCGTCCACCATTGGCTCGGTCTATCTGGTAAAAGGGGCCGTCCTCGATCTCGGCGGGAAAGCCGTCACGTGCGGGACGTTCTCCGGCGCGGGAAAGGTCAGGAACGGCACGCTCATCGTTACAGGCACGTTGTCCGCGGTGGTCGGCAATCCCTTGACGTTCACGGGCGTGGCGCTTGATGTTTCGGGCGCAGGCGTGGCAATTACCAATCCCGAAAGCATCACGGGACGCGATCCGATCGTCATCGCCACGTCCGACCAGTCGATCACGGGGCGGGCGCGCGCGGCCGTGTTTGGCTGGAGCGTGCAGGTCACGCAGGACGGCGACGTTTACACGCTTGAGCTCGCGCCGTCCTGCGGCTTCCATCTGTTCATCAGGTAGCCCTCGACCATATCGCGAAGTCCAGTTGCCAGAGTATGGCGTTGTGCGAATCCGCACCTAAATTGCAAAATGCAAAATAGGTGCGGAAATTTCTGTCAGGAAAAATCCGCACCTAAATTGCAAAATGCAAAATAGGGGAGTTTTTCGGGTTGACCTCCGCGACCGGTTTCTGTATAATACGCGGCGTGAAAAAAAGTAAGGAAAAGTTCTTTGGGCGCGATTCCGAGCTCGCACAGCTGGAGGGGTTGTGGTCTAAGGATACGGCCTCGCTCGTGACGTGCCGCGGACGACGGCGCATCGGGAAGTCTACGCTGATCGAGGAGTTCGCGCGGCGTTCGGACGCAAGGTTCCTCAAGCTGGAGGGACTTCGGCCTAAGCCGGGCATGACTGAGCGCGACCAATTGGCGTTTTTCGCGGCAAAGCTCTCCGCGCAGACGGGTTGTGAGAGAACCCCGCCATCAGACTGGTATTCCGCCTTCGTGCGGCTTGACCGCGAACTTGGCGGGCGCGGGCGCACGGTGGTCCTCCTTGACGAGATTTCGTGGATTGCGCACTATTCACTGACGTTTCCCGAGATACTGAAGAACGCATGGGACGATCTCTTCAAGAAGCACCGGCGTCTCGTGTTGGTCCTTTGCGGAAGCGTGTCGAGTTGGATACGCGACGCGATCGTCCAGAGCAAGGCGTATGTCGGAAGGCGTTCGCTCGACATGGTGGTGGGGGAACTGCCGCCGTGCGAGTGCGTCAAGTTCTGGGGGCGCAAGGCGGCGCGGACTGACCCTCGCGAGATCATCGACGTCCTTTCGGTGACGGGCGGCGTTCCGAGATATCTGGAGGAGGTCGATCCGTCGCTCTCCGCCATCGACAACATCAGGCGGTTGTGCTTTATGCCGAGGAGTCTTCTGCGTGAGGACTTCGACGACATGTTCGGCGATGTGATCACCGAGCAGACGAGGCTTTCCGCAAGCGTGCTGAGGACGTTTCTGGACGGATCGAAGACGGCGGCGGAAGTGGCCGAGGCGTTGAAGATAGAGCGAGGCGGGGACATCACGGCGGTCATCGAGAACCTGTCCGAGGCTGGGTTTCTCGCGGAGGCGGGACGGATCAATCCGGAGACAGGACGTGAACTTCGCGAGCGGCGTTTCCGTTTGCGCGACAACTATGCCCGGTTCTACCTTAAGTGCGTTGAGCCGAACAAGCGGGTCATAGACGACGGTGCGTTCACGTTTGCGTCCCTGAGCGAGCTGGAGGGGTATGACGCCCTGATGGGGCTTGCATTTGAGACCCTTGTCCAAAACAACTACCGCCTGCTTGTTCCGTATCTGCACCTTGACGGACTCGTGATTACGTCCGCCGGATCGTACCTGCGACGTGCGACGAAGGGTTCGAGGGGCCGAAAGGGATGCCAGATAGATCTCCTGATACAGACGCGCCGGGCGATTTGCGTGGTCGAGGTCAAGCGCATGAGGGAAATCGGACGCGACATCATAGACGAGGTTGACAGGAAGGTTCGTGCAATCAAGCGTCCGAATGGGGTTTCCGCCAAGACGGCACTCGTCTATGATGGACACCTGTCACCTGTTGCAAGCGCAGATGGTTATTTTGATGCAATTGTTCCGTTTTCAAGGCTACTCGGCCTTCAGAAATAGGTTCTGTAAGAATATGAAACATAAGAAACAGAGCGCCCTATTTTCCACTTGCGCTAAGTATGCGGATTTGGCATACTAACCGCGCTGAACTTTTCAGACGCGCAGTGTAGTTTCCGTGAGTTCCGCCAAGCCGCGTGGCTTGCCTCGCGAACGGCGCGAATGAAGGTTCCGCAAAGGCCTACCTCAGATATGAAGAAGATGAAAGACTACGAGTTCTGGTTTGTCGTCGGCAGCCAGTTCCTCTACGGACCCGAAGTGCTGGACACCGTCGCGAAGCGCGCGGCGGAGATGGTCGACAAGCTGAACAAGGGCGGCAAGTTCCCCTGCAAGATCGTGTTCAAGACCGTCGTCAAGACCTCCGAGGAGGCCACCGAGACCATCAAGGCCGCGAACGCCTCCGACGCCTGCGCGGGCGTGATCACGTGGTGCCACACGTTCTCGCCGTCCAAGATGTGGCTCAACGGACTCAAGCTTCTCCAGAAGCCGTGGTGCCACCTCGCCACGCAGTACAACCGCTCGATCCCCGACACGGGCATCGACATGGACTTCATGAACCTCAACCAGGCGGCCCACGGCGACCGCGAGCACGGCTTCATCGGCGCGCGCCTCCGCATGACGCGCAAGGTGATCGCGGGACACTGGCAGGACGCGGACGTAGCCGCCCGGCTCGCCGCGTGGATGCGCGTCGCGGTGGGCGTCGCCTTCTCCCGCGCGCTCAAGGTCATGCGCTTCGGCGACAACATGCGCAACGTGGCCGTGACCGAGGGCGACAAGGTGGGCGTGCAGGAGGTTATGGGCTGGCAGGTCAACACGTGGCCGGTCGGCACGCTCGTCGAGTACATCGACGCCGTCACGGACGCCGAAGTGGACGCGCTCGTGAAGGAATATAAGAAGCTCTACGCCTTCAACACGAAGAACCTGGAGGCCGTCCGCTATCAGGCGCGCGAGGAGATCGCGATGAAGAAGATGCTGGACGCGGAAGGCTGCGCAGCCTATACCAACACCTTCGAGGACCTCTACGGCATGCAACAGCTCCCCGGCCTCGCCTCGCAGCGCCTCATGGCGCAGGGCTACGGCTACGGTGCGGAGGGCGACTGGAAGGTGGCCGCGATGACGGCCATCGTCAAGGCGATGAGCGAGGGACAGAAGGGCGGCACCGCGTTCATGGAGGACTACACCTACGAGCTCGCGAAGGGCAAGGAATACTCGCTCGGCGCGCACATGTTGGAGGTGTGTCCCTCCATCGCGGCGGCGAAGCCGAAGGTCGAGGTGCATCCGCTCGGCATCGGCGGCAAGGCCGACCCCGCGCGCCTCGTCTTCGAGGGACGCGCCGGCAAGGCGATTGTGATCTCGCTCGTCGACATGGGCGGGCGCCTGCGCATGATCGTGCAGGACATCGAATGCGTGAAGCCCATCTACAAGATGCCGAACCTGCCCGTCGCGCGCGTGATGTGGCGGGCGATGCCCGACCTCAAGCGCGGCGTCGAGTGCTGGATCACGGCGGGCGGCGCGCACCACACCACGCTCACGTACGACGTCACCGCCGAGCAGATGCACGACTTCGCCGCCATCATGGGCATCGAGTTCGTCCACATCACGAAGGACACCACGGTCGAGAGCCTTGAGAAGGAACTCTTCCTCAACGACCTCGCATGGAAGCTGAAGTGACGCCGTGATCAGGACGCTGACGGTTTTCTATCTCCACGCGCCGCACCGGCTGGACGCGAAGAACCTGCCGGTGGTGGAGTACGGCCTCTCGGATGCGTTCCGCGACTTCTGCCGCGAGACGTTCGACGCGCGCAGTCCGCTTGACTACCCGCCGCTGAAGCTCGTGACCGTCCATGCGCCGGACGACCTGGCGCGTGCGCTCTTCACGAGCGGCGGGCCGCGCGGGGTGCTGACGGACGCCGGGCGCGCGTGCTGCCTGTTCCTCATCGACGACGGATTCATGTCCGCCGACATCGAGGGGCGTCCGCTGCGCGCCTGGATGAAGCTCTTCTTCCCCGCCATCCCCAAGGTGGTGGTGACGCGTCCGGGCCATCCCGACGTGGCGCTCCCTGCGCGCCGCTGGACGAAGAAGGACTTCGCCGTCTTCACGCATCCGGCGAAGTGCCGCGAGCGAATCGTGCATCTCTTCAAGAGTTTCTGGATGCCGCGCTTCTCGACGGCGCTCCGTCAGTACGTGACCACGAAGGCCGGCACGAACTGGCACACGCCCGGACACAACGGCGGGCGCGCGTTCTCCACGTCGCCGTTCCTGCGCGGGTTCTTCGAGTCCTACGGCGGGACGATCTTCCGCGCCGACCTCTCCGTGTCGGTGGAGTCGCTGGGCGACCTCTCCAGCCCCGAGGCGCGCACGCCCCTCTCCGAGGCGCAGAAGCTCACGAGCGAGATCTTCGGCACGGCGCAGAGCTGCTACATCACGAACGGCACGTCCACCTCGAACAAGGCGATGCTGATGACGCTGCTGCGTCCGGGCGAGACGGTGCTGATCGACCGCAACTGCCACAAGAGCGTCCACCACGCCGTAGTGACCTCCGGCGCGGTGCCGCGTTACCTGCCCGCCCGCTGGAACGCCCGGCTGGGCGTGTGGGGGCCTGTGGCCCTCGAGGACATCCAGCACGAGCTGGCGTCAGCCGTCGGCGCGCGGCTCCTCGTCCTCACCACCTGCACCTACGAGGGCGTGCTCTACCCCGTGTGGGAGATCGCGCGTCTCTGCGAGAAGGCGGGTGTGCTGTTCTATGCGGACGAGGCGTGGGCCGCGCACCTCAACTTCCATCCGTTCTACACGTTCGGACGCGGGAAGGGCGACACGGTGCGCTACAACGCCGTGAACGAGACGTGCGGCGCGCACTTCTCGGTGCAGTCCACCCACAAGACGCTCGCGGCGTTCTCGCAGGCGTCGATGATCCACGTCGCCACGCGCTTCAAGCAGTTGCTGGAAGAAGATTCCTCGCCGGCGTTCCGCTGGCTGCGGAAGCGCTTCACGCTCCACGGACGCGGAAGTTACGAGAAATTCTCACACGATTTGCACGAAATTCTCCGTTACTGGCACTCCACCTCGCCGCACTACCCGTTCCTCGCGGCGCTCGACGTGGCAGGCGTGCAGATGCGTCTGGAGGGGCTGAAGCTGATCGACGAACGCCTGCGCTGGACGGCGGCGTTCCGCAAGCGGGTTTCCGACGTGTGCGGCAAGCCGGAGAACGCCTGTTTCGCCGGGTTGGAGGAGATTGCTGGGCGTGCGGCAGACTGGCGTGCGGCCGGCTATCTGAAGGACCCGCTGAAGATCGTGCTGCAGCTCAAGTCGCCGACGGCCTGTGCCGTCTTCAAGAAGGCGCTCCTCAAGGCGCACATCCAGTGGGAGAAGTCGAGCGCCACCACCGTGCTGTTCCTTGTGACGGCGGGTACGATGGAGGAGCATTTCGAGTATCTCTTCCGTGTCTGCCGACAGAACGCCCGCCTGATCGGTGCGCCCCCGGCGACGAATGGGGGAGGAGGGCGTATCCTGGAGGCGGTGTCCGGACAGCCCGTCGCGCTGCCGCGCGATGCGGCGCTCTGCGACGGCGAGCTCGTGCAGATCGAACAGTCCGAGGGACGCATCGCCTCGCAGTTCCTCGTGCCGTATCCGCCCGGCATTCCGGTGTTTATCCCGGGGTTGCGGATCACGAAGGCGATGATCCGGCTCATCCGCGACGTCATTGCCGCGGATGGTCCCGGTGCCGTCCACGGGCTCTTCTGCCGCGGCGGACACGCCCCGTACTTTGTCGAGGTCCTCAACAAGGACGAAGAGTCCCGCGTCCAAATGCTTACATAAGGAAGAACCATGCTGAATAAACTATACATGCTACCGCTTTTCATAATAGGGGTGTCTGTCGCCGGAGGTGCACAGCCGGTGGATGAGCTGATGGCGGATTGGCTGGCGCAGGACGGCGGCCTGCCGAAGGGCAAGACGGAGGCCGAATACCGGAAGGACAGCCTTGCGCGACGCGCGAAGCGTCTGAAGGACGTCGCGGCATTCGCACGCCGCTGGGTCTATTGTCGCCACTACGTGATGGGCGGCTCGCACTACGCCTACACGGAGGCGCTCTCCGACGCGCAAAGCGAGCGCACGTATCTGCAGATCGGGTCGAGTCTCTGTCTCGCCGAGTTCCAGCCGAACGGCCTCTGGAGCGAGACGGTCCTTCTGGCATCGAAGGAGGGATGCTTCCGTGACGTGGACGTGTCGCCGGACGGAAAGCGCATCCTCTACTCCTTCAAGGCAAGTGACCGGGGCGATGACTTCCACCTCTACGAGATGGAACTTGCGACGCGCAAGGTGCGTCAGCTCACCTTCGGCAAGGGCGTGGCCGACTACGAGGGCTGTTACCTTCCCGACGGACACATCCTCTTCAACTCCACGCGCTGTATGCAGATCGTGGACTGCTGGTGGACCGAGGTGAGCAACCTCTACCGCTGCGAGGCGGACGGCTCCAAGATCACGCGCATCACCTACGACCAGGTGCACGACAACTATCCCACGCTCACGTGGGACGCCCGCATCCTCTACACCCGGTGGGAATACAACGACCGCTCGCAGATGTACCCCCAGCCGCTCTTCTCGATGAACGTGGACGGCACGAACCCGCGCGCCTACTACGGCGGCAACTCCTGGTTCCCCACCACGCTCATCCACGCCCGCGCCGTGCCGAACAGTCCGCTCTTCTTCGGCATCTGCACGGGGCACCATTCCCTCCAGCCCGGCGAACTCATGCGCTTTGACCCGCGCGAAGGCCGCGAGGAGGCACAGGGCGCGTGGCAGCTGGAGCCGCTCCGCCGCGCCACGGCGCGCAAGGTGGACGCCGACGGACAGCAGGGCCGCGTGGCTGCCTATCCCTATCCGATAGATGAGAACAACGTCGTGCTGTCGTTTCTCCCGCAGGGTTGGAAGCGCGACCATGGGAAGCACCCGCAATACCGCGACCACAGGGCACCGTTCGCGTTGTACTGGACAGACGTGAATGGTGCACGCGAGTTACTCGTCGCGCAGAACGGCAAGGTCCCGTGTGGACGTCCTGTGCCGGTGCGTGCGCGCGACCTGCCGAACCGCTCGTCGGTGGTGCCGGACGAGAGCCTCAAGACCGGTGTCGTGGCGATACGCGACGTGTATGTGGGCGACGCGATGAAGGGCGTGCCGCGCGGAACGGTGAAGTCCATGCGCGTCGTCTCGATCGACTACCGTCCGGCGGGCATCGGCCACAACGGCAATGTCGGCCCCGGCGGCGGGGGGCTCTCCTGCACGCCGCCGGCCCTCGGCAACGGCACGTGGGGCGTGAAACGCGTGCTCGGGGAAGTGCCCGTGGCGGAGGACGGATCGGTGGCGGTCGAGGTGCCGTGTCGCACGCCGATTTACTTCATGCTCCTCGACGAAAAGGGCCGGATGGTGCAGTCGATGCGTAGCTGGACCACGCTCCAGCCCGGCGAGACCGCGAGTTGCGTGGGCTGTCATGAACCGCTCAACCAGGCACCGGATTTCAGGAGCGGCAACGTGGAGGCTGGGCGGGCGCTCGCCTCGCTCAAGAAGCCGCCGCGCGGATTCAGTTTCCCCAAGGACGTTCAGCCTATCCTCAATCGCCGGTGCGTGGCCTGCCACAATCCGCAGAAGAACGCGAACATTCCCGACTTCACGGACGCCCCCGTGTCCGATGCGCGGTCGAAACGCCGCTGGTCGCAGGCTTATGTGTCGCTTACGTGCGCGCGCCAATTTGGGGCGAAAACCAAAGACCAGCATTGGGGGGCGAATCCCAACGATCCCAAGGGCTACGTGAACTGGATACACTCCGCGTCCGAACCCACGCCGATTCCGCCGCTCGTCAACGGCTCGCGCGTGAGCCGTCTCTTCACGGAGAAGCTCGACAAGGGACACGCGAAGGGCATCACGGACAAAGAGAAACGCACGCTTGCCTGCTGGATTGACCTCGGCGTGCCGTTCTGCGGCGACTATGCGGAGGGCGCGGACTGGTCCGAAGCCGAATGCGCCCGTTGGAAGTCGTGCGTCGAAAAGCGCCGCCGCACCGCATCGGCCGAATACGGCCGTGATTGACGGGCGCATCTGTATTTTTCACCCGTACGTATTGGGATTTGGAAACAACCATGACAACTTTCAAGAACAACATTATCCTGCGGACGCACCTTGAACATTCAGAATTGTTGTAGTTTGAGGATTGGCAAATGGGCGCGGGCGAGTTAGCCCGCGCGCCAAAGGCAAGTTGTTTCAAATAGTTGTTTCCAATCTTCAGAAGACTCGGCGGTGAATTACGCAGATGCGCCCTGATTGACGCAAGGCTAAAATTCGCAATGGCGCACAAAGGCGGATTATGGTAAACTTTTCCTTTCCCAAAAAAGGAAAGTGGAGAAGAAGACATGCTCACATGGATGCCAGAACTGTATAACAGGTCGCTCATGCGGATGACCTCGTTCACCGACGAGGAGATGATGAGCCTCATCGACCTTGCAGCGCAACTGAAGGCGCGCCGCAAGGCCGGGATTCGCGGCGACCTGCTGCACCGCAAGAACGTCGCGCTCATTTTCGAGAAGTCGTCCACGCGCACGCGCAACTCTTCCCTTATTGCCATCCGCGACGAGGGCGGCAACGCGGAGTACCTCACGCGACCCGACATCCACTTTGGCAAGAAGGAGTCCGTGAAGGACACCGCGCGCGTGCTTGGCCGCATCTACGACGGCATCCTCTTCCGCGGCTTTGCGCAGAAGACGGTCGAGGACCTCGCGAAATATTCGGGCGTGCCGGTGTGGAACGGTCTCACCGACGACTACCACCCCACGCAGATACTCGCCGACCTCCTCACGATCCGCGAGAACTTCGGATCGCTTGAGAACTGCACCGTGGCCTACGTGGGCGACGGACGCAACAACGTGGCGAACTCGCTCATGATGGGCTGCGCGAAGGCGGGCGTCCGGTACGTGTGCTGCACGCCGAAGGAACTGTGGCCGGACGAGCGCGTGCTCGCCGAGGCGGAGGAGGTCGCGCGGCGCAACGGCGTGGACGTGCGCGTGTTCGACGATCCCGTGAAAGGCGTGAAGGGCGCGAACGTGCTCTACACCGACGTGTGGGTGTCGATGGGCGAGGAGTCGAAGACGGCAGAGCGCATCAAGTTGCTGCGTCCCTACCAGATCAACATGGACCTCATGCGCGCGACGGGCAACATCGACGGGCGGCTTCTATTCCTGCACTGCCTGCCCGCGTTCCACGACCACGAGACGGACGTAACGCGCGAGAGCGGTGCGCTGGAGGTGACGGACGAGGTGTTCGAGTCGAAGTACTCGAAGGTGTTCGACGAGTCCGAAAACCGCATGCACACCATAAAGGCCCTGTTTGTGTCGGCACTTTGCGACCGCAGCGCGCTTTAACCCCTCGTAGAAGGAGGTGCCGCCCATGAAAAACTTTTTTTATTTTTTTTCGTTGCCCCCCTTGCGCGGCGAACGGAAACTTGGTAAACTAGCGGCGTCTCTGCTCAGAGGCATCAGGTCTGATCAACCGAAAGGAAACGTTTATGATGTTGAAAATGAAGTATTTTGGGGCTCTCGCGGGCTGCGCGCTCGCGACGGGTTCATTGTGCGCGACAAGCGTCACCAATACGTTTAACACGACAGCGTCTGCTGATGTTGGTACGTGGGATGGTGACCTTACGCGGGTTGCGAGTAACTATTTGTTCTCGGCAGAGAGCCTGTCGGGGTATCCCACAGGTGGTTCTCAGGCTGTGGAAAACTACATCTTGACGGTCGAGGGGGCTGTGTCCAATGTTGTGGCATCTGGAAGCAGTTCGCTTCTGGACTTGATGGTGCAGGCTGCACGCCCCGATGAAGAGCTTGAGCTTCCGTCTGAGGACGCAGGGTCTGTGCACATCGCCGTTGCGGTGGATTCGGAAGGCTACTTCAACGCATACTGCAAAACCAACGGCTCTAATTCTGGTTGGTGCAGGATTCAGTCAACGCCAACTGGTGAGGATGCGTGGGTGCGCGTGAGCCTTTTGTTCAACTACGAGAATGATCGTTGCCAGATCCGCATCAACGGCGAACCCGTGATGTCGGCATATGGTTACGAGAAGGCAGATGGCAATGCGACATACGGCGCATGGTATCCCCTTGCAACGAGTGGTTCAGGGAACAACCTTGTCAAGGTTGTCGGATGCACCGCGATTGACGAGTTCGTGCTGAATGATGGGGTTGGAGGATATGCGCTTGCGGCGAATGCTGAGGTTAACGATGTTCCCTGCGCATGGCTTGACGCGATGGGCGTTGCGTGGAATACGACGGCGAGCTACGATAGCTCAAAGAAGGCTGACGGCACGACGGCGATGACTGTTGCCGACAAGTACAAGTACTGCTTTGATCCGTTTGACGGTCAGGGCGAGGCCGATTTCGCGGTCAAGTCAATTACGACGACGGAAGAAAAGGTGACACTTGCTCTTCCTACTACGGTTGCAAACGATGGCCGTAAGGTTGTGGTTGATTACGGTACCGATAAGACTTTTAAAGATGCGGAGAAAACGACAACGGTTGATGTGACGGGTACGACTACCGTGGAAATTGATATCCCGGCACCCGGCAGAGTGACCTACTACCGTCTCCGTGCAACGGATAGGGTGAGCGAGTAATTGAAAACGACTTAACACGAAAGAGGTTTTGAAATGAAGAAACTGATGACGATGGTTGGCGCGGTTGGCTTGGCGTTTGCCGCCACTGCGGGAATCGACGACGCGCTCCTCGCGTTCTCGACGGTCGGCCCCGACAAGTACGCCGACGGTACGGACGTCCTCCCCGGCGAGTGCTATGCGCTCGTGTGGTCGGCGGATGGCCAGTTCGATGGACTCAAGGCTGACGGCACGACGGTTGATCCTGCCGACAAGGTGGTGTTGATTGCACCAGTTGCCAAGCAGGGCGCGACCGGCACGTACTGCCCGCCGATCCTCTATCAGGTGGATCAGGCATTTGCCGATGCGCACAAGGATGGTCAGTATGCCGTGTATATCCTTGATACGCGCGTCAAGGCGACTGATGGCACATGGGCCGTTGGTGGCGTTGACGAAAAGGGCGCGCTGAAGGCTGTCAATGGTTACGATGCGGTGAGCGAGGGTACGACTGCTGCGTCGGAATCAAGAAAGACGGTGGCAACAACTGCGACAGGCGGTGCATCAGTTGCGACGTTTGCCCAGGTTGATGCGCCGGTCATCACGGCCATCAAGCCGAACGGCACGAAGATCACGATTTCCACGTCTGGTCTCTCGCCTGTGGTCAATTACAAGGTCGTGACCGGCACGGCGCTTGACAAGGTTTCAACTGAAATCAATGCGACGGCCGACGAGAAGGGCGATTTCACGTTCGAAAAGCCTGAGAACAGTGCGTTCTTCAAGGTCATCGGCGTTCGCAAGATCGAGGACAAGTAATTAGGAAAGAAGGGAGCAAGACAATGAAACTTCGTTTGATGATTTGCGCGGCAGCCGCCAGCACGGCGCTGTTCGCGACCGAGGATGCGAACTCCGCAACGTATGCGGTGATGAACGTGACAAATGCCTACACCGATACGGTCATCGCCGTGCCGTGGGTTGGCCTTGATGGTACTGCCATCACGATTTCCAACCTCGTCAATACAACGACGTTGACTGCCGGTGACAAGTTGTATATGTACAATGATGATGGCACTTGGTACGAGTACACGAAGTCTGCTGGTGGCGTTTGGACTGGGGCTGAAACGATTACACCAACAGGCACTCATTCTGCCGAAAGTCAGGTTGTGCAGCGTGGTACGGGATTGGTTCTCCAGCGTGCCGAGTCTGGGGCTGGTGGTACAGTCCTTTTGGCCGGTCGTGTTGATTCAGGTACCATCACGACAACAATTGCGGCTAACGGTAAGACCTTGTTTGCGAACCCGACTACCGACGCCGTGGCTATTACCAATAAGTTTACTGGAGCCACTTTGGGTGATACGATTACGATACCTTTGAATAATGGTAGTACTGATATTTACACCTTTAATGGTTCTGAATGGGGGAAGACCACCAGGGTGTCATACCAGCGTAAGATTGGCAATACGACTCGTACGAGTTATTCTAATGTATGGGAGACATGTACTTCATCAATCCCGGCTGGTACGGGTGCGTGGTACGATAGCAAGGCAAACTCAGATCGCACGATCAGTTGGTAATGAGGTTTAAAGGGAGAAGGAAAAGAAAATGAAACACGTTTCAAAGTTATTGGTTGCCGCAACGGTTATGTTGCTGACATCGGCGGTTTCGGCTGGTACGCTCTACTGGCAGGTTGATGATGCCGATCTGGGCGAGAGTGAGGATGGATGGGGTGCTGAGTTGTGGATGTTGAATAAAAACGATAACAGTACAACATCTTTGTCGGATGGCTTAATTGATGCACCGACGGGGATTCAGCAGGCCGACATTACAAACTACACCGGCGACGAGTATCTGTTTTTCGTTGAGCTAGTAAACTATACTACTGGTGCTTCAACTGATGGTTACAAGTGGGGCTATCAGGATCTCGTTTCGTCTGGTTATGTTGCGACGGGTGCTACCGACGTGTTGACGGTTATCGCTGCCGCTGGTGGTCATAGCAATTTCGCTGCGGCGCCTGAGCCATCAAGCGGGTTGTTGCTCTTGATGGGCGGGGCGATGCTGGCGTTGCGCCGTCGCCGCCAGAAATGATGATTCATTCATGCTGAAAAGTTCGGCGGGTCGATAACGGCCCGCCGTACTTGTCAAAGGGAATGGTAATGAAAAGTTACTACGAAGACGATTACGATGGGGATATGGCGTATCCTGTGGATGACGAAACCGTGCGCCGCCCCACGATACAGCAGGAATCGCTACGGGGATTAGACTGGCTCATCGCCGCAGGTCTTGCGCTCTTTACGGCAGGCTTGTTGACGCTTTGGGCATTCCCTGGTCTGAGTCCACATGCATGGGATGATATGGCCATCGGTGCCGGGGTGCGTCCGATCAAGGATATCTTTCCCGGCTTCTGGAATGCGATTGCCCGTGGTCTCTATGCGCTTAGCGGCATTTCATTCGGCACGTTCCTGATGCAGGTTCTCGGCAAGTTCTTTGCCGGACTGTCGGTCGGATTTGTCTATCTGCTGTTACGCCAGATTCTTTCCATAACAATACGCGTTCGCCTCCAGTTTGCACGCAGACGATTCTTTGTCGTCAGGGGAGCGGCCTTGTTGGGGGCGTTGTTCTTTGCTTGCTCAGATCCCGTCTGGCGCGTCAGCCAGGCTTTTACCCCATCGCTCCTTTTGCTTTTCATGACCATTCTAGTGCTCATGCTCTTCTTTGGCTTCTTGATGACGGGGCGGATGGCACAAATCTATTTCTCGATGTTTCTCCTTGGATTGCTTTCCGCCGAGACTCCGATGGGTTTCTTCCTCCTCGCCCTCGTGTGGGGCGTTTACGCGCTTGCTCTGCGTCATGACGCCGTGGCGTCTGATTCACCGATTCTCAATCCGATCGTCGAGCAGAGTTCGAAATGGCATTTGACGTTCCTGTATGCATTTGGGCTTATAATTGGCATTGCGGCCAACTGCATTTCCTACATAGCCTTTGACGGGCTGGAGGTATTCGGCGTCACCGGTGGGGACATGCCGCTGCTATATGCTACGCACTGGTGGAACCAGTTCATTCATGCAGCGACAGGGCTGGGCTGGGTGCTGGGACTTGGTGTCTGCATCCTGCCTTTCGTGGTTGCGACAATCCTGCTGCCTCGCGCGGTTGATGAGGAGCAGTTTCTGCCGTATCACATCGGCGCAGTATATTTCATCGCAGGCGCAGTTGCCTTCGCGCAGCTTGCGGAACTGCCTCCGCTCTGGTTCTGGACGTGGACCGATATGGCGAAAATCAATTCGTCCTTCTTCCTTTTGGTATTGATGCTCTTCTCCGCAGCGTCGGTGGTGTTCGCACTTGCCGTGATGGCGGTGGAGGTGTGCTGCCGTGACCATCGCCGTCTTGCACTGGAGAGGTTCGCAGAGCTAAACCAGGAAGAAGGTGCTGAGACGAACGTTGAGTCGCTTGACGTCAAGCCTCTTGGGTTCGGCACGAAGGCCATGCTTGTGATTGTGCCTCTGTTGCTCATAGCGGCCGTGGTGCCTGGACGCTACCAGGGGCAGACGCGCAGGATGCTTGCCATCGTCAACGACTACGCCAAGGAAGTCCTTTCGGAATGTGGCGACGTGAGGTGGGTTTTCACTGAGGGCGCGTTTGATTCGTGGCTTGAGCTTTCGGCCGCTGCTGAAGGGCATTCACTCAAGGCGCTGTCGATGATTTCGGACAATTCGGCCCGTCAAAGGTACATCCGTAAATGTGGCGTGTCGAACGAGGAGGAGCGCGTCACGCTTGACATCGGCGCGCCGATGGCACTTCGCGCGATGGTGCGCGACCATGCGGACCGCCTGAACGAAATAGCTCTCCAGCTTGGCTTTGAGGTGTGGAAGCGCGACGGTAAGGAAATACCGCTCTGCAGCGGCGTGCTGTCGCGCCCTGCGGGGATGCCAGAAGAGGACCGTCTTCGCGGCGTAGAAGCGGCGAACGCCCTGGCAGACCGCGTCCTGGACGTCTACATCGACGGCGGACCGTCCAAGAGCGCAGGCACGTTGATCAACGGACTCTTCCACTTTGTGCAGTGGCGCATCGCCCGCATTGCGCGTATGCGCGCGGAACGTGCGGACCGGGAAGGCAAAACGCTGGAGTCGCTGAAGGATGTGAGCATTTCGGACCGACTCGACCACAACAACTCATCCCTCAAACGCATTCTGCGGGACATGGATAAGGTTCGTGAGCAGACTTTGAAATCTATAACTCCGCGAGAGAGTCTCCAATTGGCGCTTGCCCGCCTTGACTTCACGCTTGCGCGCCGTTATGCGGAGCTGATCCTGGCGGACGATCCCAACGATCCCGACTCGAACTTTGGCGTGGGCATGAGCTACTACACTCTGAAGCAGTGGGCGCGCGCCGAGGAATACCTGCGCAGATGCCTCATAAAGAGGCCGAGGCAGCCAGCCGTCTGGAACAACCTTGGAATGATCTGCATGTTTACGGAACGTTATGAAGAGGGGCTAAAATGCGCGAGACGTGCACTGTCTATCATCCCCGAATCCGCCGAGGTCAAGGACACCATCAAGCAAATCGAGGAGGCCTGGAAGAAGGCGAAGGAAGAGTCTGGAGGGGAGGCCAAGAAGCCTGATGCCGAGAAAAAGCCTGATTCCGCAAAGAAGCCAGATTCTGCAAAGAAGCCCGAACCTTCAAAGAAACCAGATGCGGCGAAACCCAATGCCGCAAAAAAGCCTGTGCCCGCAAAGAAACCAGAGCCAGCAAAGCAGGAGGAGGAGCCGACAGCGGCCACGACTAACGTGCTTGAATCCGTTAAGCCCGCGATGGCCTCTCCGCGCGACGAGATGGAAAAGGCCGTTCTGCGTGCCGACTTTGAAGCTGCTGCGCCCCATGCCGAACTGGTGTTGGCCATCGACCCGGGCGATCCTGTGGCGAATTTCGCCATCGGTATGCATCATTTCGGAAAACGCCAATGGGCGAAGGCCGCTGAAAACCTGAAACGCAGCCTTGAAAGGAATCCGACCGATCCCGTTACGCTCAACAACCTTGCCATCACTTGCCTCTACCAACAGCGTTACGTTGACGCGCTTAAATATGCGGAAAAGGCGCTGGACCTTCTCCCCGGATCTGCGGAAATAGAGGAAACGCTCAGCCAGATCAAGAAACTTAAGGAAGCTGCTGACAAGGAAAAAGCCAAGGCTGCAAAGCAGGCCAAGAAAAAGCCTGCTGCGCAGAAGCCAGCACCGAAGAAACCTGCTGCCGGCGCAAAGCCTGCGGCCAATAAAAAAGAACCCGAAGGGACGGTTCAGTAAAAATAATGAGTACAGAGTCGAATGTCGCGAAGGTGCTTCCGCGCCTGAGCGCCGAGTTGGGTATTTCCGCCGGACAGGTAGCGGCGGTCGCAAAGCTCCTGAAGGAAGGCAACACCATTCCCTTCATCGCCCGCTACCGAAAGGAAGTGCATGGCAACCTTGACGAGGTCCAGATTTCCAAGGTGCAGGAGCGCCTCACCTACTACGCCGAGCTGGAGGAGCGCCGTGCGGCGATTCTCAAGTCGATCGACGAGCAGGGCAAGCTCACGGACGACCTGCGCGAGAAGATCGAGTCCTGCATGGTGAAGGCCACACTCGAAGACCTCTACCAGCCCTACAAGCCGAAGCGCCGCACGCGCGCCATGATCGCGAAGGAGAAGGGCCTAGAGCCGCTCGCCGACGCCATCTGGGAAGGCCATCTTGACGACGCGGCCCTCAAGGCCGCGTCCGCCGACGACCTCCAGGGTGCCCGCGACATCATCGCCGAGCGGATCGCCGACATGGCCGAGGTGCGCGGCCTCGTGCGCGAGACGTACGCGAAGAAGGCCGTCGTGAAGAGCGAGGTCGTGTCGCCAAAGCCCACCCAGCCCACGAAGTTCGAGCAGTACTACGATTTCCAGGAACCGATCGCCGAGATTCCCAGCCACCGCTACCTCGCCATCTGCCGCGGGCAGAAGGAAGGCGTGCTGTGGCGTCATTTTGTGGTCGAGAAGGAGCCGGTGATCGAGAAGGTGCTAGAAATCGTCAACCGCGAAAGAGGTGTTGACGATTCGACATCCGGTAGGGCGGTCGCCCCGCGACCGCCGCAAGATGTTGTTGACCACGTGCGCCTTGCCGCCGAGGACGCCTACAAGCGCCTGCTCGCGCCGTCCTGCGAGATCGACGTTGCCACGGAGAAGAAGATGGAGGCCGACCGCGCTGCGGTGGAGGTGTTCGCGGAGAACCTGCGCCATCTCCTGCTCGCCTCGCCGCTTGGCGAGAAGCGCGTGCTCGCGATCGACCCCGGCATCCGCACGGGCTGCAAGGTGGCGATGCTCGACGAGACGGGCAAGTTCCTAGTGAATACGGTGATCTATCCCACGCAGCGCACGGCCGAGGCACAGGAGGTGCTTGCCCGCCTCGTGGAGAAGTTCAAGCCGGACGCCATTGCCGTTGGAAACGGCACGGCGGGACGCGAGACGGAGGCGTTCGCGCGGAGCGTGCTGAAGCTGATCGGCGCGAAGGACGTGATGGTGGTGAGCGTGAGCGAGGCGGGCGCGAGCGTCTATTCCGCGAGCGAGACGGCGCGCGACGAGTTCCCCGACCTCGACCTCACCGTGCGCGGGGCGATTTCCATCGGGCGGCGTCTCCAGGATCCGCTCGCCGAGCTTGTGAAGATCGAGCCGAAGGCGATCGGCGTGGGGCAGTACCAGCACGACGTGTTCCAGCCGCTCCTTGAGGCGAAGCTGGACGAAGTGACCGTGAGCTGCGTGAACAAGGTGGGCGTGGAGCTGAACACCGCCTCTGCGCCGCTCCTAACGCGCGTCTCCGGAATCGGCGCGTCGCTCGCGAAGCGTATCGTAGAATGGCGCAACGAACACGGTGCGTTCAAGAGCCGCAGCGACCTCAAGAAGGTGACGGGGCTGGGTCCGAAGGCGTTTGAACAGAGCGCGGGCTTCCTGCGCATCCGCGGGGCGTCAAACCCGCTCGATTCCTCGGCGGTCCACCCGGAGCGTTACGCGCTCGTGGAGACGATGGCGAAGGACCTCGGCGTGGGCGTGGGCGAGCTGGTGGGCAACGCGGCGCTTGCGGGGCAGATCGAGCTGAAGAAGTACGTCTCGGACGACGTGGGTCTGCCTACGCTCAAGGACATCGTGGAGGAGCTGAAGAAGCCCGGACGCGACCCGCGCGCCGTGTTCGAGAAGCCGGCGTTCCGCGACGACGTGACTACGATCGACGACGTGCAGGAGGGCATGACGCTCGAAGGCATTGTGACGAACGTGACCGCGTTCGGCGCGTTCGTGGACATCGGCGTTCACCAGGACGGCCTCGTACACATTTCCGAGCTTGCCGACCGCTACGTTTCCGACCCCTCCGAGGTGGTGAAGACGGGCGACAAGATCAAGGTGCGCGTTATCGGAGTGGACCGCGCGCGCAACCGCATCGCGCTCTCCGCGCGCACGAAGCCGCGTGAGGACCGCGCGCGGGATGGCCGCGCCCCGTCGCGGCCTGGCGGTTACAATTCAGGACCTCGCGGCGGCGGAAACAGGTCTCGCCCGTCATCTGGTTTTGTGTGCAATCCCTTCGCGAACCTCTAGCCTATTTCAGGCGGATTTGATATACTGCCCGGACATGAAAAACCATCTTTTCGCAGTTTGTCTCGTCGTGTTCGGCGCGTTGTGCGTCCGAGCCGAGATTCGCCCGGCCTGCACGGTCACGTTTGCCGACCTGCCAACGATCGCCGACAACGTCGCTTCGCTGGGGAAGGGGACGTTCGATCCCGTCCTCACGCAGCTCGTCCCCGCCGCCATCCGCAACCAGGGCGCGGCCAAGCTTTTCGGGGCGATGCGCCCGGGCTCGCAGGGCGTAGCGGTGTGCTACGTGGACTCGGCGAAGCTCGCGCATCTGATGCGACGCCTCAACAGCCGGGGGGGCAAGCCCAGCGCGTCGGAGTTCGACCGCGTGAAATTCTGGTCAATGCTCTATCCCGTGTCTATTTCGAAGTCGTCATTCCTCGCCCGTCATCCCGACGCCGTGCCGCAAAAGAACGGCACGTTGCGCCTTCCGCCGGGACGCCACTCGCGCCGCACGCTGTACGTGTATTTCACGCGGGACGGCAAGTGGGCCGCAGTCGGGCCGTCGGCGACCATGGCCGCGCACACGCCCACGGCGGCGGCGGGCGCGCTGAAGCGTCCGCTCAGCGGCGACCTCGCGTTCATCCAGATGGGGCCGTCCGGGGCGCGGGCGCTGTTCCAGTCCAACGCCTGCGCCGGCGGCACCATCGTGGTGCGCATGACGCAGCGCGGCCTGGAGCTGAGCGGCAGCGTGCGCCTGAACGATCCGCATCGTCCGCGTCTGCCGCATACCGCCATGTCTTTTCCGGGAATTCCCACGTCCGCACCGCTCTTCGGCGTAACGTCCACACCGGGCGACCTCGGCTCGGCTGACATCTTTGCGATGCTCGACCCCACGATTGCGGACTTCATCCGCAAGTCGATCGTGTTCACGCAGGCCCCCGGCGCGAACTTCTACTCCCTTGCCGCCTCGGCCAACGTGCCCGGCGGCGGCGCCCCTCGGGTGCGTCTGCTGAAGGTGCTTCCCGAGGCGGTCAAGCCCGGCCTCTCGAACGTGATGTTCTGCTCGCCCACCACGGTGCTCAAGCTCTACCTTCCCAAGGTGGCCGATACGCTCATGCCGATGGAAAGCGCGAAGATGCGCATGGCCGCGCGGATGCTCAAGCGCGTGCGCGGCGACGGCCTCGGCTTCATGAGCTGGCGCACGGGCAAGGACGACCTCTTCTTCATCCGCATCTCCCGCGACGAGCTGCGCGGCACCTCGTCGCTCTGGAGCATGTTGTTTCTTGACTAAAGGAAAAAACAATGTCAATGCAAGTATTCAACAGTCTCACGCGAAGGGTCGAGCCGCTTGAGCCGATCGCCGACAATACGATCCGCCTCTACACGTGCGGTCCGACCGTCTACAACTTCGCGCACATCGGCAACTTCCGCGCGTACACGTTCGAGGACATCCTCCGCCGCGTGGTGCAGTTCAACGGCATGAAGATCAAGCAGGTGATGAACCTCACCGACGTGGACGACAAGACGATCCGCGGCGCTAACGCGGCGGGCGTGGCGCTCACGGACTACACGAAGACGTACAAGGACGCGTTCTTCGCCGACCTGAAAGTGCTCAACATCCAGCCCGCCGAGGTCTATCCCGCCGCCACCGACCACATCCCGGAGATGATCGCGCTAGTCGAGAAGCTCGTCGAGAAGGGCGTCGCCTACAAGAGCGACGACGGCAGCGTCTACTTCGCCGTCACGAAGTTCCCCGGCTACGGCAAGCTCGCGCACATCGACTTCGACCACCAACGCACGGGCGCGCGCTGCGCCGCCGACGAATACGACAAGGAGAACGTGGGCGACTTCGCGCTCTGGAAGGCGTGGGAGGAATCGGACGGCCCCGTGGGCTGGGATTCTCCGTGGGGACGCGGACGCCCCGGCTGGCACATCGAGTGCTCCGCGATGTCGATGAAATACCTTGGCGAGACGTTCGACCTTCACACGGGCGGCATCGACAACCTCTTCCCGCACCACGAGAACGAGATCGCCCAGGCCGAGGCCGCCACGGGCAAGGAGTTCGTGAAGACGTGGATGCACTGCGCCCACCTGCGCGTGAACGGCGAAAAGATGTCCAAGAGCCTCGGCAACTTCTTCACGCTGCGCGACCTGCTCGACAAGGGCTGGAAGGGACGCGAAATCCGCTACGTGCTCGTGAACGCGCACTACCGCCAGGGACTCAACTTCGCGTTCAGCGCCCTCGAGGACGCCCGCCGCGCGCTTGAGCGCATCGACCGCTGTGTGGACGCCCTTGCCGCGCGCGCGAACGACGAACCCGCGCCCGCCTTCGCGCAGGAGGCGCTCGACGCCTTCACGGCGGCGGTCAACGACGACCTCAATACGCCCAAGGCGTTTGCCGCGCTGTTCGACCTCGTGCGTCAGGTGAACGCCTCCGGCACCTGCTCGAAGGCCGTGCTCGACGTGTTCCGCAAGATGGATTCCGTCTTGGGCGTGGTCTTCTTCGGCAAGGCCGAGAAGACCGAGGTGCCCGCCGAGGTGCAGGCGCTCCTCGACGCCCGTGCCGCCGCGCGCGCCGCGAAGAACTGGGCCGAGTCCGACCGCCTGCGCGACGAAATCGCCGCCGCCGGCTGGCTTGTGAAAGATTCCAAAGACGGCCAGACCGTGACGAAGAAGTGAGACGGACGGGACAACCGGGACATCCGGGACAACCGAGACGATTTTCCAAACCCAACCAATACAAACCAAAAGGAGAAAAACATGAAACTCAAGACTCTGTTTTTGGCCGTAGCTGCCGCGCTTGCCGGCTTCGCGGCGGAACCCGTGGATTCCGGCACGCACTTCGCTGCCGACGCGCTCAAGCCTTTCGTGGATAACGGGCAGCTCCCGGGCGCGATCAGCGTGTTTTACCAGAACGGCAAGCAGGAGGTTGCGTGCGTGGGCTACGCAGATGCCGGCAAGAAACGTCCGATTACGCTGGACGACGTCTACATGCAGTGCTCCCAGACCAAGGGCTTCTGCGGCGTGACGATCGCTATCCTCGTGGAGGAGGGCAAGATCAGCCTCGACGACCCCGTCTCGAAGTACATCCCCGAGTTCGGCACGCTGTGGATCGAGAAGTCCAACAAGGACGGCGTGCGCACGCTTGTGAAAGCGAAGAACGCCCTTACGGTGCGCATGGTGATGAACCACACCGGCGGCTTCCCGTTCGAGCTGCCCAACTTCCACTCGATGGGCGGATGGTCGCGCAGGATGCCGCTGAGGAGCGTCGCGCTCGTCGCGGCCTCGCAGCCGATCCTCTTCGAGCCCGGCACGAGGCAGCAGTACTCCAACGTCGGCATCGACATCGGCGCCGCCGTGGTGGAGCGCGTCACGGGCAAGCGCTGGGAGGACTTCCTCAAGGAACGCGTGTTCCTGCCGCTCGGCATGAATGACTCCGGCTTCTGGCCCACCAAGGAGCAGCTCGAGAAGAAGGTCGAGATGTACACCTGCCGCAAGGGCAAGCCCGCGACGTGGACCGAGCAAGACAGGTCCATGCAGCGTCCGTACTCCGACGACCGCGTTTTCCCGAGCGCGGGCGCGGGGCTGTGGACGACCGCGCGCGACCAGCTCAAGTTCTACAAGATGCTGATGAACCTCGGCGTCGGCGAGAACGGCGCGCGCATTCTCAAGGAGGAGACGGTGAAGAGCATTCTCGCCGTCAGCACGCGTCCGCAGGGCCTCGGCGGCTACTCGCTCGGACTCTCCGCGCCGATTAAGGACGGCGAGAACGAGTGGTTCGGCCACGGCGGCGCGTGGGGCACCAACTGCATGGTCAACTGGCACAAGAAGCAGCTCAAGCTCTGGACGGTGCAGCTCAGGGGCGGTCCGCGCCCGTGGGACGGAGCCCGCGAGAAGGCGGCGAACGAGTTCTTCAAGACGACGCTCGACACCGCCGGCGAGAAGGCCTACACCGGCCGTCTGAAGTAAGGCGGTCGCCCGATGCGCTGTACGGCTTTAACCATGCTCGTCGCGCTCGTCTGCTCGGCGGTTTATGCCGCCGAGCGGCACGCCGAGCCGATCATCAAGCAGATCCTAGAGAACGTGGCGAAGATCAAGGCCTCCGACCCCACGGCTACGCCTATGGCGTTCTGGGACTTCGACGGCACGATCATCAAGGGCGACGTGTCGGAGGGGCTTGAGGAGAACGGCAAAACCGTTTTCAAGGGACTGGTCCAGCGCATGATCGAGGAGGGGTATTCCTCCGTCTACCGTCCCCAGGGCGGCTGGGAGCTCTACAGCGAGAAGGACTACCCGCGCCTGAACGAAATCGGGCGCTGGATCGCCTGGCCGTACAACGCGCAGATCTACGCGGGGGCCCGCGTGGCGGACCTCGACGCGTTCTGCGTGCGCGAGTACGAGCGCGTGTACCGCAAGTGGTACTTCACCTCGTCGATCGCAATGCTGCACGCGCTTGAAAAGGCGGGCGTGGAGAACTACGTCGTCTCCGCGAGCCCCGAACTCTTCGTGGCGAACGCCGCCGCCACCTTGCCGCTTCCGCGCGAGCGGCTGCGCGGCATCCGCGTGCGCATTTCGGCGGGGTATGTGACGACGGACGTCATCCACCCCGTGCCGATGGGTGAGGGGAAGATCGAGGTGGTGCGCGAGCTCGTGCTTTCGCGTCCGCACGGCGTGGCCGTGGCCGCGTTCGGCAACAGCTACTCGACGGACGGCGCGTTCCTGCGCTACGTCGCGAAGCAACCCTCCCTGCCCGGCGGCGCGAAGGGGACGGCCGTGATGGTCAACGGCGGCAAGGTCGTACCGGGCTACACAGAGCATTTCATCTGCGTGGACCAGGACGATGTCTTGAGTTCACTTGACGGCGGTGGGGGAAATATGGTACGATGATATGGAAAACCTTGGAGGGAAACTGATGGAAAGAACGATGCGAAAGATGAGGCCGCTGTTCGTTGCAGCAGTGATCGCGCTTACGGGCGCGGCGTGGGCCTACACGACATCTACGTCTACTTCTACGTCTAGTTCCGGGACTAGAACGTATACCGAGACGACATCGACATCCCTTAGCCGCGAAGAGAGCTCTTCGACTTATGGCGGAGTACGGATTATCCGTTCCGGGTCCGACTACGAGTACGATTCCGCGTATGCGCAGTTGCAGAGCTTATGCGCGGTGGCGTTCGACGCGAATGGTGGCGTATGCGCGGAAGCGGTGCGGTACGTGGATAGGGGCGACGCGGTTGGATCCCTGCCAGTGGCAACGCGCGAAGGGTGGACGTTTACAGGCTGGTTCACGGGAAAAGACTCCGGTGTTATGATACACGCATCCACGGCCGTGAAAGAGACGGTTGTCTATTATGCGCACTGGAGAAGCAATAACGGCTACGGTTCGGACGTTGACGCCGGTAAATGGTACACGTCGCGGAGCGCGGCCTTAGAGGCGGCGAGGAGGTCGAGGAAGAAAATATTCCTCATCGCCGGCCGCAGCATGTGCTACAACGCGACGACGACCAAGCTGGCCTGCGAGAGCCTGAATGTCAAGTCCGAGCTTACCGCGAAATGCGTGCTGTGGTACAGCGACATCGACACGCAGGCGAGTGAAAACGCGGATTACTTGCCTTTGTCGGATTTCGAGCTTCCTGTCGTCTGCGTCATCGATCCGCAGGATCCGTACCACTATATTAAGAGGACTACCGGAGGGGAGTACGGCGGGGCCCTCAGCGGGGTTGACATACTTTTGTTCATCGCCGACATCCCGTATCCTCCGGTACCCGAACACACGGCATCAAGTTCCTCGACGACGGGCCTGTACCCGAACACTGGCGGTGCCACGTCGCAATACGCCAACACGAGGAAGTTGTACGGCGCGGTGTACGACGGAGACGACGTTGTCGGCATCGTGGAGTTGAAGCTCGGAAAGGTGGGCGGCAGGACGAACACGGGCAAGGTGTCCGGTGCCGTGACGCTTCTGGACGGGAAAAAGTGCGCCATCAAGAGCCAACAGGCCGCCGTTGGCGGCACGGCGCCCATCTCGATTGAGGTCAGGAACGTAGGTACGATGGACGTCACCGTCGAGGGGGACCAGTTCTGGGGCACGCTCGGCGGCTGGCGCGTGCAGTCCGCAAACGTGGGCGGCAACTGGGGGCGTTACGGCGTGACGGTTTCCGTGGGCGCGGGCGACCTCTCCACGATTCCTGGAACGGTGATCGACTCCCTGTTGCCGAACGACGAAAGGGGCTCCTCTTCCAGCTCCAAGTGGATGTTCGAGAAGGCTGCGAGCGTGAGATGGACAAGACCCAAGGCCGGAGAGAGCCCTGTCGTGCTGGACGCAGAGACCGGGAAGGGCCTCATCGTTGATACTTCCAAGGGCAGGACCAACCTTTCTGCGATGAATCTCGTCTACACGCCCAAAAATGGAACTTTCAAGGGCTCCTTCAAAGTCTACGCGCTAGAGGGATCGGGAAAGTTCACGAAGCTCAAGAAGTATACCGTAAAGGTTAGCGGGGTTGTAGTGAACGGCATCGGCTACGGCTCCGCGACATGCAAACGCCCGGAAATCAACTGGTCCATTACGGTTTGGTAGAGCCCCCAATATGAACAAGGGCAAACAGATGACGCTCGCGGCAATTGCCGCTGTGGCGATGGTGGCATTCGCAGACGCGAGGCCCGCAGTCACAGTCACTGCATCACTCAAGGACGGATCGACCGTCAAGGGCGACTTCCTCACGAAGAAGGTAACCGGCGCAACGCTCTTTGAAAAGAACCTCGTGCTCGCGCCGTCTATTGTGCGTTCCATCAACTTCACTGGCACGAACGGCGAGTCGAAGGTCGAGCTGTCCAACGGCGACCGTTTCGCGATGGCCGTCTCGAACGAAGTCTTCGCGGTGCGTTCGCTGCTCGGCAATCTCAAGATTCCCCGTACCGGCTTCCGCTCGCTCACCCTTGCATCGCGTTCTGCCGCAGCCAAGGGCGGTTCTTCCGGCGGACTCGTCTATCACTGCACCTTCAACTCTAGGGAAGAGGTGTCTAGGCCCAAGGCGGGACCGCGTGGATTTTTCATGGCAGGCGAGTTTACGAAGGGCGTTGACGGACTTGCCCTGCACGTTCCGCCTTATACGTCCGCCGCCAGGTTCGAGTTGCCGCCCGGCACCATTGGACGCAAGGGCACCATCGAGTTCTGGGGGAAGATCGACGAAGGAATGGCGCGGCTCACGACAGGAGGGTGCCCGCGTTTCTTCGAGATCATCTGCTACGGGCCACGAGACGAAATCAGCCAGGATTGGAATTCAAACAACGGCACGGGCGGCGCGGGGCTTACTTTCCGTATCGGAGGGCTTCCAGTGATGGCGTCTTCCTCCTACGGAATATTCACGGGCTACGACTTCATCAAGGACAACCTCTACGGCTGGCATCACTATGCGTTTGTCTGGGATGCAGATGGAATCACCTTGAACAATGGAGGAAGGGCTACGGCTGCGGTGTTCGTTGATGGAAAATCAGTCATGACGACTTCGGCGGCGAATTGGAACGGTCCGCCCCTTGCCAACCACCGTTCGTACCTCGTTTTTCCCAGCCGCGAGGATGAAATGCCTTCGTACGCGCGGGTTGGTTATGCCATTGACGAGTTCAAGATCTGGGATTACGCAAAGACAGATTTCCAGTAGTAATGGCTATTGACATATCCATCATAATTCCGACTTTCAATCGTGCCGCGATGGTCTGCGACTGCGTGGCGAGCGTATTGGCGCAGGGGAATGATGTCGTACTTGAGGTTATCGTGGTGGACGACTGTTCGCCAGACGATACTAAAGCGCAGATAGAAGAACGCTTTGGCGGCGATTCCCGAGTAAAGTACATTCGCAACGAAAAGAATTCGTTTCAGGCCGTGTCGCGAAACAATGGAGCAAAAATTGCACTCGGAGAGTTCTTGCTGTTTCTCGACGACGACAACCTTCTTGGTGCGAACGCGCTTGTGGAGCTTGTCGAGGAGTTCAGGAGAAATCCGAAACTCGGTTTTGCCGCGCCAATGGCCGTACACAAGCGCCCCGGCAAGAACAATCTGATCTGGTCGCTCGGCAGCGATTTCAACCGATGGACATCCCAGCCAAAGGACAACTGTCCGAATTTGCCGTTGGAGAAATTGCCGTCGGAACCGAAGACCTATCCGACTTCATATTATCCCAACGGCTTTATGGTCCCAAGGGCGGCATATGATGCGGTTGGAGGATTCGATGAGGCATACGAGCAGATATTTGAGGAATCGGACTTCGGATGGAAGATTCGCGAAGCGGGTTATGAGTCCATCATATTGACTGTCGCCCGTACCGATCACCTAGGATTCCTTGAGCCCGGATGCGTGCCTGAATTGCGGCAGCTGGGGATTGAAAAACCATATCGGACCTATTGCTTCGCGCGTAATCGCCTCCGCTTTGCTCGAAAGCACTTTTCATTCTTGCAAATTCTTTCCGTTACTTTTGTTTTTGCCCCTCTTTCCGCCGTCTATTATGGGCTTGTTGCATTTCGCAACCATCGCCCAGACATTGCCTGGGCGTATTTGAAGGGGACTATTCGCGGCATTTTCGCTTTGAGGTGAAACGCCGTAAGCTGGCCTTTTGCTGATTCGAGCATGAGCGATAGGTGAGTGGCTTTTCATAGAGCAGAGCATTTTATCATGCCATGCTAACGCATTGCCCAAATTGTGAACAATGGTTGCAATGAAGATTTTTGAAAAATACCCGGTGGAATGTTCAAGTTATTTTTGGGCAGCGACTTATGTGGTCTGCACGGGGGAAATTAAGAGACCAAGACGGGGGAATTATGAGACCAGCATCAGACGATTAAACCAATTGCAACTGCCTCCATCAATATAATGTACTTTGCGATTTTTCGTTCTTTGCGGCTAAAAACTTACCTGTAACTTCATTGTGATTTCGTTTATTTGCTTTCGCTATTGGGAGATTGGGAGTTTTGGAGTTTGGGAGAAGGAGAAGGGGATGAGACAGGGGGGGGGAGAGTTGTTGAAATGCAGAGGCGCAGAGAGGTAGAGAGCGCAGAGAAAGTCCTTATTGCTTTCGCTATTGATAGTTTTGGAGTTTTGGAGAATGTCTCCTAAACTCCGAGACTCCTATTCTCCAAATAGCGAAAGCAATCAAAGTTATCCTCATTTACATTCCCGTGGGACGCACTGGCGGCGGGCTTACCACGGTGATCCCCCTAGTAGAACGGGCTGCCAGCCCGTTCATCCCCAACGCGCTGGCAGCGCGTTGTTTGCCATTGAACTGCTTTCCTGCTTGTGATGACCTTTAGAGCCTCAATCTCTGACACCTAGGTGTCACGACCACTGACACCTAGGTGTCACAACCCCTGACATCTAGGTGTCACGGATCCCGGAAAGTGATTGGAAGCTCTTCCGTGACGGATTTAGCGATGCCGTAAGTAAACCTAAACGTCGCAGTTGGATTCTAGTTTTTAGCCGCAAAGAACGCAAAGATCGCAAAGTATATTATAATTGGTTGTGTGTTTCGAATTATCCAGATCTGGCTTCTGTTTTTAGTTTTCACCAATTGGGTGAATTGCCATACAGGATAAACGGCATGTATAATC
>CACZAK010000011.1 GCA_902779075.1 uncultured bacterium | reverse complement strand
CGAGGATCGATGCCGACATAGAGGCGAACCGAAAGGCGGACATGACGGTCGAGGTCGGCGCGCCTGATGGGACAGAGGTCCGCTACGAGCAGATTTCCCATGAATTCCGCTTCGGCGCCTCCACGTTCAACTTCGGGCAGCTCGGCTCTTCGGAGCGGAACAGGCGCTACGCCGCCGCCTTTGGCGAAGGGGGAGTGTTCAACCAGGGGACAGTCCCTTTCTACTGGCGGGAATACGAACCGGAGCCGGGCGTTGTCCGCGCCCATCCTGGCAAGTTCAAGGCTGATTTCGAGGCGTACTGGAACGCCTTGCCGCGCGAAAAGGCCGTGAAGGAGAAGTTCTGGAGGCGTCCGCCGCCCGGACCGATCATCGATTACCTGAAGCGCAGGGGGCTGCGTGCGCACGGACATATCCTCGTAACGGGCGGTTTCAGACCGGAATGGCTGTACGACAAGTTCTGTCCTGATGAGGAGAAGCGTTTCCTCGAAGGGTTCGGACTCCCCCGCCACGAGGACTACAACGGGACATGGTACCAGTGGGAGATGCAGATGTTCCGCACTGTCTGCAAGGACAAGCTGTACCCGAAGCTGTCGGAGCAGGAAATTGGCGCCGCGCTGCCGGTCTGGACCTCCGAGATGCGTCGGCTCTGGCGGAAGCGTATCCTCGACATCGGCGCGCAGTTTGGCAAGTTGGTGGACAGCTGGGACGTGGTGAACGAGTCCGCGCGCGACTTCGCGCGGTACGGCAAGTCGCGCACGGGACTTCCCGTATGGAAGAGCTTCAAGGGGATCATGCCGGGCGATTTCCCGCTCCTGGCGCTCAGCGACGCGAAGGAGGCGTTCCCCGAGACGACGGAACTCGTCATCAACGAAAACAAGATTGGCGAGGAATTCTTGAGGCAGGTGAACGACCTGACGAAGGAAGGCGTGCGCATCGATCTCGTCGGATGCCAGATGCACATCATGGATCCCAATCTCATGAAGCGGCTCGTCGCCGGAAGCTCGAACGTCAATTGGGTTGGCACGCCGGCCACGATTCGTAGGCGGCTTGACACGATGGCGCGTACAGGGCGTCGCATACACATTTCCGAAGTGACGATTCCGCAGTCCGAGAAAGGCGCGAGGGGGCTTGCGGTCCAGGCCACCGCCGTGCGAAACCTCTATCGAATCTGGTTTTCGCACAAGGCCGTGGCGGGCATCACGTGGTGGAACCTCGTTGACGGGTGCAGCTTTCCGGGCGAGCCGCAGATTTCAGGGCTGTTCACGTACGACTTACGCAAGAAGCCCGCCTACGAAGTCCTTGAATCGCTCATCAACGGCGAATGGTGTACGAAGGGCGTGTCCACCGTGAAAGACGGCAAGGTCGCGTTCCGCGGCTTCCGCGGCCGCTACCGCCTCACGTGGAAGGGAGCGGACGGCAAGGAACAGACCAAGGTGATCGACGTGAAATGATCGGCTGAAAAACATCGTGGAATTTCAGTTTTCTTCACCCACCAACTGAAACTATGATATACTAATCGACATGGAGAACGTGAAGAGATTCAACACGACTGGACCGTGCTTCCCTGACGAGCACTACATGCTGCCGGCCTTGGACCGGTTGCCGGGCATTCGCGAACTCGTCGCGGGCGGCAGCTACTTCGTCGTTCATGCGCCGCGCCAGACGGGCAAGACCATCCATGTCATCGGCTTGTGAACTTAAGAAGGAGAGATGCAAATGAGACTTGCCGCACCTCATATTGTGCAATATCAAGGGTCGAAACGGATTCTCGCTCCGCAGATATTGCGCTATATGCCTAAACGGTTCAACCGCATGGTTGAGCCGTTTGCCGGAAGCGCCGCTATGACGATTGCGGCGGCGTCGGAGATGCGGGCAGGTGCGTATCTTGTGAACGACCTCAACGGGCCGCTTGTGGGGTTAATTGAAGCGGTGGTGGCAAACCCCGACGGATTTTTGCGGGACTATGCCGCTGTGTGGGAAGGGCAGTTCTCGTTCCCCGACGGACATCTGGCGCATTTCTACAAGATACGCGATGAATTTAACGCAGGTGACACAAGACCGGCAAATATGTACTACCTTCTCGCTCGGTGCGTGAAGGGGTCTGTCAGGTACGGAAGAAACGGAAATTTCAACCAGTCTCCAGATAAGCGCCGACATGGCACGTCGCCTTCAAAGTTGGCGAAAAACGTGAAATGCGTTTCCGCCTTGCTGAGAGGGATTGCGCAGTTTTCCGCCATTGACTACAGGGAGGTGTTTGATCGAACGGCCCCTGGCGACGTGGTGTACATGGATCCACCGTACCAGGGTGTGTCGGACGTGCGCGACTGTAGATATTTGTCGGGGGTATCCTTCAACGAATTTGCCGATTCGCTGGAGGTGTTGAACCGTAAGGGGGTTGATTTCCTGATAAGTTACGATGGCGCGTGCGGCGGACGCGAATACGGGCAAGATCTTCCAGAGGGACTTGGCTGCCGAAAGGTGATGCTCAAGGCTGGGCTTTCAAGCCAAGCGTTACTCCTCGGTCGGAAGTCAGTCACGTATGAGGCGCTTTACGTGAGCAAGGGACTGATTCCGTTTATGCCGACCGTTAAAGCTGAAACATCCGCACAGGAATCAGACTTTTTCCCGGAGGCGGCATCATGGTGAAATTGCCCAAGAAGATACGGGACAGGCTTGAGGCTGTTTCCGCGAAGCGTCCGCGCACGGTCATTCAGCACATTCTGAAGCATGGTTGCATCACGACGCAGGAACTTTCCGAGGTGTACGGCTATGACCATCCGCCACGCGCCATACGCGATGTCCGAGAACTTGGCATTCCCATCGTCACGGCGAAGACGAAGGACAAGTCGGGCAAGTCGATAGCCGAGTATAGGTTCGGTGACTTGTCGAAGTGGAGCGGCGTTCCCAGAAAGGCATCTGGCCGCACGGCGCTGGCGAAAGCATTGAAGAACGCGTTGATTGAGAAGTTCGGTTCCCGCTGCTTTATATATCTTGAGGCAATGGATGCTGCCACGCTGCAAGTTGATCACCGTGTGCCGTACGAGATTGGCGGTGAAGCATCGACGGAGGACATAGGAAGTTTCATGCTGTTGTGTCCGTCTGCCAATCGTGCCAAATCATGGACGTGCGAACATTGCGAGAATTGGGAGCGCAAGGATCCCTCGTTTTGCCTGAGATGCTTCTGGGCGCATCCCGAAGACTACGATCACGTTGCAGGAAAATTCCAAAAGGTTGTGACGATCGTGTTCACGGGCTACGAGATTGAGGACTATAAGAGACTTATCAGCATCTCGGGCGAGGCGGGTGCACAAACGACAATCAAACGCATCTTGCATGACAAATTCAAGAATCTTACTCGACAGGCGAAAAGAAAAGCCAAGAAAACGGAGGACGAAAATGAATGAAGTGCATAAAACAATGCGTGGAGCGGCTTGTCGTTCCGCCGGATGTAACGTCGCGATGCCCATGTCGTCCAACGGTGAAGTCAAGTATGCCCAGAATGGAATCGTGATCATCGTGAAATGAGTGTCAAAGTCCCCAAATCGCTGCTTTCTATTGAGATTTGGGGCGCTATCGGCGAAAAATCATGGTCAAACTCCCCAAATCGGCATGGATTTGGTATAATATCCGCGTCTTGACACTAAAGAAGAGGCGAAACGGAGATACTGCATGATAGGTCGCGAAGATGAAATCAGGGAACTCAGGCGCAGGTTCGCGTCTGAGGAATCGGAATTTGTTGCGGTCTACGGACGCAGGCGCGTCGGAAAGACATTCCTCGTCAACGAGGTGTTCAACGGCAATTTCGCCTTTCACCATGCGGGCATGGAGAAGGCAGACAAGCGGACGCAGCTTGAAAGTTTCAGGGAGGCGCTACGGCGTCAGGGACTTGTCAAATGCAAGGCGCTGCACACGTGGGTTCAGGCGTTTTCCGCGCTTTCGGACCTCCTTGATTCAAAGGGAGCAGGAAAGAAGGTCGTTTTTCTGGACGAGTTACCGTGGTTTGACACGCCGAGATCCGGGTTCCTTCCCGCGTTTGAGCAGTTCTGGAATGCGTGGGCCTGTCTTCGCAAGGACATCTTGCTTGTGATCTGCGGGTCGGCGACGTCGTGGATCATCAAAAAGGTCCTGCGTAATCGCGGCGGACTCCACAACCGCGTGACGCGTCAGTTGCCGATCCGTCCGTTTACACTTGCGGAGTGCGCCGCGTATGCCGACTACAAGCGCCTTGGATTTGACAGACAGCAGATCCTTGAATGTTATATGGCCTTTGGAGGGGTCGCCTACTACTGGAGTCTTCTCGAGGAAGGAAAGAGCGCGGCGCAGAATTTCGATTCGCTTTTCTTTGAAGAGTCTGCGGAACTGCGCATGGAGTTCGAGAACGTGTTTCGGTCGCTGTTCAAGAATCCGACGCGCCATTTCGCCATCATCAATCTCTTTGGAGAGAGAAAGACGGGTATGACGCGCGAAGAGGTCGTCGAGGGTCTGGGCGAGGTATCGAACGGGGACGTGTCGGACTGTCTGGACGAATTGACCGACTGTGGGTTCCTCCGGCGCTACAGTGCCTTCGGGACGGCGAAGAAGGGGGCGGTCTATCAGCTGATCGACAACTTCACGCTCTTCCACTTTAGGTTCCTCAAGAACCGCGTCGGGAACGACACGCGTTTTTGGTCCCATTCGTTGAACCAGCCCAGGACGAACACTTGGCGCGGCCTTGCCTTCGAGCGCGTATGCATGCAGCATGTCGGACAGATCAAGGAGGCCCTTGGCATCGCGGGCATCCTTGCCGACGTGTACGCATGGCGTGCCCCCGTGAAGGCCGGCGGTGCCCAGATTGACATGGTCATTGACCGTGGGGACCGCATGATCAACGTCTGCGAAATGAAATACACACCGGAGGATTATTCGTTCAGCGCGAATGAGAAAGAGAAGTTCCTTCGCCGCATTGAGCAATTCCGATCCGCCACGAATACCCGCAAGGGTATTCTGCCTACGCTCGTGACGACGTTCGGCCGGCGCGATGATCGCGAATGTCGTCACGCTCGACGATTTGTTCCGTCCATGACAAGATGCCATAAGTCTGCCCCAAGAAAGATTTGCCAATGAATACGGTTCGACGAAATTTTTTTATGGCAGTTGGTGTGGTGTCGGTTGCCGTCTGCGGATCGGCGTCTGCCGCCGAGGCGCGCGACCTCTTTGCTGACACCTGGGACGCGATGGACGATCTCGGCCGGTGCGTCGCCTCCGCCGGACTCCCCGCACCGCGCGCGAAGAAGGTGGGCATCTTCTACTGGACCTGGCACCAGGGGCGCAAAGGCCCGCTGCTTGACAACTCGAAGCTTCTCGCGGAAGACCCCACCCTGCCGCAGCGTCCGCAGGCCCCCAAATGGGGCCTTCGCCAAACCCACTACTGGGGCGAACCCGCGTTCGGCTACTACGCGACCACCGACGCCTGGGTCCTGCGGCGGCACGCGCAGTTGCTGAACGCGGCGGGCGTGGACGTGGTCGTGTTCGACGCGACGAATGGCACGCTCACGTGGATGGATTCCCTCCGCACGCTCATGCGCACGTGGGGCGACATGCGCGCGAAGGGCGAGAACACGCCGCAGTTTACGTACATGTTGCCGTTCTGGCCGGGAAAGAACCAGGCCGTGAGCATCCTGCAGCTCTACCGCGACGTATACAAGCCAGGCATCCACAAGGAGCTTTGGTTTCACTGGGAAGGCAAGCCGCTCATCCACGCGATACCCGATCTCGTGAGGAACATGGCAAAGGATCCGAAAGTCCCGGAGAACGATCGACGCGACTACGCCGCGATTGCGGAGTTCTTCACGTTTCGTCCGCTCCAGCCCGCCTACGCCGTGGGGCCGCAGCGCCCGGACCACTGGTGCTGGCTTGAGGCGTATCCGCAGCACGAATACGGAAAGCGCACGGACGGCACCGTTGAGATGTGCGCGGCGGGCGTGGCGCAGAACCACTCGTGGCGCAAGCTGGACGGTGGAAGGGGGCTTGCCGCGATGAACGACACGAACGTGTTCGGGCGCGCGTACATGGGGCCGGACGAGAAGGACCTGCGTCCCGGCGAGACGCTGCGCTTCGCGCCCGACCGTAACCCGCACCGCGGCGAGCCGAACCGCTTTCTCTGGGGAGACAACTTCGCGCAGCAGCTCGAACGCGCGCGCGCGGTCGATCCCGACTACCTGTTCGTCACCGGCTGGAACGAGTTCATCGCCGGGAACTTCGACGTGTGGCAGGGGAAGCAGGGCGCGTTCCCCGACCAGTATTCGCCCGAATTCAGCCGCGACATCGAACCGTCGAACGGAATCCTTCAGGACCACTTCTACTGCCAGTTCGTCGATGGCGTGAGAAAGTTCAAGGGTGTTCGTCCGCAGCGTTCCGCCGCGCAGGGACCCGTGTTCCGCGATGCGGCGGGCGACGTCGATCACCGCGACGCACAAGGCTACGGCGATACGTATTACGTGGACAAGACCGGCCGCAACGACATTGTCGAGTGCTTCGTCTCGCACGACGCGGAGACAATCACGTTCAAGGCTGTCTGCGCGGCGGAGATATCGCCTCGTACCGATCCCACGTGGATGCGGCTGTTCATCTCGCTGCGGCTCGCCGCGGACGATCCCGCGCCGCATTGGCACCATCTGCATTTCGTCGTCAACCGCGTCGCGCCGCCCAACGACGGCACGGCTGTGCTGGAGCGCTGTCTTGGCGGATGGTCGTGGCAGGAGACCGCGCGCGTGCCGATGAAGATCGAGGGAAACTCGCTCTCGATCACCATCCCGCGCACGGCGATCGGTCAGGCGGACCGCGTGGACGTGCGCTTCAAGTGGGCGGACAACACGCCTGCCGATTCGGGCGACATCCTTGACTTCTACCGTCATGGCGACGCCGCCCCGGACGGACGTTTCCTTTACCACTATTTTGAATAGGAGTGCAAAAACATGAAAAGCATTGCAAAGTCTTGTTGTTGTACGCTTGCCGCCCTGGCGGCGTTGTTTGGCATGGCGGCAACGCCGCCCGCCACTGCCAAGCCATGTGCGCGGAAGCTCGTCTGGAGGGACGAGTTCAACGGCTCTTCGCTTGATACGAAACGCTGGAACCGTTGCGAACAAGGCAAGAGCGACTGGAACCGCCACATGTCCGTGCGTAAGGATCTCGTGGAGGTGAAGAACGGCGCGCTCGTCCTGTGGGGCGTCGCGAACAAGGACAAGAAGTCCGATCCGCGTCCGTTCCTCACCGGCGGCGTGCAGAGCAAGGGCAAGGGCCTGATGGGGATTGGCAAGGTCGAGCTGCGCGTCAAGTTCGAGGACCACCAGAAGGGTGCCTGGCCCGCGCTGTGGATGTGTGGGCAGAATCCGGACGCGCAAGGACGCAGCTGGCCATGGAACGGCGAGATCGACATCGTGGAGCGCCTGAACGGCGATCCCTTCGTTTACCAAACCGTCCATTCCGGCTGGACGTACGTAAAGAAGCACACGAAGGATCCGCCGCACGGAAGCGTGAAGGCACCGATCCGTCAGGGCGGCTGGAACGTCTATGGCCTGGAGATTACGGAGAAGGAACTGATCTGGAGCGTGAACGGCAAGGAGACGTTCCGCTATCCGAAGACGGACTGCGGCGACCCGGACCAGTGGCCGTTCGACAAGCCGTTCTATTTCCTGCTCGACATGCAGCTCGGCGGAAAGTGGGTAGGAGAGGTTGACGTCTCCACCCTCCCCGTGCGGATGTACATCGACTGGATCCGTGTTTACAAGTAATTGAAATCCTCTGGAGGAGAAATGAACATGAAGAACCTGCGCAAGACAATGGATGTCGCGGCCGTAATCTGCATGACGGTTACAAGTTCGACGCGGGCGGAGCACACTACTTCGAGTCGGGGTGTAGGATGTTCGATCCGAAGGCCGAGGGAGTCGATTACACGCGCCTCTACGCGGAGTTCGCCGCAAGGGAGTTCCCGTACCACGAAATACGTGTAAGCTGGAAGTGCGGGGGGCTCCCGATCGTGACGCGCCTCAGCGACAGGGCGCATGCGTGGACCGGCGGTGCGGCGCAGGACACCGTGATTCCGCAGATCATCGCGGCGGGAATGCTGGGATGTCCCTACGTCCTTGGCGACATGGTGGGCGGCGGGCTTGACCATACGTACCTTGGCCGGAAGGTCGACGAGAAACTGTTCGTGCGTTCCGCCGCGATGCAGTCGCTCCTGCCGATGATGCAGTTCTCGGCGGCGCCGTGGCGGCATCTTTCGCCGGAGGGCGTGAGGCTGTGCCGGGTATTTGCCGACCTGCACGTCGCCTTCGGCCCCTACATCATGGAGACGGCGCGCCACGCAGCGAAGACCGGCGAGCCGATCGTGCGCGCGATGGAGTACGAGTTCCCGCACCAGGGCTTCAACCGCCCGATGCAGCAGTTTATGCTCGGCGACCGCTGGCTCGTCGCCCCGGTGACGACGCCCGACGACGCGAAGACGGTGGAGCTTCCGGCGGGCAAGTGGCGCGACGACCTCGGCGAGGAACACCTTGGCCCCAAGACGCTCAACCTCAAGGCCGTCCCGCTCGACCGCCTCCCGCGCTACGAGCGGTGATTTTCTATTTTCTTCGCGCAATGACAAGGATTTTTGGTATAATGTGCGGCGATGGAAAACGAGGAACATAGAATCAAGGTCCCCACGACGGGGGTGTTTGACTTTCCGAGCCTGATACTCGCGGGAGAGGGAAAGTACGTTGACAAGACAGAACTGCTGTACCAACTTGCCGCGCCGAAGACGGACTCGCAATACTTCATTTCGCGTCCACGGCGGTTCGGCAAGTCGCTTATGCTTTCGACCTTGAAGGCGATGTTCGAGGGGCGGCGCGAGCTGTTCACGGGCCTCGCCATCGACAAGCTGCCGTGGGAAGGGTGGGAGCAGCCGACGCCGGTGTACAGCTTTTCGATGACCAAGGCCGTGGGCGGGACGTATGAACTCTTCCGCGAACAGCTCGCGAAGCTTGTAAAAAGCCTTTGCGAGGAGGCTGGTGTCGAATACACGGGCGAAGGTGACATTTCGGGACAGTTCGACGACTTCCTTGTCGCCGCCGCAAAGAAGTCACCAACGGGAAAGATTGTTGTCCTCATTGATGAGTACGACGAACCGATTGCAAAATTCCTCAACGACATCCCGACGCTGAACAGGGTGCGCTCCGACCTCCATGACTTCTACGAGAAGCTCAAGGTCAATTCCGGGTCGATTCGTTTTCTGATGATGACGGGCGTCACGAAGCTGACGAAGCTTTCGGTGTTTTCGGGGATGAACCACCTGACTGACATTTCGACGTTCCAGCAGTATGCGACGCTCCTCGGCTACACGCCGGATGAATTGAACGGCGCGCTGCGCGAAAACGTGGAGGAACTTGGCGCAAAGAACGGCATGGACTTCGCTGCGGCAAAGAAGGCGCTACTCTCGTGGTACGACGGCTACCGGTTTTCGCCGCGGTCTGAGGCGAGGGTCTGCAATCCCGTGTCTCTTGGCAACGCATTCAAGTTCGGCGAATTGAAGGGCTACTGGGAAACGACCGGCAGGACGACGCTCATCATCAACCGCATGGCGAATGCGGGGAAACTGCCGGCGGATCTCGAAAACGTGCCTGCACGTCCGCTGACGCTCGACGTGTGTGAC
Organism: uncultured bacterium; assembly: GCA_902779075.1. The sequence goes on along the minus strand of CACZAK010000011.1, from coordinate 38,691 downwards.
GCGGAGACGCTGCCGATGGTGTCTCTGTTGTACCAGGGCGGCTACCTCACCATCAAGGATGTCAAGCGGGGCGACCCGACGAAGGACGAGACGGACAGCTACATCCTTGCTCCGCCAAACTTTGAAGTGCGCGAGGCGCTTTTTGAGGGCTATCTCTCGCAGGCGATGGGGCTTGACGAGGATCCGTTCAACGCGCTCGTCGATAAGGCCAAGCAGCAGATTGCCTCCGGCGACTGGAAGGGATATCTCAGCGAGTCGCTGTTCGGGCTCTACGCCTCCGTTCCGCCCGACTGGCAGATCAAGGACGAGGCGGAGGCGAAGCGGTACTTCCAGCTCTTCGCGTCAATGACGGGTGCGAATCCCCAGCCCGAGGTCGCGACGATGCTCGGCTACGCTGACGCGGTGATCGAGACGCCGAAGGAAGTCTGCGTGTTCGAGTTCAAGTACCGCAGGAGCGCGAAGGCGGCGATCAAGCAGATCCGCGAGCGCGGCTACGCGGACAAGTGGATCGGCGGCGACCGCCCCGTGACGCTAGTCGGCATCAACTTCAATCCGAAGAAGCGAAACATCGACATGCCGATCATTGAGCCGGCGTGAGTGATTCTAGACAAAACACAACAACCCAAAAATGGAACCGAAAATGAAGAATATGCAGAAAGTAATCGATTTCGCCGCCAAGATGGCGGCGTTCCCAGTCAGGGCGGCATTCCGGAACATTGTGCTTGTCGCGGCCGTCATCTGTGCAGCGACGTCGTATGCGGCTGACCGTACGATCAGCGCGAACTACGCACTTTCCGCCGACGAGACGGTTGACGGCGTCCTCACCGTCGCGAGCGGCGTGATGGTCGATCTCAACGGACACAACCTCACCGTGAAGGGCCTCGCCGGCGACGGTATGATCACTGCAGGCGCCCAGGACCTCACCTACCAGGTGCAGCTGCCTGTCGGGGAACATCGGGAGCCTGACAGGCATCGTGCCAAAGGATATCTGGATGTTGCACTCCTTGCCGTGCGAGTCGAACGTGACGTGGTGGCGGTGCTGCATCGTGCAGTTCTCCGCGAGGAAGCTGATCTCGTGCAGGCCGTTCCACGAGAGCACGCTGCGCGACTTGACGCGCACGATGAAGTCCCTGCCTTTCTCGATGAAATCCCCGTAAAAGGCGGGTCTGTCGCCGCCTCTGTCGTAGACTACGACGCCCTTGCCGCCCGTCGCCTCGAATATGTCGTTGATGATCTTCAGCACTTCGTCGTTCTCGCCCTTGAAGCCCGGCGCGCACGATGGATGAAAGCTTCGTGTCGCCGGAGGCCTGTATCCCATAGGTGGTCTCACGGATGAACCTTGCCTTCGGCTTCGAGAAATGGGTAAAAACTTTACCCATAAAATTGTCGTGCTGCTCTTTCGCTTTCGCGGCGATTATGGTATCATTCACGGCGCGGCTCCTCTTCTTGGTTGTTTTTTGCACTCGGTAGTATACCGAAAACCGGCGGAGAGGTGCCGCTTTTTTTGTGTCTCCAACGCGCGGCAGTCTATCTCGCCTCGCCAGAAACTGAAAAATGGGTAAACTCCAGGCCGCCGTCTCTTGATATGAAAACGAGAAATAGTGTAAAATACGCGTCGCTTGGAGGCAATGTGCCCCTGGGCGGAGATAGAGAAGAGTGTAGCGACATGACGAAGGCAATACATTCTGGCAGACGGAAAGCGTCCGCCCTCGGCAAGGCGAGGCATCATGTGCAAAGCAGTTGAGGAATTTGCTCAATACACCCATAATTGCAAAATGGCTTTTTATGCATTTTGGAGATACTTCACACAGAGGTCAAGAGACACGGAGAAACAAGAGGGGATTTGAGATTTCAACCCCAAAACTCTCTCTGACTCTGTGTAGCTGTGTGAGAAATTGCCTTCACTGATCTTTTGCGGCATAAAACACAACCCGACCCAAAATACGCCGTTTTACGGGGCTTTTCAGATGTTAACTTCAATACTCGCGCACCATGCGGCGTTTTATTAAGTCATGCTTTCTTTATGTAGTCATTTTCAGGGCAACGGAGCGATTCTAGGCGGCCTATAATACGGGCAGAACGTAAGATTGGTCGGGGTATCCGACCTTGCTAGACCTGGGAGTACGTCTTTATTAGACCTGGGTGTAAGACCTTATTAGACTGGGGTGTACGAGCCACCTAGACCGGGGTGTATGGGCCTCTTAGACTGGGGTGTACGAGCCTCCTAGACTGGGGTGTACGACGCCCTTGGACTGGGATGTACAAGTCTTATACACCCTGACTAGTGAATGCCACATTGCGGCATGGCGAGTCTATAACTTCAAATGTACCTTTTGAGGCAAAAAGTGTATTTGCAAGTTATTCTTGTATAAACAATTGTAAAAACACGTTGTCGCGTAAGTACAGAAGTCTTTGCAACCAGCTTTGTAATTGAAGTGTTTTTAGCCTAAACACGGTAGTTGAAATCTTTCTGAGACACTTTATCTCGCGCAAAGGCGCAGAGTATTTTTGAAGTTGTTGCGTAGTTTTACAACCATGCTCCTTTCACCTGAAAGGTGAAAGGCCACAATCGGTTGTCTAAAATTATAAGTGCTCTGAACACTCATGTATCTTTTGTCATTGACTTAGCACGTCTGCGCGATTCGCGGATGCGCCCCATTACAAAAAATCCATATTTCCTTCTTGCGCTCATATTTCCTTCTTGCGCTAAAGGCGCGGATTTGGTATAATAAACATGCGAATCTTTCAGACGCACAAGATGGTTTCTGCGGGTTTCTTCAAGCCGCGTGGCTTGGTTCGCGAATGGTGCGGAAGAGGGTTTGGCTGCTGCTTCACACGTGATAACGGAGGAATGAAAATGAGTAAAGTAACAACGATGGGCTGGATGGCCTTGCTTGTCGCGGTCGTAATCTGCGCGGCGGCGCCGGCGCTGGCCGATACCTACGCCTACAAGGTGCAGTACCTGCAGTCGTCCGGCGTGCAGCACATCGACACGGGCGTCGTGCCAGACCGGAACACGATGTTCAGGGGTTCCTACGAATACCTCGGCACCGCCGGCGCCAAGGCGAACTACGACATGATCGCGGCCTGTGCTCAACCAAGGTACTATCCCATTTCGCTGAATAGCGCCTCCGATACTCATGCCCGTCGCGAGCGGTACGTCTCATATAACGACACGCCCAACCAGTTGCATCCCTACCTTACGCGCCACACGATCGTGTTCAACGACGCGCTGCACCGCGTGTTCGTGGACAACAAGTACATGGGCACGTTCACGACCGGCTTTTCAGGTGCCTCGCACACATGTTACCTCTTTGCCTCCAACAACAACAATAACAATGCGGCATTCCATTCCAAGGCCCGCATCTACTGGTGCGAATTCACCGACACCGCCACCGGCACCGTCCTGCGCCGGTTCATCCCCGTCGTAGATGAGAACGGCAAGCCCGCCATGTTCGACGAGATCAACGAAAAGCTCTACTACAACCTTGGTACGGGCGCGGACTTCACCGCCGGACCGCGCAAGGAGGAGCCTTGGTATTTCGTGGAATACCTCGAGTCCACCGGTACGCAGTGGATCGACACCGAGACGCTCGCTCTCGCGGAAACGCGTACGGAAGTGGGCTATATGTACACGCAGACTTCGCAAAACAGATATGCCATGATCGGCGGCGTGAACAGTCCCAGCCGTTATTATCCGGTTTCGCTGCCAGGTACCGACGGACGCAAAGAACGTTACGACCGCGGCAGTAACGCAGGATCTGAATTCACGTTCACCCACCCGACCCTGGCAGATCACGAGGTCGTCTTCAACGACGACGGGCGTTGCGTGTACGTGGACGGGGTGGAAATCGGTACGTTCACCGCCGCCTATACCGACAGCGCAAAATCGGCGTATCTGTTTGCGGCGCGCAACGTGAACGCAAACAAGGCCGACTGGCTTGCAAAGGCGCGGATCTACCACTACGACATCTACCACACGAACGGCACGCTGTGCGCGGCGTTCCGTCCCGCCGTCAATACGTCCGGCAAGGGCTGCATGTACAACGGCTACACGGGCAAGATCCACGAGAACGGCGGTACGGGCGACTTCGCGCTCGGGCGCATCGTCTCGCCGAAGGTTTCGCTCGATCTGTCGTCCCGCAGCGACCTCGCCGTGGGGCTGAAGGTGATGGAATTCGCCGAGCGTCCCTCGTGGGGCACGGTATTCGAGCTGGACGCGGCGACCGCCGCTTCGTACGACGCCGAGGTGCGTTCGGACGGCGTGTATCTCGCGTCGAAGGGCGCGGCGGCGGCGTCCGTCGTGACGGTGACGGGCGACACGGCGGCGAGTTTTGCCGTCGGCTCGATGCCGACGTGTTCCTCGATCGTTCTCTCCGGAACGGTGCGCCTGACGGCGGACTGCGACTGGCGCGGACTCGGCAAGATCGTGCTCCCGGACGGCGTGACGATCGACCTCAACGGACACGACCTCCAGACCACCGGCTTCACGACGCTGCCCGACACCTTGGCCATTATCACCGACACCTCGGCGGCCGGTTCTGGCGGCCGTCTGCGCGTGGAGGTGGCGGCGAACGAACTCTTCACAAACGACCGCGTGCCGCTCCTGGGTTCGCTGCGTCTCGTCAAGGAGGGCGCGGGACTCTACCTCGCGGGACTCGGGAAGCAGCAGTACGCAGGCGGGACGGAGGTCGTCGGCGGAACGCTGCGCATGAAGTACACGGCAGCAGCGTTCGACAACCAGGTTCCGGCGAACTCGGACGTCCTCGTCGGCTCGGACGGCACATTCGACGTGAACGGCAACAGCTGGGGCTATCACGCCTATACGCTCGACGGCGGCATCCTTACGAGCTCGCGCCGCGCGCGTTCGGATTCCGGGACGGTGAAAAGCCCGTTCACGCTCACCTCCGACTCGGTGGTGAGCAACAAGAACTTCGGCCTCATCTGTCGGTCTTGGGGCGAGGTCAAGGTACGCCTGAACGGACACACCCTGCGTTACGACGGCCTTCCCGGGAGCGGAAACGCGTTCTTCTTCGCCCACACGACGTTTGAGGACGAGGGGAAACTTGAAATCGGCTCTTCCTGGATTTGCACGACGAACAAGACCTACGCCAACATCGGGCGCAACCTGACGCTTGAGCAATCCAGGCGGACAAGCGGCGGACTCTGGCTCGATGCGCCGTTCACCGTGTCGAACTGCGTGATGCGCGGTTCCGCGTACAAGGGCGGCGAGACGCTGACGGTCCTTGGGCGGTTCGCGCCGCTCGAGGAAAGCACCAACTACTTTCCCAAGGTCGCGCTCGCCGACGGCTCCACGCTCGACCTTTCCGATTGCACAGGCATTGCGTTCAACGTCCTCGCGAAAAACGGCAACCGCGTGACGTTCCCAGACGGCGGCACGGTGACGCTCGACCTCTCTGAAAGGTCCGATCTTGCGGACGGGCTTCTTGTCGTCGCGTGGGACGCGATACCCTCGACGACCACCTTCGCGCTCGACGACGTCACGTCGGTTGACTGGCGCGCAATCGCAGGCGCGGAAGGCGTGACGCTTGTCGCGAAGGGGCCGCGCGATATTGAGTTCGCCGAATGGACGGGTGCGGCGGGGAACGGCCTCGCGACTGATCCCGGCAACTGGACGTGCTACGACTTCGACGGCCTTGAAGTGGAAGGAGCTGTGCCTGGTGCGACCACCACGATCCGTGTCACGGGAACGACGACGCTCCCGTATCCGACGGGCGTTTCTTGGGGTCGCCTCATGCTTGTGGGCAATGTCACGCTCGGCGCAAACTGCGACTGGCGCGCGTTCGGCATGATCGATATTCCCGCCGGCGTGACGGTGAACCTCAACGGCCACGAGCTGAAGATCTCTTCGTTCTGCGGCGCGGGAACGGTGAACGGCGCGAGCGGCTCGCTCCACATCGACGTTGCGGAGGGCGAGACCGTGACGAACAGCTCGCTTCTCCTCGACGGCGGCATCACGCTCGTGAAAGACGGCGCGGGCACGTTCGTCGCGTCGAAGCAGCAGCAGACGTACACGGGCGGGACGGCAATTTCCAGCGGAACGGTCAAGGTCAGCCAGAAGGGCGCTACTCATTTGCTCGGCGTACAGGATTCCATAGTGACTGTCGCGGTGGGTGCGACGTTTGACGTGAACGGACAATACGACTACCACCACTATCACTTTATTCTCGCCGGCGGCACGCTCGCCAACAGGAGCAACACGAACCTCGGCGGCGGCAACGAGCGCTGGTGGGGCTCGTTTTCGAACATCGTTCTTACGGCGGATTCAAGCATGGACATCAACGGGTCGATGCTTTTGGGCGGCGGCGCGATTGGCTCCGCATGGTCGAGCGTGCTCGACCTTGGCGGGCATACACTCACCGCGACAATCAGAAAGAGTGGTTCGCAGCTATACATCAACCATGTAACGGTGATGAACGGCACGCTCGCGATGCGTCGGGCCGAAGGGATAGGCGAGGCGTGGCTCCAAATCTTCAATGACACGCAGGCCCCTACTGCGACGCTGGACATGGACACGTACATCGCGCTCTACAGCACCATTACGGTCGGCGGCTACGTGAGCAGGTATTCCGTGCAATGGACGACCGGACCTGGATACGTCAGGGTGAAGGGCACGTTCAAGCCTGTCTGCGACGCCTATCCTGAGATGGTGATGCTTGATGGCTCCAGGATCGACCTGACGGACCACGTGGGCGTGTTTTCCACGCGCAGCATGCTTGGAAGCATCGCGCCGCGGTTCCTTGGCGCTGCACGAGACGCCCGGGTGCTGATCGACATCACGGGAAGGACCGACCTCAAGAGCGGCGACCGCGTGGTCGAATGGGAGGCACCTCCGGAAATTGTGCACAGGTGGAGCTTCAACGGCGACTGGGCAGACTCCGTCGGAGGAGCGACGGCGGAGGCAATCGGCACGGCGACGCTTAGCTCGACGACTGTGACGACGCCGGATACCGAAACTGGCCGCGTGTCGCTCGGTTCCTGGCTCATCCCCACGAACGCCGGCCCCGTGACGGTGGAGCTCTGGGCGGCGCAGAATGCGAAACGGGCAAGCGCCAAGATCTTCACATGCGGAAACGACAGCGGCACGCACGGCTTCTGTCTGATGGACAAGAACGGCGGGGCACTGTATCAGGGCTGGATGGGCATGGGTTCGACGATGTACGACGACTCGTGGAGCTCGTGCGGCGCGCCGGTGCTTGGCCGGATGGAGCACTTCGCCATTATGATGGACAACATGCCGGCGCCTGTTGGCAACACCGGCATGATGATGCGGCGGCATACGCTCGACGGAGGCTACGTGGGCGGACTGCAGCCGAGCCTTGCCGGCTGGTCGCTTCCCAAGCTTGTCCAGACCGCGACATACGTAGGCGGATGTGGGTGGAACAGCACGGACGCCGCGGCCACTTTCGACGAGGTGCGCATCTGGAAGGGTGCGCTGACGGCGGCCGACCTTGAGGCGAACGCAGCGGCTTCCTGCGACACGGTGCTGAAGTCATACCGCGAGACGGCGAAGTTCAAGTTCATCCAGAATGGTAATCTCTGGGGGGCTAAGTCCCTCGCCGATGGCCTTTACCTTGATCGCCGTGGCTTCATGCTCATCGTGCGGTAAGATTAGTCGTCGAAATGAATGAGGTGATGAAGGTGGAGCCGTTGGAGGTCAACAGGAGAGGTTTTGTCTCTGGAGTCGTCGCGGCGGGGGCTGGTGCTGCGTTTGGCGTGCCTTTGGGCGGAGACGTCGGCGCGGACTCCTCGCGGCCGTTCAAGGTCTGTGTGTTCGCGGACATCCACTTCGACGACTTCTGGACAAACAGCGACGACACGTCTTTCCTCGACGGGATCATGGCGCGCGCCGAGCGCGAAAAGTGCGACATGATGATCCACCTCGGCGACTTCATGCATGGCGTCGACAAGCCCCGCCAGCGGATGTTCGTCGAGAGGTACAACGCATCACGCATCCCGGCGTACCATGTTCTCGGCAACCACGACCAGGACCAATGCGACGCACAGGCGACCTTGGATGCCTATCGCATGAAGGGGACCGGGTATTACTCCTTCGACCGGGGCGGGTTCCGGTTCGTCGTTGCAGACGCCAACTACTTCTGCCTCGGGCCCGGCAATTTCGTCCATTACGGGAAGGGCGGCCATGCCTTCATCAAGGGGCGGCACAGCTATTCGGTGCCGCCGGAACAGCTGGAGTGGCTGCGGTCGGTGATTGTGGGCTCGCCGTATCCGTGCGTCGTCATGGCGCACGAAAGCTTCGAACGAGCCAACTACATGCCGGTGCGGAACGCATCCGAGGTGCGCCGGATATTCGCCGAGGCCAACGCAAAGAGGCCGGGAACCGTCCGCCTCGTGATGAACGGACACAACCACAACGACAACCTCCGCATACTCGACGGGATTCCGTACTGGGATGTCAACAGCGCGAACTACCAGTGGTTCGGGAAACGCCACGACAAGTATCCGCCCGAATACGTGAAGCGCCATCCGGGATCGGTCCACATCCTCGGCTGGACGAAACCACTTTCGGCGATTCTCTCCCTCTGGCCCGACGGGCGGGTGCGGATTGAGGGAAGCGAGGCGGATTGGCTCTTCGGCGTCACGGCAAAGGCCGCCGGATTCCCGGAGTGCGACGCAGACGGGCGCGAGACCCACCCGAAGATACTTTCCGCCGACTTTCGTCTTTTTGCGTAAGGCACTTTTGCTGCACAGGCTCGTACCGAGCGCGCAAAAATTCGCGGAAGCTTTCAGTGCCGTTGGTGTAAGTGAGAATTTTTGGTATAATTTCATCAACCAAAACAAAGGAGAAGCGAAATGAGCGAAGTTGTAAAGATGTGCGAGAAGGGTGTAACGACTTGTTGTCGTATGCTTGCTGTCATGGTCACGCTGTTCTGCGCGGTTGCGGCGTTGCCTTCGCTTGCCGACGGCAATCGGCGTCCGATGGCGCTGATGGTGATGTTCGACGGACTCCGCGCCGACGCGATTGAGTCGGGCGAGATGCCGAACCTCGCCGCGCTCCGCAACGGCACGTGGCAGCCGGGTTACAACGCCGCGTGGACCGTGACGGGGCAGAACGCACCCGGTACGCCGCCCGTGAGCGCGCCCAACCACGCTTCGATCGCGACGGGCGTCTCTCCGTCCAAACACGGCGTCACGGCGAACGGCAAGACGGCAAGCGGCAGCTATGCCGCCTATCCGACATGGCTCAAGCGCGTCGTTGACGCCAAGAGCGGCACGTCCGCGCTCTTTGTCTATTCGTGGAGCGAGGATGCCGACCTTGGGCCCGCAGCCGGCGTGACGTTCCTCGGCAAGACTGACGCGGAGAACGCGACGGACCTCGCCGCGCTGCTCGCCTCGTCCGACGCGCCCGACGCGACGATGTACTTCATCGACGCGGTTGACCATGCTGGACACGCCGGCAGCTACTACCCCTACACGGCGGGCTACCGCGCGGCGCTTGCGGAATCCGACGGCTACCTCGGCGCGTGCCTTTCCGCTATCGCGAGCCGCGCCACGTTTGCGGACGAAGACTGGCTCATCCTCGTCACGTCCGACCACGGCGGATTCGGTACGACGCATGCCGAGCGGGGCGGCCGCCACGACCACACGATCCCCATCGTCATCTCCGGACGGTCCGTCACGGCAGGGCGCATCCCCGGTTGTCCGCATAACTTCGACGTGTGCGCTTCGGCCCTCGCGCACTTCGGCGTGACGGCGGAAGGGCTTGAGGCAGTTGTCCGCGACGGCGTCGCCGAGACGGTGCGGCCGCTCTCCTCCGGCCTCGCCGCGTATCTTCCGTTCGACGAAGACAACGCCAACAAGGTTGACGGCGGGCCGACCGCGACGCGGCAGGGCATGAACGTCGTCACGTCAGGCGGCGTGACGACGACCAACTACGCGGAAGTTGCCACGTCCGGTGGACAGATCGGCGGCAGCATGACCTTCCCTTCGGGCTGCTACGTGAAGCTTGAGGGCTCGCAGTCGCTCACGTTTGAAGGCAACGACAAGAGTTTTGCGATGGTCGCATGGGTGAAGATGGGCAGCCAGTCGGGCGACTCCGTGATCATGGCGAACGAGAACTGGAATAGCGGTGGAAATTCCGGAGCACTTATCACTGCGAGGAAGGGCAGTCTGGTTCAAAGCGGCGTCATTGGCGTGGCGGCGAATCTCGGTGGCGGCGGCAGCAGAATCCAGTTGGGCACGTTTAATTACGAGACGGCGGCTGACTGGGTGTTCTACGCGCTGACGCGCAACGACGACGGGGTGTTTACTTGCTACCAAGGGCGGACCGACGGTACGCTCAACTGGGTGTCGGGCGAATACGCCGGCTTTATCCTGAAGAGCGGACTGCCTTTCTGCATCGCGCAGGACGGCACGGGAAATTACGGAAATAAGTTTGTCGGGAGCATTGACGACGCGGCCCTCTGGACGCGCGCGCTGCGCCACGACGAGGTACGCCGCATCTACGAAAGCGGACGCGCCGGCACGGCCATAGGCGGCCTCCTTGGCGCGCCCGCCGCGACGGCGCAGTGGACCGGCGCGGGCGACGTGTCCGACATGGCAGACCCCGACAACTGGTCGTGCGCGGACGGCGACGGCGTTCCGCTCGCCGGCGCGCTTCCAAGCTGGACGACGGCCGTCACAATCAGCGGGGAGACGTCCTTCGACCTCGCCGGCGGAAAGTCGATTGCCTGCAAGTCCATCTTCCTCGACAACGTGACGCTTTCGTCAGACAGGGACTGGAGCGGACTCGACGTCTCGAAGATCGCGAACGGCTCCAGAATCGACCTTCGCGGGAAGTGCCTGACGCTCAAAGGCTTCAACGGCGTGAACGTCGCGGCGAACGTCTGCACGATCACGGACTCGACGGCGGACACGATGAACCCCGGCATCCTTGAAATCGACACGCCGTCCGGCTTCACGTTCGAGAACAAGGCGATCGTCCTGACCGGAAACCTCCGCCTCAAGACGATCGGCACGGGCACGTTCATTGCGTCGAAGGCAAACCAATCCTATGCGGGTGGAACGCTTGTCTCGGCGGGAACGGCGAAATTCGGCGTGACGGGGAGCAACAAGCCGTTCGGCGCTGCGAAGACAACCATCGAGGTCGCGTCCGGCGCGAACCTCGACGCCTACAGCCGGTACACTGACACTTACGATGTCACCCTCCATGGCGGAAAGTTCCTCAATACACGTAATCCCGCGTGTGGCTCACTGACCCACCACATAGGTAACCTCACGCTCACGGCAGATTCGGAGATTAGATTTGATACGCAGACCGCAGCCAGCGCAGACAAGACGTTGATCGACAATGCCGTATGGGATCTTGGAGGACATACGCTTACGATCACGTTTCAGGGTACCGATCCCGACTTTGACTTCGCCGGTACAAGGTCGGAAGGCAAGGGTCACCTGGTTCTCAAGAACGGCACGGTGAAAACCGTGGGCAGCACCGGCTGGTGGCAGGAAGCGATTACGGACGGAACGCAGGGCGGCAGTTACGACATCTCGACGGCCATCCGCCATCAGGGTGCCGCCATATCGACGGTGAGCAACCTCACGTTCCGAACTCCGGCGAACAGGAAAAACCCAGTTGGCGCCAATGGGGCGGCGCTTCACCGCGTCTATGGCACGTTCACGCCCATATCGCCTTATTTCCACAATGTCGAGATGCTGACGGGCTCGACCATCGATCTCTCGATGAAGACCGGAGCGTGGAGCACGAAATGCTCGAACTTCGACTTCAAAGTCACTTTCGCCACCGATGCGATGGTGATGGTGGACCTCACGGGGCGCGAGGCGGAAATGGAGTCGCTTGCGAATGGCGAGGTGGAAGGCAACGAGAGCGGTTACGTGATCACGTGGCAATCTGCCAACAAGCCGACGAGCGTGACGTTTGTGCCGAAGATGGCGAACGCGGAAAAGTATGTGTTTTACCAGAGCAACACCGGGCTGCGGATCGCTCGCCGCAAAGGACTTGTCATTGTTGTGAAATAACCACGCAAACACGGAGGAGCGTGTCATGAAAAAAGGTTGGATGCGCGCAATGGTTGCCGTCAGCGCTATGTTGTGGGTCGGCGTGGCGCTGGGGGCCGATGCGCGGCCGTGCGCGCGGATACTCTTCGAGCCGATGCCCCGTCTGATGCTCTACGGCGACACGACGCGGCTCGGGCCGAAACGTCCTTTTGCGAAGGACCCGACCGTCATCCGCCACGACGGCAGGTACTTCATGTACTACAGCGAATGCGCATACGCCAGGAATCGCATTCCGAAGGGCATGCCGAAGTACCGCACGGGGTGGTGGGGCGCGATCGCCACGAGTACGAACCTCGTCGATTGGTCGCGCGTGGACAGCATCAATGTGGAGGGCGCGCCGAAGACGGTCGAATGGTTCGCTCCGTGCGTCAAGAAGTTTGACGGCAAGATACACCTCTTCGCACAGGGACACGATCTACGTGGCATCGATCTGCCGAAGGGCAAGGCTGCTGGTAAACTCAGCAATCCCAAGACGGTATGGGTTCTCTGGCATGCCACGAGCGACGACGGCATCCACTTCCGCAGCGAGACGGACAAGCCGGCGTTCATCGCGAACAACGAGTGGTCTATCAGCCGAGCCATCGACGCCGAGGTTTACCGCGTAGGCGATCGGATGATGCTCATGTTCGCCACGCGGGAGTATCCGGACGCAAAAATTCAGCAGTTGGGCATGGCATGGGCCGAGTACGGCGGCAGGTACGGCCTTGCCGACTGGCACGAGCTCTCGGTCAAGGCTCCGTTCTTCAAACCCGAGCGGTCATGGGAGATGAAGTGCATCGAGGCGCCAACCGTGATTCGGCGCAAGGGCATCTGGTACATGTTCTACGCAGGGGCATACAACCACGAACACCAGCAGATCGGCGTCGCATGGTCGGCGGACGGCGTGAACTTCACGCGGTGGCGCGATGAGCCGGTGTTCCCGCACGGCCCCGCAGGCTCGTGGAATGCGTGGGAGAGCGGACATCCCGGCATCTTCGAGGACGATGACGGGCAAGTGTATCTGTTCTACCAGGGCAAGGCGACGCAGAGGGGTGACTACCGCCTTTCCTGCGTGAAAGTGAGGTTCGAGGATTGATATTTCAAAATAGAAACCAGCTAAGGAGACTTTGTTGCCTTGAACGTGCATCAATGGCAGAGAGATTGTAAAATCGTTTCTTCAGAAAGGAAAATAAAATGAACTCGAAAACGATCATCTTCGCGGTCGCGTCTGTTGCCGTTGCGGCGGCGGGTGCGGCTGCAATCCCGGCGGCGCCGTTCGCCGACAACATGGTGCTACAGCGCGGAATGCGCGTGCCGGTGTGGGGAACGGCCCAGCCGGGCGAGAACGTGACCGTCTCGTTTGCCGGGCAGACCAAGTGCGGCACCGCCGGTACGGACGGACGCTGGCGTGTCGATCTCGACCCGTTGGCGGCGAGCAAGGAACCCCGCACGCTCGTGATCGGCGAGCGGAAGATCGCGAACGTGCTGGTGGGCGAGGTGTGGCTTGCCTCGGGGCAGAGCAACATGGAGGACCCCATCCTCAGCGGCAACTCGCGCTACCGCGACGGCTGGGGGCAGACCATGACGGCCCTCGCCCGCCGGAGCGACATCCGCTTCTACACGTCGCCGCAGTGCAAGATGAAGAAGCCGAACCTGAACCAGAAGATCGTCTGGCGCGACTTCTCCGCCAAGACGTTCAAGGACCCAAATGCGCGCGTGCCGATCTGCCTCTGGACGAAGGGTCTTGTCTCCGCCGTCGGCTTCTACTACGCCCTTGCCATTCACGACGCCATCGACGTGCCGGTGGGGCTCGTGGACGTCAGCTGGGGCGGGTCGCGTCTCGAGCCGTGGATCGCGCCCGGCGGCGAGATGTGGAACGGCATGGTGGCGGCGTTCGCGCCGATGGCCTGCCGGGGCTTCATCTGGTACCAGGGCTGCTCCAACTCGAAGGACGGCGCCGCCTACACCGGGAAGATGCACACGCTCTACAAAAGCTGGGCGAAGGCGTTCTGCAACCCCGACCTGAAGATGTACTTCGTGCAGCTGGCGCCTTTCAACAGGAGCTGGTACGACGTACAGCTCGCGCAGGCGCGTTTCGCCGCCGAGGAGAAGAACGTCGGCATGGCCGTCACCTGCGACCTTGGCAACCCCTACGACATCCATCCCAACGCCAAGGAGCCCGTCGCCCGCCGTCTCGCCCTCCACGCGCTGAAGGACGTCTACGGCTTCGACGACGTGATCGCCGACTCGCCCACGCTCAAGTCGTCGCGTGTCGATGAGCACGGGCGCTTCGTGCTTGAATTCAACGACGCGACGTCGTGGTACGGCTACACGCCGAACAACGCCGCGCCGGACGGGTTTGAGATTGCCGGAGAGGATGGCGTTTTCCATCCTGCGCGCGTCGCGAACCAACTGATCGAGAAGGGGCGGAAGGGCAAGATGTACGAGGGGCGCGAACTGATCGTGGCGAGCGACAAGGTGAAGTCCCCGAAGCGTCTGCGCTATCTCTACAGCAAGCCGTGGATGGGTTCGCTCTATGCCGGCGACTCCGGCCTGCCGCTGGGGCCGTTTGAGGTAACCACCGTGAAGTGAACTTATGCTACAATGCGAGCCGATTTGTTATACGCCGGATGGGCGAAAATGTGGTAAAATATCGGCCATGCAGAAATTGAAACTTGGAGTGTTGGGTTCGGGCGCTGGCTCGAACATGCAGTCGATCGTGGACGCGATCGAGAAGGGCGAGCTGGACGCGGAGATCCGTATCGTGCTGGCCGACGTGCCGGACGCGAAGATACTCGACCGCGCGCGGAGGCACGGCATTCCGTGCCAGTACCTCGACTGCGCGCCGTGGAAGACGAAGCTGGAGGGACCGGCCGAAGACCGCTGCATCCAGCTCCTGAAGGACGCCGGGTGCGACACCGTGGTGCTCGCTGGCTTCATGCGCATCGTGAAGCCAAAGCTCCTCGCCGCGTTCCCGATGCGAGTCCTCAACATCCACCCCGCGCTCCTGCCCGCGTTCCCCGGCGTCCACAGCTGGACCCAGGCGCTCGACTACGGCTGCAAGGTGGCGGGCGTGACGGTGCATTTCGTGGACGCGGGCACGGATTCCGGCCCCATCATCGTGCAGAAGTGCGTGCCCGTCCTTGAGGACGACACGCCCGAGACCCTGCACGCGCGCATCCAGGTGCAGGAGCACCTTGCGTTCCCGGAGGCGCTGCGCCATCTCGCGGCCGGGCGGCTCACCGTTGAAGGACGCCGCGTACGCATTTCGAAAGAAGGTTGAACATGAACGGATTGACATTGCTTCTCTGTGCGTCGGCGTTTTTCCTCGTCGGCTATTTCGTCTACTCCAAGTTCCTCTCGCGGGTGCTGGGCATCGACCCGTCGCGTCCCACGCCCGCGCATACGCGGCAGGACGGCTGCGACTACGTGCCCGCGCACCCCACGGTGCTGTTCGGACACCACTTCGCGGCCATCGCGGGGGCGGGCCCGATCGTGGGGCCTGTCCTCGCTGCGGAGTTCGGCTGGGCGTCTGTGACGCTGTGGATCGTGTTCGGGTGCGTGCTGATCGGCGCGGCGCACGACATGATCGCGCTCTTCCTTTCGGTGCGGCACGACGGCGAGTCGATCGGCTCCGTGATCGGCACGATCCTCGGGCGTCCGGGGAAGATTCTCTTCCTCCTCTTCTCGTGGTCGGCGCTCATCCTCGTGGTGGCGGAGTTCAACCGCCAGATCGCGGGCACGTTCGTGGCGGATCCGGCGATCGCCACGGCGTCGCTCCTCTTCATCGGCGAGGCGATCCTGTTTGGCCTCTGCGTGTACCGGCTCAAAATGCCAGTCCTCTGGGCGAGCCTCATCTTCGTGCCGCTCATGTTCGCGTTCGTGTGGATCGGCAACGTGATTCCGTTCGACATCGTGAAGATCCTCGGTATCACGCCCGAGACGGCGGGGATGGTGTGGATCATCACGTTGCTTATCTACTGCTTCTTCGCGTCGACGTGTCCCGTGTGGATTCTCCTCCAGCCGCGCGACTACCTCAACGCCTACCTCCTCTACGCGATGATGGCGCTCGGCTTCCTCGGCGTGTTCATCGCGCACCCGACGCTCAACATCGACGCGTTCACGGGCTTCTCGGCGGTGGGCCGGAGCGGCGGCACGGACATGCTCTTCCCGTTCCTCTTCGTGACGGTCGCCTGCGGCGCCTGCTCTGGGTTCCACGCGCTCGTAGCCTCCGGCACCTCGGCGAAGCAGCTGTCGAGCGAGAAGTCGATCCGCCCGATCGCCTACGGCGGGATGCTCCTAGAGGGCGTGCTAGCGATGATCGCGCTCATCGGCGTAGCTGGCACCTACCTCAACCAGGCGGACTACGTGGCGGCGGTGCAGACGAAGGAGCCGGTGCAGATGTTCGCGTCCACGATCGCCGGATTCTGCGTGAAGCTGTTCACTGGGCTCGGTTTGGGCGCGGAGACGGGCAAGCGCATCGCGGAGAGCTTCATGCTGCTCTCCGTTTCGGCGTTCCTCATGACGACGGTGGACGCGGGAACGCGTCTTGCGCGCTTCAGCTGGCAGGAGCTAGTGGCGGCGTTCCGCGGCGGCGAGGAAGAAGACAAGCCCGCGACAGGTGCGGCCCTCCCGGTAGGGCGGTCGCCCCGCGACCGCCGCGCAGTCAGCCCGGCCTACAAAGTCTGCCACAACATGTACGTGGGCACGTTCGTGGTGGTGGCGATCGCGGCGGCACTGCTCCTCGGCAACCCGAAGGCGGCGAAGCAGCTGTGGACCATCTTCGCGAGCGCGAACCAGCTGCTTGCGTCGCTCACGTTGCTCGCGGCGACGCTGTGGTTCATCAAGAACCGCAAGCCGTGCTGGATGACGGCCGTGCCGATGGTGCTGATGCTCGGCGTCTCGTCGTGGGCGCTCACGGCGATCCTCATGAAGGCCTGCAGCGGTGGGGTCTGGACGCTCGCAGCAGCGTCCGCCTTCCTCATCGCGGTGGCCGTGGCGCTCGTCTGCTTCGCGGTGAACAAGTTCTGCCGCCGCTCCGCCTAAAATCATTTAACTCGAGAAAGGACTCAAGAATGAAAAAGACGATTTCCGACCAGGTGAAGGCCGGCGTTGAGCGCGCCCCGCACCGCAGCCTGTTTTTCGCGACGGGTATGAAGCGCGAGGACATGAAGAAGCCGTTTATCGGCATCTGCAACAGCTACGAGTCGTTCGTGCCGGGACACTGCCACCTGAACAAGGTGGGCGAGTGGATCAAGAAGTGCGTGATCGAGGCGGGGGGCGTCCCAATGGAGTTCAACACGATCGCCGTCTGCGACGGCATCGCGATGGCGCATCCCGGCATGAAGTACTCGCTCCCCAGCCGCGAGCTGATTGCGGACAGCGTGGAGACCATCGCGCGCGCGCACTGTTTCGATGCGCTCATCTGCGTGCCGAACTGCGATAAGATCGTACCCGGCATGCTCATCGGCGCGCTGCGCGTGAACATCCCCACCATCTTCGCCTCGGGCGGTCCGATGGCTCCGGGCAAGCACCCGACCACCGGCAAGGACACCGACCTCAACTCCGTGTTCGAGGCTGTCGGCGCGCAGAACGTGGGCAAGATCACGAAGAAAGAGCTTGAGGCCGTGGAGGAGACGTCATGTCCCGGCTGCGGCTCGTGCAGCGGCATGTTCACCGCGAACTCCATGAACTGCCTCTACGAGGCACTCGGTCTCGCGCTGCCCGGCAACGGCACGGTGCTCGCAATCGACCCGAAGCGCAAGGAGCTCTACCGCCAGGCGGCGTTTCGCGCCGTGGCGATGGCGAAGAAGGGCGGGCCGCTCCCGCGCGAGCTCGTAACGCAGGCCTCGCTCGACAACGCCCTCACGCTCGACATGGCGATGGGCGGCTCTACGAACACCGTGCTGCACACGCTCGCCATTGCGCGCGAGGCGGGCGTCGACTACTCGCTCGAGCGCATGAACGAAATCTCAGCGCGCACGCCGTACATCTGCAAGCTCGCGCCAAGCGGACACTACCACGTGAGCGACCTCGACCGCGCGGGCGGCATCATGGCGATCCTCAAGCGCCTCCCGAAGAAGCTACTCAACCTCAAGGCAAAAACGGTCAGCGGCAAAACCCTCGGCCAGCAAGTTCAGTGCGCTGCCATTCATGGCAGCGATGTGATCCGCACGCTCAACAACCCCTATTCCAAGGACGGCGGACTCGCCGTGCTCTGGGGCAACCTCGCCGAACGCGGCGCGGTGGTGAAGAAGGGCGGCGTGGCGCCGTCGATGATGACGTTCACCGGCAAGGCCATCTGCTTCGATTCGCAGGAGGAGGCGTGCGCGGGCATCCTCGGCGGCAAGGTGAAGCCCGGACACGTGGTGGTGATCCGCTACGAGGGGCCGAAGGGCGGCCCCGGCATGCAGGAGATGCTCGCTCCCACGAGTTACATCATCGGCGCGGGACTCGGCGAGAGTGTGGCGCTCATCACGGACGGACGCTTCAGCGGCGCGACGCATGGTGCGTGCGTGGGGCATGTCAGCCCCGAAGCCGCCGAAGGCGGCCTCATCGGCCTTCTGAAGAATGGCGATGAGATTACGATCGACATCCCGAACCGCGCGATTTCCGCGAAGCTCACGAAGGCCGAGATTGCGAAACGCCGCAAGGCGCAGAAGCCGTGGTCGCCGCGCATCAAGGGTGGCTGGCTCGAGCGCTACGCCCGTTTCGTGGGCAACGCCTCCACGGGTGCGTCTCTAAAAGCGTGAAGAAGGAAAAGAAAATGAGCGAGCAACTGGAGAAGGTGGCCGAGGCGCTTAAGAAGCGCGGGTTCAAGGCCGTGTGCTGCGCGACTGGCGCGGAAGCGCGCGACTACGTGATGAAAGAGGCCGAAGGCGCAAAGAGCGTCGGGTTCGGCGGATCGGTGACGGTCAAGTCGATTGGCCTCGTAGAGGAACTGGCCAAGGCCGGGAAGGAAATCCTGCGCCACGGCGATCCTTCGCTGTCGCCGGAGAAGAAGGTTGAGGTGATGCACCGCGAGCTGACGTGCGACCTCTTCCTCCTCAGCGCGAATGCGCTCACCATGGACGGACGGCTCGTCAACATCGACGGCAACGGCAACCGGGTTGCGGCGTCGATCTACGGTCCGGGGAAAGTTGTATTCGTGGTCGGGCGCAACAAGCTCGTGGGCGGCGGTCTCGACGACGCCATCGCGCGGATCAAGCGCTGCGCGTGTCCGCCCAACTGCCGCCGCCTCAACAAGCAGACGCCGTGCGCGCTCACGGGGGAGTGTGCGGACTGCAGTTCGCCCGACCGAATCTGTATGGTGACGGTCGTGATGGACCGCCGTCCTCGTTCTACCGACGTGCACGTGGTGCTGGTGGACGAGGATCTCGGCTACTGATGCGGCTTGACACCGGCGGGGGCATTTGTGTATCATATCCCGTCTTTGAACAAAAAGGAGAAAAGATGAAAGTCAAATTTATAGCCTGCGTGGCTTTGGCGGCGCTGGCGTGTGTAGGGCAGTCCCAGCAGGCAACTGCCGCAGCGGATCCCAAAGAAGTCGTCGTGAAAGTCGGCGATGCGGTGCTGACGCGCGGCGAGATTGATGCCGACGTCGGGAAGTTCATCGAGCTGAACAAGGCTCGCATTCCCGCCGCGCAGCTGGAGGCGGCCAAGGAATATCTGACACAGCAGTTCCGGCAGCAGTTCATCACGAAGACGCTGCTCTTGACCGAGGCGAGCAAGAAGGGAATCACCGTCACGGACGCCGAGGTCGCGGAGAGCGCCAACGACATCATCAAGGCGAGCCAGGGACGTCCGGGTGCGCCGGCGTCGATGGACGAAATGTTCGAGAAGCATCCCCTGGGCGCGGTGCGCGCGCGCGCGGAGTTCAGGGACAGCGTCCGCATCAAGAAATTCGTCGATCAGGAAATCGCGTCCAAGATCACGGTCGACGCCGCCGAGGTCAAGAAACAGTACGACTCCATTGTCTCCAACATCACGCAGCGGGCGAAGGCGTCCCAGCCTGAGAAGGTGCGTGCATCGCATATCCTCATCAAGACGGACGAGAAAAAGACTAGCGATATGGCCAAGAAGGAGATCGACGCGCTGTACGAGCAGCTGAAGGGGCTGGAAGGCGAGGAACTCGCGAAGAAGTTTGGAGACCTTGCAAAGGAGAAGTCCGACTGCCCCTCGAAGGCGAAGGGCGGTGACCTCGGTGCCTTTAGCCACGGGCAGATGGTCCCTGAGTTCGACAAGGCTGCGTTCGAACAGGAAATCGGCAAGCTCTACGCGCCCGTCAAGACGACGTTCGGTTGGCATCTCGTCCTCGTGACGGAGAAGACGCCTGCCAAGACGCCGAGCGAGGCGGATGTGCAGAAGGCCGTGTCCGAACAGGCGCCGAAGCTTGCGGACGTGGAGCATCGGATCAAGAGCCAGCAGATCCAGCAGCGTTTCCAGGCCTATCTCCAGGAACTGCTTCAGGCGAACGGTTTCGCGCAGCCTGGCGCGCCTACGAAAACGCCCGCGAAGAAGTAAAACGAAAACGACATTTGACAACCAAGAAGGAAAAATGCAATGAAGAAGTTGATGACGATCGCCCTGACGGTTTCGGGGCTTCTCTACACCGGGTGCGACAAGAAGTCCGACGCGCCCGTAGCTGATGGAACCAACGCCACAGCCCAAGCTCAGGCTGCCGCCCTGCCGGCTCCCGCTTCGCCGGACGAGGTCCTTGAGACGGTTGGTACGTCCAAGCTCACTCGTGGTCAGCTGGATGCCGACGTCGCGAAACTCATTGAGGTTCGGAAGGCGCAGATCCCTCCGGACAGGATTGATGATGCCAAGAAGTTCTTTGCCCAGCAGCTCAGGCGTGAGTTCGTGATGAAGGCGTTGTTGTTGAACGAGGCTGCAAAGAAGGGTATTACTGTCACAGACGCGGAGGTCGCTGCGCGCGTGGAGGAAATCATCAAGACGGCCAAGGGACAGCCCGGGGCGCCTAAATCGCTAGACGATATACTGGCCAGCCATCCCATGGGAAAGGAGAAGGCGCGCACGGAATTTAGGGATAGTGTCCTGATCAACAAGTTAGTCGAACAGGAAATCATGTCGAAGATCAAGGTCGACCAGGAGAAGCTGAAGAAACAGTACACTGAGATCGTATCAAATATCACGCAGCGGGCGAAGGCGCCCCAGCCTGAAAAGGTGCGCGCGTCGCACATCCTCATCAAGACCGACGATGGCAAGTCAAGCGAAGACGCCAAGAAGGAAATTGACGCGCTCCATGCGCAGCTCAAGGGACTGAAGGGCAAGGAGCTGAGCGACAAGTTCGCGGCGCTCGCGAAGGAAAAGTCCGGTTGCCCGTCAAAGGAAAAGGGCGGCGATCTCGGTGAGTTCGGTCATGGGCAGATGGTGCCGGAGTTCGACAAGGCCGCTTTCGCCTTGGCGGAGGGGGCTCTCTCCGAGCCGGTTAAGACGCAATTCGGCTGGCACATAATCCTTGCGACGAAGAAGATTCCTGCCAAGACGCCGACAGATGCCGATGTGGAGAAGGCTGTGGCCGAGCAGAAGCCTACGCTCGCAGAACTTGAGAAAAGGATGAAGAATCAAGAGGCCCAGCAGAAGTTCCAGGAATACCTCCAGGGACTCATGCAGGCGCACGGCGTCGCGCAGCCGCGTCCTCCCATGCCTCCGAAGCGCCCGGCTGCGAAGCCGAAGAGCGTGGAGTCGAAGCCGGTTGAGCTAAAGCCCGCCACTAAGCCGGCAGCGGCGAAGCCCGCAGCTGCAAAGCCCATCGAGACAAAGCCGGTTGAGGTGAAGCCCGCGCCAGCTGTTAAGCCGGTAGCTGCAAAGGCTGCTGAGGTGAAGCCTGCGCCAGCTGCTAAGCCGGTAGCTGCAAAGGCTGCCGAGGCGAAGCCTGCGGAAGCGAAGCCTGCCGAAGCGAAGAAATAACGACCACTACTCCTGGATGAGGGAGACGAGCGAGCGCCGGATGTCTGGCGGACGCTCGATGTGGTACGAAAGGAAGACGCCGAGAAACCTCGCGGCGTCTTTCTTCTCTTCTGCGCGCACGTCGGGGGCGTCGGGACGGCGAAGCGCGGCGACTGTGCGTGGAGAGATACGGACAGTGCGTTCGCCAGAACCGCAACGTCCACGGTCGAGTGCGAAGGGAGTCCAGGGCGCGGCGGGGGCGAGTCCGCTGAAGTCGGGGGATAGTCCGGCCAGTCCGAGCAAATCCATCTCTAGGCGGATGAGTCGGGATAGGGGTTCCGCGTCGGGGGCGGGTTCGAGGAATGCATCAAGAAAGTCGAACCATGCCGACGATTCGTCTCCGGGCGGAGCCAACTCACGTACGAGGTCTGCTGCGTATCCGGCGAGGGTGGTGGCGCGCCAGTCACCACGCAGGTGTGCGCGCAGGTTGCGCGGCATCACCTCGCGGAGGGCGTGGAGATCGCCGGATGCGCGGGCATAGTAGAGAAGGTCGCAGCGGTAGAAGAGGTCGTACTGTCCGAGGAAGGCGCTTTTCGCGCGCACCGCGCCCTTGACGAGCGTGGTGACGGGACCGTGGTCTGGCGTGAGCCATGTGACGACATGGCTTGTCTGCGACCAAGGATGTATCGACAGCACGATACCCTGCGTTTTTATGATTTCTCCGGCCATGTGGTCTATTGTACCAAACAATCGGGGAAATGTGGTATAATAAACGCATGAGAAAAATAGCTTTTGTCTTGTTTGGGGCTCTGTTTGCGTTTACATGCGCAGCAGAACCGGTGTGTGTTGACGGCGTGTGCTATCCCGACGAGGAGTCTGCGCGCGCGGCCGGTGCGCTTGGAGGCCCTGGCGGCGGGGGCTACGGCGACCTGCAGAACTTGCTGAAGGATGCGGACAAGCCGCCGGCCGAGGCCCCGGTGCCGGAGGCTAACGTGTCGCGCCGCCTAGCGGTCGGCTACATGGACGCCTCCGATTTCACGGCGTTCCTGACCGGCAAGCCGAGCGTGGCCGACACGCTCGGCGAGGCGTCCGTCGCGATGGTGTTCCTCCTCGTCCTGCTCGGCGGTCTGCTGATGAACCTCACGCCCTGCGTGCTGCCGCTCGTGCCTGTTAGCCTTGCCCTCGTGGGACGCGGCGCCCCACGCGGAATTGCGTACGGCCTCGGCATGACGCTTGCCTACGGCGCGCTGGGAGCCGCCACCGCGTTCGGCGGACTGGCCTTCGGTGCAATACAGTCGAGCCCATGGTTCAACGTCGCCGTTGCAGTGGTGTTCGTACTGCTGGGCCTTGCGACGAGCGAAGTGTTCTTCATCGACTTCTCGCGGTTCCGTCCGCGTCCGAAAGTAGGTGCGCCCGCCGCCGCGAAGCGCGGGCTGCTCGGGCCATTCCTCCTCGGTTCCGGCACGGCCGTCCTCGCGGGCGCGTGCGTGGCGCCGATTCTGCTCGCGACGCTCGTCCTCACGGCGAAGTGGTTCGCGGCTGGTCGCGTATGGGCCGTCGCGCTGCCGTTCGTGCTCGGCGCGGGCATGGGGCTCCCCTGGCCGTTCATCACGGCGGGGATGTCCGTGCTGCCGAAGCCTGGCGCGTGGATGCGGTGGGTGAACCGCGTGTTCGCCATCGTCCTGTTCGGATTCGCCGTCTGGTACGGCTGGCTCGCGTGGGGCGGGTTCACGGCGCGAGCCGAAACCGCGCTAGCGCAGGATGCCGCCACCGAAACCGATCCGACGCGCCCGACACTCGTGATCGTCGGCGCGCCGTGGTGCAAGAACTGCACGGCGATGGAAAAGACCACGCTGAAGGAGCCGCCTGTTGTGGAGGCTCTCGCGAAGTTCAACGTGAAGCACATCGAGATCAACACGTTCGAGGATCTTAAAAAGCATTCCGAACTGACCGGCCTCGACATCAAGGGCGTCCCGGCCTACGTGGTGATTGAAAAGGAGAAGAAGGAAAAGACCCCATGAAAACGACACAGGAAACAACGACCCGTCTGGCGGCGAGCCGCCGACAATTCGCGAAGGTTGCGTCCGCAGCGGCGCTCCTTCTGGCCGCAGGGTGCTCCGGCGGCGAGGATGCACAGGACAAAACGGCAAAAAAGAAGGAGAAGACAGGAATGGACTTTGACGAACTGAAGGAGGCGCGCCGGAGCGTGCGCCAGTACGCGAAGAGCGAAATCACCAAGGAAGAGCTGGAGAAGATCGTCACGGATGCGCTGAACGCGCCCAGCTGGAAGAACACGGAGACGACGCGCTACTACGCGGCCGCCACCGCCGCCGCGAAGGAGAGGATGTGGAAGGAGGCGCTTCCCGGTTTCAACGCCGCCAGCTCCGCGAACGCCGCCGCGCTCGTGGCCGTCACATACGTGCCCGGCGAGAGCGGCTTCAACGATGGCAAGGCCGTGGACGACCTCGGCAACACGTGGGGCGCGTACGACTGTGGACTCGCGAGCTCGTACTTCATCCTCGCGGCGAAGAACCGTGGCTGGGACACGCTCATCATGGGCATGCGCGACGTGGCGAAGGTGAAGGAGATTCTCGGAATCCCCAGGAGCGAGATTCTGATGTCAGTGATCGCCGTAGGCAAGTCCGCGCAGAAGTACATGAAGCGTCCGCGCAAGCCGGTCGCCGAAGTGCTGAAAGTAAAGTGAGGTGGCGCGCATGAAGGCTTCCACATCTGAAAGGCGTGGCGTCCCCTCGGGCCTGTTCGACGCGGCGCTGAAGGTCCGCCCCGGCGCGTTCGCTGAAAACGCGTCGATCCTGCTGGACCTCGTGAAGACCACGGCCAAGGCGGGCGGCGCGGAGATCGTGGTGCCGGCCGACTTCATCCGTGGCGGCGACTGTGGTTCGCTCAACGACCATCCCGCGTTCCAGGCGGCACTCGCCGCCGCGCAGGAGAAATTCCTCAAGACTCTCGCCAAATTGAAGCGTGCGCCGAAGGTCACGTTCACGTCCGGCGGATGGGGTGCGTCCCCGATCGCGGGCGTGGGATCCGATCCGCGCTTCCCGTTCGGGGGGCGTCCCGGCGAGGTGTTCTCGCGTCAGGTGGTGGGCCTTGCTCGCCGTCTCGCGGCGATAGGCTGCCGCCATGCGGTGATCGGGCTATCGGGCGGACTCGACAGCGCGCTCGCGCTGCTCGTGACAGTGTCGGCGTTCGACCTGCTCGGCCTCGACCGCGCGGGCGTGCATGTGTACACGATGCCTGGCTTCGGCACCACGAAGCGCACGCGCGGCAACGCGGAGGACCTCGCGGAGGGGCTTGGTCTAAAGCTCGAGACGATCGACATCACCGCCGCGTGCCGCCAGCACTTCAAGGATATCGGACAGAACGAGCGCGTCCACGACATCACCTACGAGAACGCGCAGGCGCGCGAGCGCACGCAGATCCTCATGGACAAGGCCAACCAGTTCAACGGCATCGTCGTGGGCACGGGCGACATGAGCGAAATCGCCCTCGGCTGGTGTACGTACAACGGCGACCACATGAGCATGTTCGGCGTGAACGCGGGCGTGCCGAAGACGGTCGTGCGCGAGGTCTGCCGCTGGTGGGCCGAGGGGAAGGGCGCGGGCGGGCTCGCCGCCAAGGCGCTTCTCGACATCATCGTGACGCCCGTGAGCCCAGAGCTGTTGCCGTCGAAGCGCGGCAAGATCGCGCAGAAGACAGAGGACAAGGTAGGCCCCTACGAGCTGCATGACTTCTTCCTCTGGCACTTCGTCGCCGAACAGGCCGGACGCGCTGAGATCCTGAAGGCCGCAAAGAAGGCGTTTAAAAAGCAGTACCCCGCATCTGTCATCGCCAAGTGGCTGGATGTGTTCTTCCGCAGGCTCTTTTCGCAGTCGTTCAAGCGCAACTGCGCGCCGGACGGCGTGCCGGTATTCTCCGTCTATCTGGCACCGTCTGCATGGCATGTGCCGAGCGACATATTCAATGGAGCGTTCGTGTGACGATACCCGGGGGGAGGCGTCTCGTCTGGTGCGTGGCGGCGTGTTCCATTGCGCTCATTGTCTTGATATGCCTTGTAGTGCGTGGATGTCGGGGCGAAGCTGAACGCGCGGAATCGGCACCGGAAGCGTTTCCGCCGCCGTCGGAGGACGAGAAGGGCGACGTGCTCGTGACGGGCTACTGCAGCTGCGGCACCTGCTGTGGATGGCGGTTGAGCTGGTTTGGATTTGGGCCTCCAGTCTACACATACGGGCCGAGCAAAGGACAGCGTAAGAAAGTCGGCGTAACGGCGCGCGGAACCATGGCGAGGCATGGCACCGTGGCGGCGGATCCTAAGGTGTTCCCGTTCGGCACGCGGCTGCAGATTCCAGGATACGGCACGGGCGTGGTGGAAGACGTGGGCGGGTCCATCAAGGGACGCCACATCGACGTGTGGTTTCCGACCCATGAGACGGCCCTCCTTTGGGGCCGCCGCAACCTCAAGGTCGTACCCCTGCCATGACTGTGGACAGGGCTGCAAACGCAGTGGTTTTGTCGCGATTGCAAACTTTTCTATTTCATGCTTGCAAGGCGTCACGGATTTCGGTATACTATCTCCCGTTTTCGCCATGAAAGCGAGGGCGCGTAGCTCAGTTGGTTAGAGCACTACCTTCACACGGTAGGGGTCACTGGTTCGAGTCCAGTCGCGCCCACCATCTACAACAGTGGTCAGGCATTAAGGATTATATGGTTCACCGCCGTGACTCTGCCAGATCTCGAACATGCAGAAGCATGAGAATGCCATTACGTTCAGTCCCGATGCCGACAACGACAAGGGACAGAAAGAGAAGAGAAGTATGAAAATAACAAAATGGTATCATGTTGCAGAATTCATCCTCGTTCCAACTCTCGTTTTTGGGTTGACGGGTGTCCCAGAGCCGCCGCGCAAAGACGCGGCGCAGCAGGAGATCAAGGAGTGGTTCCTCGAGAACTATTACGGGCGCGCGCCGGTGGGGCGTCCAGCCGACATGGAGTTCAAGGGCAACGAAATCTGGATCGGCGGCGGCAAGGTGAAGCTCCACCTCGACGTGGCGCTGCCGCCGGGCGCGTCGAAGGAGCGGCCGTGTCCTGTCGTGTTCGTCGCCGACAGGCGCTCGTGCTTCCCCACGCCAATCAAGCCGGAGAAGCTGAAGAAGATTCTTGCCGTGCAGGACGAGTTCCGCCGCATGGCGACGGAGCGCGGCTACGCGCTCGTGATGTGGAACGTGAACGATGCCGCGCCGGACTGCTGGCTCTACGACCGCTACATCAAGATGAAGCCGGAAAAACTTCCGCCCAACGCCTGGGGCGTTTTCGGACTCTACGGCGGCGAGCCGGACGGACGCAAGGGCGACACGTGGGGCACGATCCGCGCCTGGGCGTGGGGGCACAGCCGCGTTATGGACTGGATCGAGTCGCGTCCGGAACTAGACGCGAAGCGCGTCGCGGTGTGCGGACACTCCCGCCTCGGCAAGGTGGCGCTCGTCACGGGCGTTACGGACGAGCGCTTTCTCGTCGCCTACTCCAACGACTCCGGCGTGGGCGGCGCGCATCCGCACCGCCTCTGGAAGCCTGGCGTCTGCAAGCTTTCATTTGTCAACACGTACCACCTCCATTGGCTCTGCCTCAATTCGCGGAAGTTCGAGGCGGACGAGCGGAACATGCCGCACGACATGGACGAGTTTCTTGCGCTCATGGCACCGCGCTACCTCTACGTTGCGAGCGCGAGCAAGGATGTGTGGGCGGGGCCCGAAGGCGAACAGTTCGCCGCCGAGATGGCATCCCGCGCATGGGAGCGCATGAACCTGAAGGGCTGGGGCTATCGCGGACACGTCGGCGGACACGTCCGCCCGGGTGAACACGATTTCACGCCCTATGACTTCAAGCTCTTCCTCGATTTCTGTGCCACGCCGTTCGGCACGACGACCACATGTGCGGACGCTCTTCGGCTGCATGATTGACGCTGAGGGCGACGAGGAAATCCGCTTCTGCCTATTGACCTAGGTCAAACCTCATTAGATGTGACATGGAACGCCGCAAAGGTTGTTCGTAGTGGGAAGCCCGATCCCAATCCGCACATTGTTTGCGCTGAGGGACTCTTGTCACTTGAGGCGGCGCACGCGCTTTTCTAGGCGGGGGATGCGCACGGTGAAGGCCGTGCCGGTGCCGGGCTTCGACTCCACGTCTATCTCGCCGCCGTGGGCGTGCACGATGCGGCGCGAGAGCATGAGCCCGAGGCCGCTGCCGTGTTCCTTTGAAGTCTGGTACGGCTCGAAGATGTGCGCGAGCGTCGCCGCGTCCATGCCGCTGCCGTTGTCGCGGATGACCACATGGACGTCGCGGTCGTCTGCATCCACCTCGATTTCGAGGCTGCCGCCGTCCTTCATCGCCTCAAGGGCGTTCTTGACGAGGTTGAAGAACACCTGCTCCATCTGTGCGCGGTCCACGAGCACCGTTGGAAGGGCGGAGGGTAGGCTGAGCTGAGTTTTGATGCGGCGGTCCTCGAACTGCGCCTTCATGGCGTCCAGCGTGGCCGTGAGCGGGTCGACGAGCGAGCCAGGCACGAGGTTAAGCTTAGCGGGACGGAGCGCGGAGAGAAATCCCTTGATGATGCCCTCCAGGCGTTTGACCTCGTTCTGAGCTGTCGTGATGTCGTGCAGAAGGCGCGCGCGGCGCTCCTCGTCCGGCTCGCGACGGAACTCGCGCCCGAGCAGCTGGAGGTTCAGCGAGATAGCGTTGAGCGGGTTGCCGATCTCGTGCGCGACGCCTGCGGCAAGGTCGCGCACCGCGTCCGTGCGGCTGGACTCCCTCGCGCTTTCCTCCTGCGCGCGGGCGAGCGTCACGTCGCGCACGAGCAGGAGCGTGCCGGTGGGAGAGGGAGTGGACTGTATTTCCAGTATGCGGTGCTCGGGGTAGGTGACCTCGATTTCGCAGGACGCCTGTCGCGTCCAGCCCTTGCCCTCGCCGGACGGCGTGAGCAGGTTGTCCCAGTCCCAGTCCGGCAGGAGGTGGCGCACGGGGCGTCCCCGTGCCTTCTTGCCGTCGAAGCCGGTGAGCCGCGCGACGGCCTCGTTGGCGTAGACAGCGTTGCCTGTAGCGTCCACCACCATCACGCCCTCGCGCAGGGACTGGAAAACCGACTCGTAGAACGACAGTTCCTCCACGAGCAGCCGGTACTGTTTGCGCTGGCTCTCGGCGTCGAGCTTGTCGATGTGCTCTGCGACTTTGCTGAAGAAGACTCTCATGGCGTTTTTCCTCTATCTTTCGGGCGAAATGATTATATCATAAATCTGGGCTTTGAAACGCCGCAGTTTTTTGGTACAATATTGCCCACGCCCAAAGCCGGTATAGCGTAGTGGTAGCGCAGCGGTTTTGTAAACCGCTGGTCGGGGGTTCGAATCCCTCTGCCGGCTCCAATGAAAACCCTTGGAAACATTGAGCGAAACGCACTTAGGGCACAATCGGGAACGACAGAAAATGACAAGTGCTGACAAAAACGCTGACACGAAAGCGGGCGTTGAGAAGACGTGTGCGGAGCTGGCGGAGCCGCTTGCGGACAAAAAACTTTTCGGCGCGCTTGACCCCGTGCCCGGCGTCGTGGTACAATAGGCGGCGACAGGAAAAAACAGGAGGAGCAAATGACAACAGAGAGCGATGACATCTTGCAGATTTATAGGATTGCCGTACGCAATGCTATAACGTCTGGCAACACCGATGTCGTTCCCAACTCTTCGCCTCAGCACGCTTGCATAATAATCGAGGAGATGCTTGACGCCGCCAAGGAAAGCTTTATCGCCTTCTCCGGGGCTTTTCACGACGACGTGTGGACCCCGGCGGTCATAAACGCCTTGCGCCGCGCTAAGCGGAGGGATGTTCAAATCGCCCTTATTGCCTCTGACGATGCCTCTTGCGTTCCAGAGGAGGTCAAGGACAGCGCGTTCGTCATTCGCAAGGACGAGGCTTCAACGGCTGAACTGTCGAGGCTGCAATCGCCCAGGCACCATTTCGCCGTCGCGGACGGGCGCATTGTGAGGGTCGAATACGATCTCGAAAAACGAATGGCCGCGTTTTCCGCAAACCGCACGGATGTAGCGAACGCCCTGATAGACGAGTTCCTAAAGCTCAGGAAGATTTCCGACAAGGCCGCAGCGTAATGACCGAACCATTGTGGAACTGGCTCACGACAGCGGGCGAACACGTCGAGTGTTCGTCTGCGCTGTTTTCGATCAGCTTCACGCTGAACATACTGCTTTCCGCGATTCCCTCCGCCAGGAAGAACCTCTTCCGCACCGTGCGCAACCGAGTCCACGATTCCGTCTCCGAGACGGTGAACGCCGACATGCTGTCCAACATCGACGACAACAGCAGGGTGCTCGCATACGTCGGCAAACTGTACAAGTGGCTCATCGCGCCGTTCTACGACGGCAAGCCCGTCCGCGTGAGGTGGAGCGAGGTAATCGTCACGCTTGCGATGATATGCCTTGCGGTCGCCTCCGTGATGTTGATCGCCGTCGAAAACAAGAGCCGCCTTGGCCTGCTGTTCTGCCTTCCGTTCCCGATCTACTTTCTCCTGTATTCGTTGCTCCTGTTCCTCCGCTTCGGCCTGATAAAGCTGCTTGCGTTCGTCATACGCAAATGCTGCGCAAAGAAGGACGCACCAAAGAAGGAGAAGGCTTCGGAGGTCTTCGCCGAGATTGCGGCCATGACCGGCGTCGCCGCTTCTGTCAGCGGCGCGACTCAAGCTCCAAAGTCGGCGGCGAAGTGACGAGGGGCGCGGGCACAAGTGCTTGCAGTGGGAATCCTCCTCTTGTCCGCAGGGGGAGGGAAATGATACACTATGCGCCGATGACATGCCCACAGCAGGAACTAATTTCAACAGGAAGGAAAAGAAACATGAAACAGTTCATAACGGGCGTTGTCGCCGCGATGGCGATGGGTGTGATGGCGGAGATCACCAATACCGTAAAGGTCACGAAGTTCCACCAGTCGTATCCCTATTCGGGCAAGGCGACGGTCGAATACACGGTCGGCGGAACGCTCCCCGCAAACGCGTTCGCGGAGATTATCATAAACACGGACAACGCGAGCGCGACCTTCACCCAGAAAAACATCGTTACGGGCGCGAATACGAATGTAATCGACTTCGCCTCGTCCTTCGGCGGCGCGTTATTGCTCACCAATGCATCGTTCGTGGTGGCAATCACAGAGGGCCCAGGTGGCGTTCAGGAACTCGGCGGCGTCCAGTTGTGGGAGAACGGGCCGTACTGGGCGGAGTGTAACGTGGGCGCAACGAAGCCGGAGGAATACGGCTACTACTTCTGGTGGGGCGACACGGTGGGGTATACGAACACGGGAAGCGGATGGATTTCGGTCAAGGGCGGAAGAAACATTTCGTTCTATTCAAGTGATGGCACGGCCGCATCTACCTACGGCAAAGACTATGCGGCGCTCATGTCGGCGGGGTATATCGATTCAATCGGCAATCTCGTAGCTGCGCACGATGCGGCGACGGCGCATCTCGGTTCGCCGTGGCGCATGCCGACGAATGCGGAGTTTTCCGCGCTCATCAGCAATTGCACCACCACGTGGATCACCTATAACGGCGTATCTGGGCGATTGATGTCGGGCAAGGGTAGTTATGCGAACAGGAGCATCTTCCTTCCGGCCGCCGGCAGCGGCACCGGCTCGGGCCTCTACGGCCTAGGCTCGTTCGGCGAATTCTGGTCATCTACGCCGGCGTCGAGTTCCAACTTCGCGTGGTTCCTCCACTTTGCTTCGGTCTATTTCGGCCCGACCAGCGGCACCCGTCATAACGGGCTTTCTGTGCGTCCAGTTCGAGGATTTGCCGGCGCGGTCGCGTTCGGCATCGTCACGTACGACTTGCCGCCCGTCACGGAAACGCAAACGACGTCGGTTCCGGTTCCGTATGCGTGGCTGAGAACGTATTATCCGACAGTGGTCGACGAGTACGAGGCGTATGAGGTGGCCGCGAGGGCGACGGCGGCGAATGGGCGATTGTCGGTTGCCGAATGTTACGTGCTTGGGCTCGATCCGACCAATCCGCTTGACGACTTTATGATTGCGTCATTTCCGATGACGGCGGACGGTATGCCGGATCTGGCAAACATCGAGTACTACCCGCCGAAGGAGTTGTGGAACGTGCCTGACGCACCGGTTGTGCTGAAGGGCGCGGCGACGCTGGAGGGACCGTGGATGACGGTAAAGGAGGAGGTTGGACGAGGCGTCCCGCCGAGCCGTGGCGGATCGCCGGGGACGGCTTGCTCCACAAGGTGGTTCTTCAAGGCGGTCGTCTTTGGCAATGCGGACGACGAGACTGACGATGCGGACGACGGTGTCCAACTCTGGGAGGGCGGCCCGTACTGGGCCACCAAGAACGTCGGAGCGGAGGAGCCGTGGGAGTACGGTTACTATTTCTGGTGGGGCGATACGGTTGGGTATACCCGAAGCGGAGGGACATGGACTGATTACGGAAATGGTGATGGTCGCGGTTACTATGACGGCGTGACGTGGGTGTCGAGTACGGGACAGCAAATGAACAACAGTCCGTTCGATGATTCTTCTTGTCCGACCATTGAAAAAGACTATGCGGTGCTCATGTTGGCAGGTTACATTGATTCGACCGGCAATCTCGTGGCGGAGCACGATGCGGCGACAGCGCATCTCGGCGCCCCGTGGCGCATGCCGACAAGCGATGAGATTGACGCCCTCATCGCAAATAGCACTACTACATGGATCACCACCAACGGCGTGTCTGGGCGACTGATGACGGGCAAGGGTAGTTATGCGAACAGGAGCATCTTCCTTCCGGCCGCTGGCAAGGGCGACGGCTCGGGCCTCTATGACCCCGGCTCGATTGGCGAATTCTGGTTGTCTATGCCGAATTCGTACGATTCATATAGCGCGTGGGGCATCTACTTCGGTTCGAGCTACTTCAACGGGGGTGTCAGCTTCCGCTATTGTGGGCGGTCTGTTCGTCCTGTGCGAGGATCTGCCCCATAGCGCACGTATTTGATGTTGATGGCGGCCCGCTCGGCGAGCGGACCCTACCACGGCCGCGACAAGCGCGGCCGCTACGGTAAATGGCAAAGCGATTGTTGAGTCATCGGCTAGGGGCGGAGCCGTTTTGCAGTGCGCACCCCGTGTGCGCACCAAAGGCAGGGCAATGCTTGTGCACTTGGCTAAGTGCTTCCAAAAACGGGGCGGTCACAGGGGTGGGATGTGAAAGGCTGGCGGTAATCACTTGCCTTTCCCCTGCCAAAGGCAGAATGGTTGCGGCGTGAAAGGGCAGCGATTCTCGCAAACCTTTCCCGTCCCTTGGCTGTGGCCGCGCGTCCTTGCGGTGCGCTTGCCCAGTTGCTTGGCATTACACCAGCTTTGGTGTGCGCACGGGGCGCACACGGCAAAACGGCTTCGCACAGAGCAAGGGCAAAACCAATGCTTTGCCGTTTACGGCGGGCGGTGCCGTAGCGGCGCACGCGGGGCGCGCGCCCTACCGCGCGGCCCGCTCGGCGAGCGGGCCCTACCACGGCCGCGACAAGTGCGGCCGCTCCCGCAGCGGCTCGGCGGGACGCCTCGCCCCACCCTGAACGGTTCGCCCCCCCTGGACGGCTCGCCCCACCCGCTGTTTCCCCTTTTGACACGCGGAAGGGGTTTTGATAAACTACCGCCCACATGACGCAATGCGCACAATTTGAGGAAAACACATGACGGAGCGAATCAAATCGCTGCTCGGCCGTACGGTCGCGAAGGAGCAGAAGGCTTTATGATCATCCTACCTGCAATTGATTTGAAGGGGGGCGTGTGCGTGCGCCTCCGCCAGGGGCGCGCCGACGACGTGACCACCTACAACGACGATCCCGCCGCGCAGGCGCGCGACTGGCGCGACCAGGGCGGCCGCGAGCTGCACGTCGTGGACCTCGACGGCGCCTTCGCCGGCACGCCGCGCCATTCGGACGTGATCCGCGCCATCATCTCCGCATTTGGGAGACCCGTGGAAGTTGGCGGCGGCATCCGCACGCCCGAAACGCTCGCGTCAGTCCTTGAAGCCGGTGCAACGCGCGCCATCATCGGCTCGGCGGCGCTCGAGGACCCCGCGTTCCTCACGCGCGCCGTGGAACAATACGGCGAGCGCGTGGCCGTGGGCATTGACGCGCGCGACGGTTTCGTGCAGACGCGCGGCTGGGTCACTACCACGCAGGTGAAGGCTGTGGACCTCGCTCGCGCCGTGGCCGAGATCGGCGTCAAGACGATCATCTACACGGACACCGCCACCGACGGCATGCTTGGCGGTCCGAACCTCGGGCAGATGGCGGCGATCTGCGACGCCGCGCCGTCCTGCCAGATCACCGCCTCCGGCGGCGTCTCATCCCCGCGCGACGTCGCGAACCTCATCGCCCTTGCCCGTCCCAACCTGCGCGCCGCCATTGTCGGCAAGGCCCTTTACGACGGACGCACCACCTTGAAGGAAATGAACGATGCTGCCGGTTGCAACGCTTGAGACGCTGGATAACGGACTGAAACTCGTCCTCGTGCCGGACGACCATGTGGAGAGCGCGTGCTTCGGGCTGTTCGTGGCGAGCGGGAGCCGACACGAGGGGCCGTCCGACGCCGGCATCTCGCACTTCATTGAGCACATGCTCTTCAAGGGTACGAAGACGCGCACAGCCCTTGAGATCAGCCAGGCCATCGAGGGACGCGGCGGCAACTTCAACGCCTACACGAGCGAGGAGGGTACGTGCTTCTATGCCTACCTCCCATGCGACTACCTCGCGACGGCAGTGGATATCATCTCCGACATGTACCTGCACGCGGCGATCCCCGACGCGGAGTTCGCGCGTGAGCGTCAGGTGATCCTCGAGGAAATCAAGATGTACGCGGACGAGCCGGACTCGGTGGCGTCCGAAAACCTCTCCCGCGCGCTCTTCCCCAATAACCCGCTCGGCCTGCCAATCGCGGGTTCCGCCGCGACGCTCGACAAGATGACGCCAAAGTGTCTGCGCGACTACATCCGCAAGGCGTACGTGCCGTCCGCCACTACGGCCGTTGTTGCGGGGCGCTTCGAGCCGGCTGCCGCGCGCGCACTCGTGGAGAAGGCGCTGGGCGGGCTTGCGGAGGGCAAACCGCTTCCTTTCGTGCCCGTGAAGGCGCGTCCGCGTCCCGTGAAGGAGGTACGTGCGGAACGCGACATCCAGCAGGTCCAGCTCGCACTTGGATTTCGTACGTTCGGCGTGCGTGCGCCGGCGTGGAAGAAGTACGCGGCGAACGTGTTCGACGCCCTGATGGGGCGGTCGATGAGCTCGCGCCTCTTCCAGAGCGTGCGCGAGAGGCGCGGCCTCAGCTACGACATCCGCTCGCAAATCCAGTTCTTCGAGGAAACGGGCGGCTGGGCTGTCACCGCCGGCCTCGCGACGGACCGCGTGCAGCAGGCTGTCGAGACGATTGAACGCGAGTTCGCGCGCATCCGCGCGAAGCGTCCCGGCGCCGCCGAGCTGAAGCGCACGAAGGAGTACCTCGTCGGTAACTTCCGCCTCGGCCTTGAGCAGGTGCGCGCGCGCCTCTTCTACTTCGGCAACTGCGTGCAGACGTATGGACGCGTCCTCCCGCCGGACGAGGTCGTGGCAGGAATTGCCGCCGTCACGGCGGACGACGTCCTCGCCATCGCCAACGAAATACTCGACGACGCGAAGAAATCTGTTTCATGGGTTACGCCAAAGGGGTGACGCACGGACCGTATTTATGGTATACTGTGCGCCATGAAAAAAGAAGCGAAGAAATACGTTGACGGTTACAAGGCCTTTCTCACCGAGGCCAAGACGGAGCGGCGCGCGTACGCCGCGGCCGTGCGTCTGTTGGAGAAGGCGGGATTCCGCGAGCTTAAGGGCGCGAAGCGCCTGAAGGCCGGTGACAAGGTGTGGCGCGGCTACCACGGGAAGACCCTTTTCGCCGCCGTGATCGGCCGCGAGGGGACGTCCGCCGGCGTTCGCGTTGTGGGCGGCCATACGGACGCGCCGCGTCTCGACCTCAAGCCGAAGCCGCTTTACGAGAAGGGCGACATCACCTTCTTCGACACGCACATGTACGGCGGCATCAAGAAGTACCAGTGGCTCGTGCTGCCGCTCGCGCTCTACGGAACCGTCGCGAAGAAGGACGGCACGCGCGTGGAGGTGTCGATTGGCGACGCGCCCAGCGATCCCGTGTTCATGATTTCGGACATCCTCCCGCACTTCGGCAAGGAACAGCTTGACAAGAAGGTGAAGGACGCCGTGGCGGCCGAGGACATGGACGTGATCGCCGGCCTCGGCAAGATCGAAGACCTCCTCAAGGATAAATACGGCATCGAGAAGGACGACCTCCTGAGCGCCGAACTTGAGATCGTCCCCGCCGGCGCGCCGCGCGACGTGGGCCTCGACCGCGCGCTCGTGGCGGCCTACGGACACGACGACCGCGTGTGCGCCTACGCTGGCCTCGCCGCCCTGATCGACGTGGCCGGCGCGAAGGGCGCGCCCGCCCGCACCTGCGCCGTTGTGCTCTGCGACAAGGAGGAAATCGGCAGCGTGGGCGCAAGCGGCATGGACAGCTCGTTCTTCGAGAATTCCATAGCCGAGCTCATCGACCGCGAGGGCGGCAACGCGCGCGACATAGACGTGCGCCGCGCGCTCGAGGCGTCGCAGATGCTCAGCGCGGACGTCTGCGCCGCGAGCGATCCGCATTTCCCCGACGCAGACTCCACCGGTAACGAGTCGCGTCTCGGCAAAGGTCCCTGCATGATCAAGTATACGGGCCCCGCCGCGAAGAGCGGTGCGAACGACGCGCGCGCGGAGTTCATTGCCGCGCTCCGGCGCATCCTAGACGACGCGGGTGTCACTTGGCAGATGGGCGAGCTCGGCCGCGCCGAGAAGGGTGGTGGCGGCACGATCGCGAAGTTCATGGCGCGATTCGGCATGGACGTGATCGACTTCGGAACGCCGCTCCTCAACATGCACGCGCCGTGGGAACTGGCATCCGCCGAGGACTGCTGGAACACGAACCGAGCCTACCGCGCTTTCTTCGAGGCATCCGCTGCAGCGCTGAAAATCGATTGACCCGGTTTCAAACTACCATCATCAAAGAGAGGAATGATTAAATGAAAAAGATCCTGATTGTTTTTGCGACCGCCGTCGCCGCGCTCACGATGGATGCCGCTCCACAGAAAGGGCGTCTGCAGCCGCAACGTCCACAGCAGCAGCGGACCATGACGGCAAAGCACGCGACCGCCAAAGGACCTCAACGCGTGTCCCGCCGCCGTGGTGGTGGTATCGACCGCGACCGCCGTGAGAGGCTCAGCGGACACGATCGTCGCCTCATCGACGCGATTGAGGAAGCTGATTCGCTCCACGAGCTTCGCCGCTACTTGCAGGCTGCGGCCTCCTCGCGATCGGAGGAGGTGCGCATGGCCATGGTGGATGCATTGGAGGAAAAGGGTGGACGCTCTGCCTCTGACCTCGCCTATTTCATCGCCGATCCAGATGAAGACGTTGCTTCGGCTGCCTTCTCTGCCTGGTCGTCTGTGCTCGACGACGCCCACGGCGGGCGGCGCGTGCGCGCAATTCTTGAGACGGCTGATATTCTGCGCAGCTTCTCGGGCGGCCTTTGGGAGAAGCCTGCCATGTCGCCAACTGTCGTCCCGTCGGCCGTTCCCGTTGTGCAGCCCGCAACGGTTCCAGTTGCAGTTCCTGTTGCCCGTTGACAGAAAAAGGAGGCGTGACATGGACAGACGCGTGATCGCCATCGACGGCCCCAGCGGCGCGGGCAAGAGTTCCGTATCGAAGCGGGTGGGGAAGGAGCTGGGGTTCCTGCATGTGGACTCCGGCGCGCTCTACCGCATCATGACTTGGCAGTGTCTCGTGCGCGGCGTGGACACGTCCGACCCAGCCGCCGTCGCCGCCTGCGCGGCGGCAGTGGAGGTGGAGTGCCGTCCCGAGAACGGCGCCATCGCCTACTACGTGGGCGGTGAGCCGCCTGGCGACCGCATCCGCACGCCGGAGATCAACGCGCACGCCTCGCCCGTCGCCACCGTCAAGGAGGTGCGCGACCGCATCACGGCGATCCTGCGCGGCATGACGCAGTACGGCGATCTCGTGGTTGAGGGACGCGACATCACGACGGCGGTGTTTCCCGATTCGCCGGCACGATTCTATCTTACCGCCTCCGCCGAGGCGCGCGCGGCGCGCCGCCAGAAGGAAGAAGTAGAGAAGGGGATCGCGAACCAGTCAGCAGAGGCAGTGAAGGCATCGCTCCTCGCGCGTGATGCAATCGACTCCACGCGCAAACACGCACCGCTCCGCAAAGCGGACGGCGCGCTGGAGATCGACTCCACTGACCTCACGCTTGACCAGGTGGTGGAGACGGTCCTCAACGCCCTGCCAGACGGCTGGCGGTGAGGTAATGAACATCTTACCAATTCCTCTCTTAGAATGAGGTTTGGGACAGCTTCCCCAATCAATACAGACTGGGGAAAGCCGCCTTTCGCAAGGGTGGGGCGAGCCGCATGGTGGGGCGAGGCGTCCCGCCGAGCCGCCACGGCTCACCCGGAGGGTTTGCCCCACCTCTTTACGCCCCACCTTCTTAGTTCACGGTGAGGTGCGGGATCGTGAGCGTGAGCGTCTCGGTTGCGCCGTCGCGAGTGACGATGTGCTTGAACGCCACGTTCTCGTACGTGCCGGGGGTGAT
>CACZAK010000010.1 GCA_902779075.1 uncultured bacterium | reverse complement strand
TCGCCTCGGGCTGTCCGGCGTCGAACACGAGACGGTTGTACCACGTGTCGGTCACGGACACCTTGAGCGTGTTCTTCCCGGACTTCACCGCGCCCGTCAACGGAATGCGGTACGGCGGACTCCACACGTCGCCGAAGTCCTTGCCGTTCACCTCCACCTTCGCGAGGGACTCCACGCGCCCGAGGTCGAGAACCACGATGGTGCCCTCGTCAAGCTTGTCCAGCGTGAATTCGATCGTGTAGTCGGCCGTTCCCGAAAACGCCTTCGCCTCCAGCGTCGTGCCGAGTTCCTTCCACGGCTCCAGCGCGTCGATCGTCATCTGTCCCGGCATGCCCCAGCCCTCGGGGAACGACACGTTCCAGGGGCCGGCGAGCGTCGTCACGTCGAAGGACATCCGCACGTTGTCCGTCGTGCCGTCCGCACGGGTGATCGTGTAGTCGCCGCTTTCGAACGGAATCGCATAGCCGCCGCCGTTCTCGCGTATCAGCGTCTTCGACCAGACCTGCGGCAGGGACACGGTCCCGCCCTCCCCCACGGAGCGGGTGAGGACCTTGCCGTCCGGCAGACGGATCTTCGCGGAGAAGGCCTTCGGCGTCTGGTAGGCGGGATCGCACTCCGCCCAGGCGTTGTTCACGGTAATCTTCGCCTTGCGCGTGTCCAGGGCCGCCTGGACTTTCGCGCTCACGTCGGCCCAGCGTCCGGGCGTCTTAAGATCCCCGTAGCGGGCCTCGAGGACCGTGCAGATTTCACGCGGACGGGCGATGTGGTCTGGCCCCGCCGAGGCGAGCGTCTTGCCGTCCTTCGCGATGCTCACGACGGCACGCGGATCGAGCTTCCCGCCACGCTTGAACACCACGAAGCACGACTTGTGCGGGGCGAGCGAAAGCGAAACCCACGTTTCGCAGCGGAAGCCGACGGCGCCGGCGATTCCCACGCCCTGGCGCGCGGACGCGAGGAAGTACCAGTCCGCGTCGTCGGAGCGGCGGTGGTTCCAGACAACGCCCTCCGCGATGAGGTCCTTTGCGATCTTTTCGTTGGCAAGCACGGATTCAAGCGAACGCCCCACGTAAATATTTTTGGACGACTTCATCGCCGCGAGTGCCTTATCGAAGCGCGCCTGCATCGCCGCGCCACCGCGCAGCGTCGAGATGCTTTCGGGGAACGCCGCGAACGCGGCCTTGGCGCCTTTCTTCACGCATTCGAGAATCTTCTCCATCGTCTCGGGCATCATGCGCTTCGACTCGGGGACCCAGAGGACACGGTACGTGATTCCGTCGGGCGTTGTCCACTCGCCCTTGTCGTTCACGGAGATGCGCGTGAGGAGCGCGTCGGGGTTGCAGTAGTCGAACTTGTGTCCGACAGGGAACGGGGCGTTCTCGTCCGGCTTGTGGTCCCAGTCGTCGCCGAGGTACCAGAGGACGTCGTTCGCGGGCTTGCCGGCCTCGAGCATCGCCTGGCAGCGCGCGAGGTAGGCCGTGAAGTCGGGCATGAACTTCCACCACGTCTGCCCGCGCAGGAACGGCGTTCCGATGCCCGCGCCGAAGGAGGTGCCCGGCGGCAGCCAGTCCGTGCGCGGGTTGTGCGTGTAGGTGTGGAACACCATGTGCGAGACGCCACGCGCGAGATGGAGGTTCGCGACGTACTTGAGGTCGCGGAGCTTCTCGTCCCACGTGAGCTGTCCCGAGGTGAACGCCTCTGCGGCCACGCTCTTCTTGCCGTACAGGTGCGCGGCGGAGACGCAGGGATAGACGGGCTTGTAGTTGTGGTCACCCACACCGCCGTGGTGGCGCGACTGCCAGAACTCGCACATCGGGATGTCCGCGTACTTGTAGAAGCGCAAGATGTCGCCGGGGATGACGTCGCCGAACGCCGTCTCGAAGGTGATGTCCATACTGCGGTCGTGGCAGCGCTTCGCCATCCGCGCGAAGAAGTTGTCGGCAACGAGATCGCCGAGGAACCCGCGCCAGTCGTTGAGTAAGCGCGCGGAGGTTTCGGGGCTGTCAACGACGTACCCGAGGATCGCGGGCATCCATTTGAGGAGGTCGTAGCCGAGGCGCTCGCGGAACACCTTGTCGAGGCCGGGCGTCCAGGTCTGGCGGCTGCACTCCCAGCTGTCCATGAGCATCCGGGCCATCTTGCCCTTGACAGGGCCGCCCTCGCCGGAGAGGCGGCCGATGTAGTTGTCGAACTGGACGTCCGCACCCTTCGTCGAGAGCTTGTCGCACTCGAATCCCGTGCCCTCCTTCGGCGCGGGGCCGTTCCGGCGCATCGTGTTGACGTGTCCGACGCGGATCACCGCCCATTTGCCGGCGGGGGCGTCCCACGCGAACGTGCCGTCCGGCTTCATGAACTTCGAGACGTCGCGTACCTCGGCGGACTTCACCCACGCCGACTCGCTCTGCTTCGCGGGCGGGTTGCGCATCAGGCTGCGGAGCGTCCATCCGGCCTGCGCCTCCCAGTCGTCGTTGCGGGCGGTACTGAAGAGGCTGATACGTCTGAGCTTGATCGCGTGGCTCCGCGGCTTGAGCGTGACTTTCACCTGCTTCGTCGTCGTCTCGTCGCAGGAGAACGTGAGAGGCCTGTCGTCCTGCCAGTTGGACTGCGGAATCTCGCGCGTGAAAAGCGTCTTGCCGTTCGCCTCGCAGACGACGGTCGTATCGGGATTGCAGCTGAAGATGTGTCCGAGGCTTTCGACCGCCGGCAGCTCCACCGTGCGGATCGTGACGGGCTCCGCGAAGTCGAACGTGATCGTGGCCGTCACGCCGCCGTCGATCAGTACGGACGTCTTCCACCCCAGCCATGCGTCCCAGTCCGCATTGACGTTGCTCGACACCTTCGCGGGCGTGAGCGCGCTCCCCCACTGAGCGACCGCGGGAAACGCGAGCACGACGACGTCGCGGTAGTCCTTCGGATGGGGGGCGGACGGCGCGAGCGTCGGGAGCTTCACATCGACGCGCTTCCCGCCCTCGACGTCGATGCGCTGCCAGATGAGGTGGCGCATGGCGTTCTCCGGCTTGATCCACGGGCCGCCGCTCATCGCCCAGCCAGGACAGTTCTGCATCGTGAACGTGAGGCCGAGCCGTTTGCACTCGTCCGCGACGGCGCCCTTGATCGCCTCGAGGTCGGCGGTGATGCCGGGCTTCGCGACGTTGCCGCCGATGAAGTGGAACCACGTCTCGGGCCTGTTCGCCACGGACGGGTCGCGGAACTCCGTCTCGGGAAGTCCGGAGGCGAACGCCCCACCGCACAACGCCGCGTACAACGCGGCAGAAACACCAGTCAGCATTTTCTTCATTTGCCTATTCCTTCTCGTAATATTAGCATCCGATTCGACCTTTTGCGATTGTCGTTCAAGGTCGTTGGTCTCTCCATGGAAGATGATCGGTATGTTAGCACATCCTTCCGTGGTTCGTCAATCCCCGGCGCTTGGGTAGTCACATCCCGCTTGACCCGCACAAAGGCGTGTGGTCTAACTTGCCGCGTCTAACAAAGAAGGTTCAATATACCATGCCGGAAATCACGAAATCGTTTGTACATGTCTTCGCCATGATGGCGCCGTGGCTTGTGTTCGGCTTCCTCATGGCGGGCGTAATCGCCGTGTGGATTCCCTGGAACTGAGTCAACCGCATGAAGGGCGGACGTTCCGGGCTGGACGGCGTCCTGCGCGCTGTCGCAATCGGTGTGCCGCTGCCGATTTCTTCCGCACACGCCTGCTCGGTTCGGCAAAGGCCACAGCCTACCTCAAGCCAGTCTCTGCGCTCATGCTCGCCGCCGTCGCGCTCATCCTCCTCACGCAGGTCAAGTTCCGCAAAGGCGTATTACAAGAATATGGCACCGTAACTCAGCGACGTTACAGGAATTGTAAAAGAATGAGGGCGGGAGGG
Source organism: uncultured bacterium (assembly GCA_902779075.1). The sequence continues at coordinate 49,055 of CACZAK010000010.1, read as the reverse complement.
GCAACTCAGCCGCTTGGCATGGGTTGTGCTACGTTGCATCTGATATGCAACGAATACACGACATCTACCGTCCGACGGAAGAGCGCACGCGCGACTGGAGCGAAGTCGAGCGCATGCTCTCCGACGAGGAGCTGAAGGAGCAGACTGCACGCTGCATGAACTGCGGACAGCCGTTCTGCCACGCCTACGGGTGTCCGCTGGGCAACTTCGTGCCCGACCAGAACCGCGCCGTTGCACAGGGCGACTGGCAGCGGGCTTACGCGCTCCTGTCGATGAACTCCGACTTCCCCGAGTTCACTTCTCGTATCTGCCCCGCGCTCTGCGAGGCAAGTTGTGTGCATGGCCTCGACGAAGAGGCCGTCATGGTACGGCAGAGCGAGAAGCGCATTATCGAGACGGCATTTGAAAACGGCTGGGTCGTGCCGCAGCCACCGGAAAAGGAGAACGGGAAATCAGTTGCCGTCATCGGCGCGGGTCCGGCGGGGCTTTCCGCCGCCGTCACGCTGCGGCGCAGAGGATGGGCGGTCACGGTTTACGAGCGGCGCGCGAACATCGGCGGACTCCTCCGCTACGGCATTCCCTGTTTCAAGCTCGACAAGGCGCTCATTGACCGCCGCCGCACGCTCCTGGAGGCGGAGGGCATCCGCTTCGTGACGGGCATCGAGGTTGGCAAGGATTTGTCCGCCGATTGGCTCGCAAAGCAGAACGACGCGGTGATCGTCGCAATCGGCACGCCCGCCGCCCGCGATCTCAAGATTCCCGGACGTGAACTGGCCGGCGTCCATCTCGCCCTTGAACTCCTTGAGGGACAAAACCGCTTCCTCACCGGCGAGATCGATGCGCCGCCGATCAACGCCAAGGGCAAGGACGTACTCGTGATCGGCGGCGGCGACACTGGCAGCGACTGCGTGGGCACGGCAATCCGACACGGCGCGAAGTCCGTCACGCAGATCGAGATCATGCCCAAACCGCCGGACGAGCGCGACGCCTCAACGCCCTGGCCGCTCTGGCCATATATGCTCCGTACGAGTTCTAGCCACAAGGAAGGATGCGAACGCCGGTGGAATTTGAATTCCTTGAGATTCATCGGCGGGAGTGACGAAACAGCAAGCGTACAACAGCAAGGTGGGTGTGTCGCAGGTGTGGAAGTAGAGACCGTCGAATGGGAGTTCTCGCCCGAAGGCAGACCGTTGAAGTTCCACGCCGTGCCGAACACCAAGGAGATTATCAGGGCTGACCTCGTGTTTCTCGCTATGGGCTTCACGGGCGTTCCGACTGATCATCCCATCGTCGCGCAGCTCGGTCTCGCCCAGACGCCGCGTACGGCACTCATCTCCGACGCACCGCGCAACATCTACTGCGTGGGCGACTGCGCTTCCGGCGCGTCACTTGTCGTTCGCGCCCTCGCCAGCGGCAAATCAATACCTCTTGAATGAAGGCATACGGCCATGAACCAGCAAAGCAAATACGAACGACAGCAAGGACTCTACCGCAGCGAGTACGAACACGACGCGTGCGGCGTGGGACTGGTGGCGAACCTCTCGGGAGAGGCAAGCCACGAGATCGTCGTCAATGGCATGACGATCCTGAAGCGCCTCATGCACCGTGGCGCGACGGGCAACGACCCCGAGACGGGCGACGGTGCCGGGCTGCTGATGAAGATCCCGCACGGGTTCTTCAGGAAGGTGTTGGGGGAATTATCTCACGCAGAGGCACAGAGAGGCAGGGATGCAGAGAGTATTGGAATAGCAATGGTATTCGGCGGCGAAGGCGAGGAAGAAAAAATCGAAAAAGCCGTTTTCGGGGAAGGATGCGAAGTGCTGGCGTGGCGCGACGTGCCGACCGATCCTTCGGCCATCGGCAAAGATGCCAGAAAAGTGATGCCACGGATACGGCAGCTTTTCGTTACATTACGACATTCGACAACCGACAGCGGACAACGGTTGTTGGATGACGAATGTCGAATGTCCTTCGAACACCGCCTCTACGTCATCCGGCGGCAGATTGAAAAATCCACGTCGAAGACCTACGTCTGCTCCTGCTCGTCGCGCACGATCATTTACAAGGGGCTTCTCCTCGCGACGCAGATCGAGAAGTTCTATCCTGACCTCTCCGATCCCGACTTCATCTCGCCGTTCGCCATTGTCCACCAGCGGTATTCCACCAATACCTTCCCTTCATGGGAGCTTGCACACCCCTTCCGTGCCATTGCACACAACGGCGAGATCAACGCGCTCAAAGGCAACCTCAACGCACTCGCCGCACGCGAGCCGTCACTCGCTTTCCCCGAAGCGGCTAGCGCGGGGCGCCAGCCCTACCAGAATTCGGCGCGGCCGGAGTCCGCGCCCTACCAGATCGACATCAAGAAGATACTACCGCTCATCGACAAAGGACAGAGCGATTCTGCCTCGCTCGACAACATGTTCGAGCTGCTTGTCGCCGCCGGACGCGACGCGCCGCACGCGATGATGATGCTGATCCCACAGGCGTGGGGCGCGAAATACCACATGGGACACGACGTGCGCGCGTTCTATGAATACCATTCGGCCCTGATAGAACCGTGGGACGGCCCCGCCGCCGTCGCGTTCACGGACGGCATCAGCCTCGGTGCCGCGCTTGACCGCAACGGACTCCGTCCAGCCCGCTGGACGCTCACGAAAGACGGACTCTTCGTCCTCGCTTCCGAAACCGGCGTCCTCGACATCGCGCCCGAAAACGTCGCCCGCCACGGCCGCCTCAAGCCTGGTTCGATTCTCTGGCTCGATCTCGTGAACCACCGCCTCATGGAGGACGCCGAAGTCAAGACCTACTACGCCCGCCGACAACCCTATCGCCGTTGGGTGAAGGAAAATCACATTCCGGTCACGGGCCTCTTTAATGAGATCGTGCCGTCGAGTACTGATGGCCGGACTGTGTCCGGCCAACGCGAACGCTTCGGCTGGACACTGGAGGATATCGAACTGATTCTCAGGCCAATGGCCGAGACCGGACACGAACCCGTCGGCGCGATGGGCAACGACGCCGCGCTTGCGTGCTTGAGGGCACACGGGCAATTCCGCCTGTTCGACTACTTCCACCAGCTTTTCGCGCAGGTAACGAATCCGCCGATCGATCCGATCCGAGAAGAGCTTGTGATGTCGATCATGACCTACATCGGCAACCAAGCTAACATCCTCTCGGAAACGCCCGAGCACGCGCGGCTCGTGAAGATGACGCGTCCGGTGTTGACGGACGACGAACTGGAGCGAATGCGTAACATCCCCGATTTCCCAGCAAAGACTCTCTCTATGTGCGTTGGGGAACGGGGAACGGGGAATGGGGAACGGGGGTGGTTAAAGGCCGCACTTGATCACCTCGCAGCCGATGCGCTGCAGGCAGTAAAGGATGGCGCGAAGATTATCATCCTCTCGGATCGGAATTTTTTAGCCGCAAAGGACGCAAAGATCGCAAAGGATTCTGGCGATAATAATCTTTGTGACCTTTGTGATCTTTGTGGCAAAAAAAGAATCCCTTCCCTCCTCGCAGTAACGGCGGTGAACAAGGCACTTGCAGAGGCGGGCGTGCGCCCGTCGGTCGGCATTGTCGTCGAATCGGGCGAAGTGCGCGAGGTGCACCACTTCGCCGTCCTGCTCGGCTTCGGCGCGACGGCGATCAACCCTTGGCTCGCACTGGCCACGGTATCGCAGATCGGTAGGGCGGGCACGGCGCGGCCGGAGTCCGCGCCCTACCTGGCCACAACCAATTACGTCACGGCGGTGTGCAAGGGTATCATGAAAATCATGTCGAAGATGGGCATCTCGACCTTGCGCTCCTATCGCTCAGCGCGCATCTTCGAGGCGGTCGGCCTCGGCCCGAAACTCATGGAGGAATACTTCGGCGGCGTCACCTCGCCCGTGGGCGGGCTGGAGTTGGACGATATCGAAAACCTCATCGAAGGGGTTCGGGGGAACCTGGGTTCCCCCGGTAGTTGTCCTCCCGGCGGCGAATACCGCGCGCGCAAGGGCGGCGAAGAGCACCTCTGGAACCCGCAGCGGCTCATCGACTTCCGCGAGGCCGTACGCCACAACGACTACGCCCGCTTCCACCGCTACACCGACGACATCGACCAGCACAGCCACGTGACCCTCCGTTCACAACTTGATTTTATCCATGTAGAACATGCAGAACATGAAAAAACATATTCATGTGCTACATGTTCTACCTGTTCTACACGGACAACTACCTCCTCTAAACGTGCTTCTGTTGCACAAATTGAGCCTGTCGATTCGATCGTGAAGCACTTCGTGGGCGGCGCGATGTCGCTCGGTTCGCTCTCGCCCGAGGCGCACGAAACCATCGCCCTGGCCCTCAACGGACTCGGCACGATGTCCAACTCCGGCGAAGGCGGCGAGACCCCCGAGCGTTTCGGTACCGAGAAAAACAGCGCGATCAAGCAAGTCGCCTCGGGGCGCTTCGGCGTGACGATTGAATATCTCCGCTCGGCAAAGGACCTGCAGATCAAACTCGCACAGGGCGCAAAGCCGGGCGAAGGCGGACAGCTCCCCGGACACAAGGTGAACGACCTCGTCGCCCGCCTCCGCCACGCGAAACCCGGCACAACCCTGATCTCGCCACCGCCGCACCACGACATCTACTCCATTGAGGACCTCGCGCAGCTCATCTACGACCTCAAATGCGCGAATCCCGAGGCACGTGTCTCGGTGAAGCTCGTCTCCGAGGCGGGCGTCGGCACCATCGCCGCCGGCGTTGCCAAGGCCCACGCCGACGTTGTGGTGATCTCCGGTTTCGACGGCGGCACAGGCGCCGCGCCGCTCACCTCGATGAAGCACGCGGGCCTCCCGTGGGAAGTCGGCCTCGCCGAGGCTCATCAGACGCTCATCAAGAACAATCTCCGCCACCGCGTGAAGCTCCAAGTTGACGGACAGCTCCGCACGGGGCGCGACATCGTGATCGCCGCGATGCTCGGCGCGGATGAGTTCGCGTTCGGCACGTCGATGCTCGTCTCGCTCGGTTGCGTGCAGTGCCGCAACTGTAACCTCAACTGCTGCCCCGTGGGAATCGCGACGCAGAAGGAGGAACTGCGCGCGAAGTTCGCCGGAAAACCCGAGCATCTGCAAGCCTACTTCCGCTTCCTCGCGGAAGAAGTGCGCGAAATTCTCGCCTCGTTGGGTCTCCATTCCCTCGCCGAAGCGCGCGGCCGTGCCGACTTGCTACAGGCCAAGGGAGGTACAGCATTTGACTTTTTGGATTTATTGGCCACAAAGAACGCAAAGATCGCAAAGGAATCTGGCGATACCAATCTTTGTGACCTTTGTAGCCTTTGTGGCAAAGAATCTGAAAACTACGACACCCGCGAGCTGATTCCTGCCGTGGAGAGCGGCGAAAGCACTCTCGTGCGCACGGTCTCCAACTGCGACCGCTCCGTAGGCGCGGCGCTTTCGGGGTGGCTTGTCGCACGGCGTGCTTCCAGCCCTGAAGGTCTCACCGTCAACTTCACCGGCGTGGCCGGTCAGTCGTTCGGGGCGTTCCTCGCAAAAGGCATCACCTTCAACTTGCACGGCGAGGCCAACGACTACATCGGCAAGTCACTTTCCGGCGGCATCATCACGATTGCCCCGCCGAGTCCTGTGTTCGGGATTATCAAGCCCGAAGAAAATGTGATCGCCGGCAACGTGATCGCCTACGGCGGCACGTCGGGTGCGATCTACATCAACGGGCAGGCCGGCGAGCGCTTCGGCATCCGCAATTCGGGTGTCACGCTCGTCGCGGAGGGAATCGGTGACCATGGCTGCGAATACATGACCGGCGGCAAGGTGCTGGTACTAGGCCCGACAGGCGTCAACTTCGGCGCTGGCATGACCGGCGGCGTCGCCTACGTGCTCGACGAATCAGGCGACTTCGACCTCAAGTGCAACCTTGATTCCATCGATCTCGCCGGCGTCGCGTCCGATTCCGAGGAAGAGCGCGAACTTCTTGCGCTCCTGCGCGAACACGCTGCCCGAACCGCGTCGCCGCTTGCCGCGCGCATCCTAGCCGACTGGCCCGCGTACCGCCCTAAGTTCGTCAGAGCCGTGCCAGTCGCCTCCGCCTGAGCGCGAGCGCCTTCTTACAAATTGGTGTACGTACCACTTGATGCTTTACTGTACACCAAAACTCCTTTTACTAGCGAAGTCTTCCAAAGACGATTCCTAAAGCCATTACTCCGACTCACCCTCCCTAAGGAGTTGTCCCAAAATAACTTTTACACTCTTGCACATGTAAACGTCCATGTCGCGAATGCGGGCGCGACGGTTGCCCTATATATAAAGTACGCGCGCGCGCGTCCTTATATTCCACGCTCCCCGAGCGCATTGACATGTACGGTTGGTCCCATGCACCTTGGGGTATAACGCCCCTACTATGAGTGTGTCATTTTGACACAGTTGGCACACTTCAATGCTGCGCACCGTCGAAGGTTTTGGTGCGCACCATTTGATGCTTTGCTGCGCACCATTTCATGCTCCGCTGCACACCAAAGCAAATTCCGCTCCAAACCGGCCTTTTTCCACGAGGCAAGTGTGTCAAAATGACACACTCACCGCTAACTTGAAAACGAGAAGTCGCCCGATGTCTGGGGCGAGAAGAACGCCGCCTTCCGCCGCCTCGGCAGAGCATCACGGGTGGATATCAACCCTTTGAAAGGTTTGCCGATTAGTGTACCACATCGTCGTGCGTGGCGCAATGGGGAATGCAAACAAATGAAATTCACCTATACATACCGGTCTGGTGACGGACAGCGCACTAACAGGTCTGACCGGTTTTCTCCAAGCGGCAAAGTGAGAAACCGGCGACAGTTGAAAATTCTTATATCACGCTTACCCCGATTTTTTACGAGCCCCCGTGAGGCCATAGCCGCGGCCGTGGCGGAGGCTTCACTCCGGGCCCCTTAGTCTGCGTTTCGCGGGCGCGCTGAGCCGCGCGCCCGCGAAACGCAGCCCGCATTCCCGGAGCGAACCTCCGCCCCGCTCCGCCGCCGCGCCGCATGAAAATATCATGGTTCGGGCTAGCCTTATATTTGCGTCTCTTGGTGAGATTACGGCGCGGAATCACGGCGAAAGACCGTATACCTTGTCAACTTGCGTGTCGAGGTACGCGTGGACCTCCACCAGGGGATCGTTAGCGGCTCGCCGAGGACGGCTCGCACCACCGTTCCAACGTCAAAATGTAATATTCCCGCAGCTAGCATTCGCCGAAAGAGTTTTGTACGAAAGTCTTAACGATTTCCGGGCATGAAAAATGCGTCTGAACCTTGATTTTATTGGCTCAAACGCACTTTTTAATGGCTCGGGCGGCTGGATTCGAACCAGCGACCAATTGATTAACAGTCAATTATCAAACCCCGTTTTTATTGGTGATTATGATTATTTAGTGGCTAATGGTGGATTACCCTTGCCAATTCACCCCGATTATGGTATCATAGCGGCGTTCAAGGCACAATAGGCGAAGTCTCCGCGTGGAAAGGCCGCCTATCTTGCCGCGAAACCACAAGTAAGAAGGTGGCTGACATGAGGAAGAAAGACACAACCCGCAAGGGGGGACGAAAGGCCGGAGACTCCGGCAGGGCAAACGGCGCAAGTGGACGCCGACGCGCCAACAACACGGGGACGCTGGAGAAGCGCGGCAACAAGTGGCTTGCCCGCTGGTACATCTATGACGCGCAGGGGCGGCGCATCCGCAAATCGCAGATGATCGACGCAAGCGGCATCGACGATGCGCGGGAAGAGTTGCGCAAACTCACGGAAGGGAACGCACTCATTACCCGCGAGAAGGAAATCCGGCGCAATCTGGACGCGCTGGACGGCGTGGCGGCGGAACTTCGGGCGTGGGAGGACGCGCAACCCTCGTACACGCTCACGGAAGCATGGGACGCTTTCGATGCGGCCACGGAAAGCCAGAAGCGCGACCCCGCGACGCAACGCAACTACGGTCAATGGTACGGCATCTTCACGGAATGGCTCAAGACCAACCACCCCGAAATCAAGGAACTGCGCCGCGTGGACTCGCGGACGGCGCGGGAGTACGCCGCTCACCTCGTCGCCCGCGTTCGCGGCACGACCTTCAACCGCCACTTCAATGCCCTTGCACTCATTTGGGCGTCGCTGGCCGCGCGGGATGCGGACGGGAAGGCCGTCTATCCCGACGCACGGCTCGGTGCAAATCCCTTCTCATGGGACAAGCGGACGAAAACGGGCATAGAGCGCATCAAGTTGTGCAAGGGCGACAAGCCCCACCGTCGCCGCGACTTGAACCTTGAAGAAGTGGCGGCGATATTCAAGACCGCGCAGGGCGAAATGCGCGTACTGCTTGCGCTCGGCTTCTACACGGGCTTGCGGCTGGGCGACTGCGCGACGCTGGAATGGGCGAACATCGACCGCGTGAACGGCATCATTACCCGCTACTCCAACAAGACGGACACGCAGACGGAGACGCGGATAAATCCCGCCCTCGCGCGAATCATCGAAGAGGCCGTCCCAACGGATGAGCGCAAAGGCTACCTTCTCCCCGACACCGCCGCTCTGTACAACGGCGGCACGACGGGGCGCGTGAAACTGGTGCGCATGATCGCGGAAGTGTTCAACGCCGCAGGAATCAAGACCTCGTACAAGGCGGAAGGCGACACGCGCGCCCGTCCCGACTGCGGCTTTCACAGTCTGCGGCACACATTCGTCACGCAACTTGAACGGCTCGGCGCGACCATCGCGGAGCGCCAGCGTCTAGCCGGACACCGCACGGCGGCCATGACCGCCCACTATACGCACGACGATTCAAGCCGCGTCCTCGCCCTTCCCGACTTGACGGACGGGCAGGCCATCGACGCGGACACGCCCACAAGCCCCGCAGGGCACACGGACGGCGCGGACGGTGCGACGACGCCCACGGACGCGGCGGCGCGTCTGGAGGCGTTTAAGGCGGCTTTTGAAGCGTTGTCGCCAGACGGACGCAAGAAGGCGAAACGATGGATGACGCAACAACAATAATGGCTTTGCCCGAAGGAGGACGTACCATGATAGAGACAGACCGCATCGAATTCAAACGCGAACTCTCGCCCGACATCGACCTCGAAGAGGAAGCCGTCGCGTTCCTCAACCGGCGCGAGGGCGGAATCCTCTATTTCGGCATAGACAAGGCGGGCAATCCCGTCGGCGTGACGGACACGGACGGCGACATTCTCAAGATCAAGGACAGGCTACGCAACAACATCCTCCCGTCAGTCATGGGCCTTTTTGATGTAGTGGTCGAAGTAGTCGAAGGCGTGAAGGTCATCAAGGTGTTTTTCGCCGGTGGCAGCGAGAAGCCATACTACCTCAAACGCTACGGCATGACACCGAAAGGATGTTTCATCCGCATCGGCACGGCTTGTGAACCAATGCCGGAGGCGATGATCGAAGACCTATTCGCCCGCCGCGTCCGCAACTCCATCGGGCGCATCCGCTCCGTCCGCCAAGACCTGACATTTGAACAACTGCGCATCTACTACCAGGAGCACGGATTCAAACTCACAGACAACTTTGCCCGGACGCTGGAACTTCTTACGGACGACGGAGCCTACAACTACGCCGCGTATCTTCTCGCTGACGAGAACGCCAACTCCATCAAGGTCGCCAAGTACGCAGGGACAGACCGCGTAGAACTCGTGGCCAACAACGAATACGGCATGACCTCCCTCGTCACCGCCACCAAGCGCGTCATCGAACGGCTGAAGGTGGAGAACACCGTGCGGACACGCAAGACCGCCCTCGAACGCATCGACACGCCGCTCTGGGACGAGAAGGCCATACGCGAAGCCGTCATCAACGCAATCGTCCACAATGACTACACCCGCGAAGTGCCGCCCAAGGTGGAGCTTTTCTCCGACCGTTTGGAGATAACCTCGTTCGGGAGGCTGCCGGAGGGATTGACACGGGAGGATTTCTTCGAAGGCGTCTCGATCCCACGCAACAAGGAACTCATGCGCATCTTCCGCGACCTCGAACTGGTGGAAGCACTCGGTTCCGGCATGGGCTACATCATGACGAAATACGGGCGCGAAAACTTCATTTTCCTCGACAACTTCATCCGCATGACCGTACCCTACTACACCAAGGACAGGGAGGGTCAAGCCGTCACCACCGAACAAGTAACCGTACAAGTAACACCCCCAGTAACCACGAACCCTATAAGTAACCCTACAAGTAGCCTACAAGTAACCCTACAAGTAAATAGATTGCTTTCAGTAATCAAAGGTAACATGGCAAGGTCTGCCATAATGGAAGCCTTGGCTCTCAAAGACAGGGTAACGTTTACCGAGGATTATCTGCGCCCTGCCATCCGGCTTGGACTGATTGAAATGTCGCAGCCCGATTCGCCGCGCTCACCCACGCAAAAGTACCGCCTCACCGCAAAAGGCCTAGCGGCTCTCGCCGCACGCCACGAGGACCGAGCATGAAATCATGGCACAAGATTCTCAACTACAAAGCGGTGCTTGCCGCCTACGGCCTTGCGCCCGACACGCCCGAACCCGAAATCGTCGCCCACCTCTTTAAACTCTACAACGCTAAGACGAAGGGGGAATAAACCATGTCTCACAAGAAACAGAAATCCCAAGGCAAGGTAGCCTCAAAACCGCAATCTGATCCGTGGCTTAAGTGGTGCGCCCCCGCGCAAAGCGCAGGCGTGCAGCGGTATTTTGCCAATCCAGAGGAACGTCTAGGCATGAGCATAAATGACTATCTGGATTGCATCGAAATATCGAACCCTTTTGAAATATTGAGTTCTGCACAGCGTACAATATCTGATGCGACAAAGGGAATCAATCTACCTAAACTAGAAGAAATAACGATCCCTCATGTGTTAGATGTGGAGGATGAAGATGGTACAAGCCTCGGCAACATTCCGATTTTTGAGAATGTCCTTACAAAACGCCTAACGCTGTTTGAGATAGCCGATAAAGTGTTCTCAAAACTTGAAAAGTTAAAAGCGGCATGGCCACATCAAGATGCAGTGGAGCGGGTGAAAAATACAGCAAAGGAGTTTGTCCGTTTTCTGCTTGCCGTGTACAAACTGGAACAGGAGAAAATCACACAGGCAAAGGCACTAGGGTGCATAGAAACTGCGACGAAACTAGAGAAGGCGTATAAAGACTTCTGCATAATAGAACTCACGGGCGACATTGACACGGACGCCAAACGATTGTTCCTTGAACGGAAGATTACACCCGATGAATTCCGCGTTGCCATGCGCCGAGCATTCTCGCTTGACAGACAGGCGACAGAGAAAATCAATCAGACTGAAGAAGGGACATTCCAACCTCAACCAGAACAAAAGAAGAAACGTAGTCCACGATACCCAAAAGATAAAGAAGCCCTGAAAGTACTTGAAGAGGCAAAGCGCAGATATGAGAGTGACGCATACGAAAACTATTCCCTTGCAGAAGTGATAAGTAAGATGGTGAACGAAGACACAAATTATACAGCACGAATTTTGCATGGTAAATTAAAAGGCAAGGACGGGGGACGCGAACAAGTGAAATCGCAAGACAGAGAAAAAGCAATAGAGACATGGGGCAAGTATCTTTCGGCATACATAGTCGCGCACAAAAACAAAGGCTAAAGACTTCGGCAGATTTCGGCAAATCAAATAATTTTTCAAGCGATCCCGCATAGCAAACATGCGGGATTTATTGTATTTTAGGTGATTAGTTTTCGGCAGATTTCGGCACTTCGTGCGATGAAAATTGCTTGATATCTCTTGGTGTGATTTAATATGCGCCGTCAACCAGCGCGGAAGGCACAACGCCTACGGCAAGGGACATCAAGACTACAGAAAGGAAGTGCTCCATGGCACTCAAGTCAATAATGGAAGCGGTGCGGGCGCTATGCGCCACCGACCCGTCTATCAACGCTGCGCAGGTGAAGGCCGCGCTTGCCGAACTCAACGGTAAGGGAATTCACGAGATGCAGGGCGAACCGCCGCCACGCGCCTACACCCGCGCACAAGTGGCCGCGCTTCTGGGCGTAAGCTGTAAGAGTGTCACGGCCTATGCTCGTCGCGGCCTGCTCGTACCGATCTATTCTGGGGAGGGAAGAAAACGCGCTCAGGCATACGCAGGCGCAAGCGTCACGGCTCTTCTTTCAGGGGAGGGGCTACGAGGATGACAACCAACAAGGCCGAAAACGTAACTAGAACCATTACGGAGAATTTACATGAACAACCTGCAATCACGACATCACATGGGCGGGACGGCATACGGTGAGATCGACGACGAGTATGTGTACCTTACGAGACGTGTGCGAATTCCACGAACGGACATTATCGTAGTAAAACCGTCAAGTGACGGCAACGGCGCGAACGTGATAACGCATAGGGGGGCCATGTACGTTTGCGAAAGCTACGGCGCGCTCATGTACTACCTGTACGGCGTTGACGTCTCACCGACCGAGGGAGATGGGCGATGAAAGCATTCGTCAAATCATTGAACAAGGCAGCCGCCCCCGCCATTGAACCCGTGGACGGCGCGGCGTTCCTCGCGAAGCCCCTGCCGCCGTTCGACTGGATAATACCCGACTTCATGGCGAAGAACTCCCAGAGCGCGCTTTACGGAAAGTCAAAATCGAAAAAGACATTCTTTGGGATGCAATTCGGCTTGTCCGTTGCGTGTGGCGTGAAGTGTCTTGGATTCCCTGCGCCGGAACGTCCGCGTCGAGTGGCATACTTCAATCTTGAACTTCTGCCCACAGGATTTCAAGAGCGGATGAAGGCGCAGACGGACGCGCTCGGCGTGAAGCCCGAAAGCGGATATTTCCTCGTCTACAACCTCCGCGGACGGGCACACATGCTCCGAGACGCATTTGTGGACGCGGACGGCACCCCCGTGACAGACAACGCACTCACGCGGCAACTCCGAGAACACGGCGTAGATCTCGCAATCATCGACCCCCGCTATAAACTCATGCAGGGGACAGAGGACGAAAACTCCGCTGCGGGCTTGCGCCCCCTGCTCGATTTCCGCGCCGCCCTTGCGGACGTGTGCGCCGTGCTTCTTGTCGGGCATGACCCGAAGGGGGACGTTTCCGGCAAGTCCGCCGCCGACCGTAGCGCGGGCAGTTATGCCGCAATCGCGGACGATGATTGCACGATACTGCTCACGCCGAACGCATACGCGGACAACGCCGTAACCGTTGAGACGGTAAACCGCTACCGCGCGCCCGTCCCTCCGTTCGTGGCGTTGTTTGACGGTACAACGCAGACGTTCACCCTCGACCCACACATTCCTGTGAAATCAGGGCGCGGCAAGTCTGGGCAAAGCATGACCCCTGCCGAACGTGCGCAGAAAAACGCGGACAGGGAAGCGGCCTTTAAGTCCGCCGCGCTTGCAGTTGCGGAAGCGGCGGGCGGGAATCTGCTCGGCAAACAGGTATTCAAGAGCGAACTTGCCAAGCGACCGGAAGCGGCAGTTGGAAGCAACCTTGCGGACGATCTCTTGCGTGCGCTCGTTGAACGCGGTGACCTTGCCGAAACGCCCGAACTGGAACGTAAGCCGGACGGGACGGCAAAAGCGCGTTTCCATGGCGCAAGGTTCATATCAACGCCCGAAAGGATAGCGGCCTACCGTGAATCATTCGGCGTATAGACTTTATAGACTCCATAGACTTCATAAAACTAGATTCCATGAACTCTATAAAGCCTTAGTCTATTAGACTTCATACACGTCCCCCCTTTTAGGGGACGTGTGTATGAACTCTGTAAGGCTTTCGCATATCCGCTTTGAGAAGGGTGAAAAACAGGATGGTAAACAACTCAAACAGACTGAGCGCGCTCGATCGCTACCGCAACGCTCTTGTCACGTTCCACAAGGGCGCGACATGGGACGGTTTGAAACACTTGACTTATTGGGCGGTTGCGGCTGGTTTGTCCGCCGACGATGTAATCACGGATGCACGGGCGCAGGGCGTGTCCAACAGGAACGCCGACATTCGACGCGGAATGGCGACGGCGTACCCTAAAGTGGAAGCATGGACTGGTGCACACGGCGGCAGGAGAGCGCGATACGTCAGCCGCTACAAGCCAACCGTGAAGTCCCCGCCACCCTCGCGGGCGGTAGAAGATTGCTTGGAAGCAGGACGGCGTGCGCTTTGTACATCGTCCGCCGCACTTATGGCACTCTCGCCTGTAGATGTGCGACACATGGACGCGGAGACACAGCGGTGGGCACAGTTCGCGGCAATGTTTGATCAACCCGAACTCCATACCCTGTCTGTGGGAATCATGCCTCATTCTGGCGCGTGGATTCCCCGTCTGGGACATGACTTCATGTCCGTGTCTGATTGGCTTTCAGACGGCACTCGCCTTGCAAGGGCTGGCGAACTGGTGAAGGTGAATCCTTTTACGGGCAAGAGTGAGGATCGCGGGGATGGCGCGCCACACCTCGCCACAAACGCGACCGTTGCCACATTCCCGCATGTATTGATGGAGTTTGACGAAATGCCCCTTCCAGATCAATGTGCCTTTTGGTATGGGGCAATCTCCCTCCTCCGCTTGCCCGTTGTCGCGCTCGTCTATTCGGGCGGCAAGTCAATTCATGGCGTTGTCCGTGTGGACTGCACAACCCGCACAGAGTTTGACAAGACCGTAGACCTCGCCCGCCGGACGTTCGCCTCGTCCCCGAATCCGTCAATGCGGCTGGACGTGCAATCACTCACCTTGCCGATTGTGGGAGCACGTCTCGCCGGATGCGTCCGAGCCGACAAGGGTAAGGTGCAACGATTGTTGTATCTTTCCTATCCTCCCCAATCCCCTCAAACGGAAGGCCCGACGCAAACCTAAAACTCCCCCTGTCGAAACGAGAGTCCCACGTATGGCGCATCCCCCCACCGCTATCATAATCGACACGCGAGAGCAGACACCGCTCCCATTCCCGCCCAACGTCCCAACCATGCGATAGACAGAGGACACACGCAACAACAATCAATTATATAAATATATCTTGCCGTTCATGTAAGTAATTGTTTTTATGTCAATCAGTTAGCCACCCTGTATTATATAATCTCTCACTCTTTTTTATGTTAATAATATTAATCCTGCGCAAGCGATCATCTTTTATTCGATTTGCCCATCTCATCGCCTCAGCATAATTTCTTTCAAGTAAAGCGGCTGCTATTTCAAGGCCACAGTCCGCATCATCATACATTAGTTTTTCTAATCCAAAATCTGTACCCGTTACTTCGCGAAGAATGCCAAGAAGATGGGGGGACAACCAGATGAGTAATATAATAGCGACTATCACAGATATGATTGCACGTATTTTTTTGACAACATGTCCAGTAGAAGGGACATCGGCTGAGGGAACATTAGTGGTCTGGGGGGTATGTTGGGTAATGCGAACGTGAAATGTTTCGTCACAAGATCCACAAGCCACGTTTTTGTTAACCGCAACCCAAGGTAGCACATTTCTTTGTTCACAGTATGGACACAAGATTTTGGCAACATTGTTTGAAAACATATTTTTCGTAACGTATACTACTCCAACGATGTACTCTCGTCCGCAACCCTCACAAAGCCATCGTTGTTTGAAATACTCAGGCGGTAATTCTTCAATCTTCCCACAATGTGGACACTTACTTTTCATCAGTAAAACTCCTCTCGTGTTCGCACTACTTAGTCGCCTAGCATTTTAATAGTATTTTCGTTTATATCTTCTACACGATATCTCGCCTTGCCTCCTTCTTCATCGGAAATCGATTCAACCGCCTTTTGAATATGAGACCCAGTTCTTTGAGCACTGCAATGCAGATTCATTACGCATAATACCAATATGATAACACTAACAACAAAGCCTATTACGGCTTTCCCAACATTCTTCTTATCAATGATGTATGCTACTAGTATGCCGATTAGACTGAAAAAGAAGCCTAACACAAAGCTGATTACAGGATGATTACCTTCTAATTTTGCTTGCTGTAAGGTGACTGGACTTGTAATCTTAAATTCCCTTCCGCATTTTGAACATTCGCCAATCATGCCGGCATATTCTTCAGGAACAGCCTCTCTGTAATGGCAATGTGGACATTGAACTATCATGATACGACCTCCATTTCCGCTCCATTGTTTTACAAAGGCCGCTCCACTCTGGTGCGGAAAAGAAGAGTGGCGTGCCTTACATTCACACGTCCCACCGAAGGCATCGCCAAACGCCCTTTAAGAAACATGATCAGAAGGCACGCCACGTGGATGTTAATCCATCCACGCAGCGCAACTTCGTATCTCGCTTCTTAATTCAACTTGGCGAAGTTTTCGGTGGAGCGACAATACGCTGTTGCGTACGCGCTGGGCTCCTTTCGGGATTTCCCAGCTCCTCGGCTCTGGCTCTTGAACGGGCGAGATGCCCGTTCTCCCAGTGCCCCGAGGTTCTGGCCTCCGTTCCGGCGGCGCGTTCGATGATCGCGCCCTACCAAAACTTTGGCCCGGTGGCGGATACTCTGTGCCGCTCTTCGCCGCGCAATCGCGTCACGAAAAGCCGTACCCGCCGATATCAAAGATCAAATTCCGCCTCGCCTTTGAGAGACAAGACGAAAATAGTATGCCACATTTCCCCGCCCAACGCAAGCAGGATTTTGGGAAGTTGAAGAAAGTTAATGACATTCTAAGAACTGAGGGCGGGTTCGGGCGGGTTAGGTTGTGATTATTCGATTCTTGAGAATACGTTGGGCTTGCTTGGGAAGATAATCGTTAATAGAAATTTTTACGATGATCGGGGTGAAGCCCCGTGGAGCCATTGGGGTCCCTGTGTACTATATTCGTGGTCGGTCTTTGCTGGACATTTCAAGGAAACGTTAGACGATGTGGGGTGACTTGCGTTTAATACGTCAAAGTATAGAGAGAACTTTCACAAATGCTACTGGGTTTTGAAGGTATCAAGCAAGATCTAACATAGCTAGTTTTGTACACTGGCGCGTACGCGCGCGTGGTACTTCCTCCCTTTAAGGGCAGGAAGTCTGAAATAGCGCGGTATAAGTGCAAAATGAGCGGGTATAATGACACCGACTCTCTCCCCCTTGCCAATGCCGCGCTCCCATCGGGTAAGAAGTGCCGACATGAGACGGCAGACCGACAGGAGCGCGATGGGTGATATTCTACCAAACCCCGTGCGCTCGTGCAAAGGCTTTCATGCGGTAGCCACCAGTTAGCCACTAGTGGCTACAAGGGAAATTGGACACACGCAAAAACACATGGAACCCTTGATTTTATTGGGTTGAACGCTGGTGGCTAATGGTGGATTACGGTAGGGGATTCAGAGGGGAAAACAGGAGATTTCAAGGGAATCGGTCTTTTAGACAAGAAATGCGTTTGACCCTTGATTTCATTGGCTCAAACGCATTTTTTAATGGCTCGGGCGGCTGGATTCGAACCAGCGACCAATTGATTAACAGTCAACTGCGCTACCACTGCGCCACGCCCGAACGTGGTGAAAACGGCGTATATGATACCATATCGGACGCCGATTAGCAAGAGGGCTTTTTACCTTTTTTCAGGCACGTCGCTTTTGTAGAAAATGTAGGCCCCCTTCTCAATAAGTTTTTCGTTTACCTTGTCGCCCGTGACGATGCGCCCGTTCATGTAATAGTACGTACTAGGCGCGCGCCACGCCGCGCCGGCAATGCTGTATGGGGTGAGTTCCTCGCTCACCGGACCACCCTTGACATAGCCTGGCATAGCCTCCAATGCCGCAAGGTTGCGCGGGTCGCGAGAGAGAATCTGCGGCGGCCGTTCAAGTTTTCTGCCCACAACGGTCTGCTGATGCGAAGTGTCTGCACTTGGCACAGGAGACCTTCTCTTCTTCTTCGGGATAATCAGCCTCGCCGTGCTCCTGAAAAAGCCGCCAATGCCGGCAAGGACGCCCTTCTCCTCTTCCTTAGGTGGAGGCGATGCCTTAGGTGGAGGCGACGCAAATTTTGGATGCGCTGGTTTTACAATTGGAGGCGGCGCGGGCTTGACAACAGGAGCAGGCGTCACGGCAATTACCGACTTTGCAGGCGGCGGCTTGACGGCTATGATTTTCGGCTGTTGCTTCGGCGGTGGTGTCGGCTTCTGCACCGGCTTCGGAGGTGTCTTCGCCATCTGTGGCTTTGGATGCTTATGCGACGGCTTCGCCACCGTATGGGGTTTCGCCACCGTATGGGGTTTCACCACCGTATGTGGCTTCGCCGCCGCATGGGGTTTAGTCGGCGCGGCCCGCATCACAACGGGCGTTGGTCGGCGTCCGTATACGGCAACCATAGTATCGTTCTTTCCGTAAAGGACGTCCGCGAGGTCGGGGTCGGCCTGCACTAGGCGTTTCGCCTTAACGTCCGGATCAGACACAGGCCGCGCCGTCAGACCGAGTTTGGCGCGTACGCTCGGCATGGCGAAGAGCATTCCGCAACGTTTTCGCCCGCGGTGTTTCTTCTTATGCCATGCGTTCGGTGCTCCGTATGCGATGTGGGAATGGCACACGACCCGTGCGTCCGTGATCGAGTAGATTCGCTTGAGGTGAGCGATCAGCTCTCTCAGCGCGTCAAGTTGCTGGAGCGAGACTGCCTGGTCGTGATGGCCGACGACCTCAATGCCGATGGAGTATTCGTCACAGTCCTCCTTGCCCTGCCACATAGACCGTCCCGCATGGAACGCCTCGCGGTTGTGGTCGACTATGCGGTAGACCGTTCCGTTCTCAACAACGCAGTAGTGGGCCTCTCCGCGCTCGCTCAGCTTGTTGAGCGAACTTTTCGCGTGCGCCTCGGTGGTGTGCAGCACGATGAGCGTCGTGGCCTTGCGCAGGGGGCGCTCCTTGTTTCGCGGCGACCGATAGGAATCATTCATCACCAACGGTGCCGCGAGAAGCGGCGCTGACGCGAAAAGCGCCAGCGCCAGCCACATCGCTTGCAACCGTCCCGGCATCCCTCCGTCAGATGTTGAGCGCGGTCTTCGACCACGGCTCCTTGCCCGCGAGGAGCGAGGGAGTGGTCATTTCGGGCGGCACTGGCAAACCCAGCAGCTGCAGCGCGGTCGGAGCAACGGCGCTCAGTTTCGCAAGCGGAGTGAGGCGCACGCCCGCCGCGTCCTTCGCCACGTAGAAGCAGTCCACGAGGTTCAGCGTGTGCGAGGTCTTCACCATGCCGGTCTTGTAGTCGACCATCTGCTCGGCGTTGCCATGGTCGGCGTAGATAAGCACGTGGGCATCCAGCTCCATCAGGCGGGGCATGATCTTGCCGATGCACTCGTCCACCACCTCGACGGCCTTGGAGGCCGCCTTCGGGTCGCCCGTGTGACCGACCATGTCGCAGTTAGCGTAGTTGACCACGATGAAGCCGTAGGGGTTGTTCTCGAGGCGCTTGAGAAGCTCGTCGGTCACGTTGTAGGCATCCATCTCCGGATGGCTCGCGAACGTGGCGGGGTCGAAGCGGCTCTTCACCTCCACTTGGTCCTCGCCCTCGGAGGGCGTGGTGGACTTGCCGTTGAAGAAGCTCGTTACATGGCGGAACTTCTGCGTCTCGGCGAGACGGAGCTGCTTGATGCCGGCGCGCGACACGACTTCGCCGAGGAGGTTGTCCATGCCGCCGCCCGCGCCCATCGCGCCGAGCAAGTAGTCCTCGAACTCGTCCCAGTAACGCGTGAAGCCGAGGTACGTGACCTTCGGCATAGCGTGGCGGTTGCCCGCATAATCGGCGCAGACGAACGCCTGCGTAAGCTGGATCGCGCGGTCCTGACGGTAGTTCGTGTGCATGATGCAGTCGCCGTCCTTGACACCCTCGTAGCCATCCATCACGCAGCAGGGGATGTATTCGTCCGTCATCGGCGTGCCGTCGGGGGTCTTGTCGTTCTCGTACGACGCCTTCACGGCCTCCTCGGCGCTCGCGACCTTGCGGCCTTCGCACGACACGATGCAGTTGTAGGCGAGGTCGGTGAGCGTCCAGTTCTTCACGCGGTCCATGCCGTAGTAGCGACCCATGACCGTACCGATCGTACAGTTGCCTACGGCCGCCATCTCGGTCTTCAGGCGGGCGATGTACTCAAGCGTTGAACGCGGCGGCGTGTCGCGTCCGTCAAGGAACGGATGCACCACGATCTTCCCGGCGGGGTTCTCCTGACGCGCACGCTTCATGAGTTTGTAGAGGTGTTCCTGGTGGGCGTGGACGCCTTCGTCCTGCAGAAGCCCGAAGAAGTGCAGCTGGCTCGCGTTTTTCTTCCAGTTCTCCATCAAGTTCGCCCACCTCGGACTCTTGAAGAGCTCGCCGGAGGAGAGACCGTCGTCGATGCGCTTTAGCTCCTGCACCACGATACGCCCCGCGCCCATGTTGAGGTGCCCTACCTCGGAGCTTCCCTGGTAGCCGTCCGGAAGCCCCACGGCCTCGCCGCAACAGTCCAACAGACAATGTGGATAACGCGCGCGGATCTGGTCAATCACCGGCGTCTTCGCCGCCACCACGGAATTGCCCTCGTGGTACTCGTTCACGCCCCATCCGTCGCGGATGATCAATACAACTGGTCTCATCTTTTGATTTCTCTTTCTCTCTCTTTAGTATGCACTTCAGCCCAGAACGGCGAATGCCGTCCTGGGCGCGAACCGGATTTGGACAACCGGTCAGTAAACCACGGTCGTGGCAGGAGCCGCAGGTGCCACAACCGTCGTAGTCGTGGTGGGAACCACTGTCGTGGCGGGAACAACCGTCGTAGCGGGAACCACCGTCGTCGTGGTGGCGGGCACTACGACCGCCGTTGACGTATAGGGGTAGCCGTATGCGTCATACCAAACGCCGCCGAACCAGCAGCTACGGTAGAGGTGGTGAGGACGCGGACCGCGATGCCAGCCGTGGAGGCTGGGCGGTGGCGGACGGTGGAAACCTGGACCATGGTGAGGACCATGGTGGGGGCCACGCATCACGGGCACAGGGCCACGGTGGGGACCACGAGGACCTGGGCCGTGGCCCGGACGCGCCATCGTGGTGCCGACGCAGGCGCAGGCAAGCGCCGCTGCAAGTATGAGTTTGTTTATGTTCATTGTTTTTCCTCCTGTTGGGTTACACATGTGGAAAGGCAGACAGCCCACGTAGAACTGACACCTTTTCCGAAAAAATCACATTGGATAGTCGAGCGCCTCCGGGATCATGACCGTGGTGAGGCACTTCGCCGCGCGATCCTTCGCTAGGCGTGTGCCGGCGAGCGATTCATCCAGGGCCGCACGCAGCGCAGCAAACGCCGCCTTGTCCTCCGCCGTTGCAGCGTCGAAACCATAGACCACGCCCGCGCAGACCTTCGCGGCCTCTCCAGCCACGTCCGCCACGACCGTGCCGAGCAAGTCGTTGAACGTGTTGAGGTAGCTTGGGAGCTCCGGTCCCACCACGGGATGCTCCGCGCCGTTGAGCGCAAGGAAGCGGATGTCCTGCCAGAGGCTCGTGGCGGCCATGAGCCCCGCGAGCGCGTCCGCAAGCGGGAACACCACGCCATGGCGCTGCGAGGAGCCGAGCTTCTTGCCGGCGGGGTCCTTCGCACCGGCCGCGAACGCACGCGTCCACGCCCACAGACGAAGCGCCGCCGCAAGGGCGTTTGCGCCGTTCTCTGCGGCCTTCGGACACGCGGCGAGCTCTTTTTCCCACGCCTCAAGCTGCGCAAGGAACACAGGATTCGCCATCGTCTCGGAAATCTGGCGGCGCTGCACGGCCTCGGGGCCTTCGTACGTCGCGTCGAGCTGCATGTCTGTCCACTTGTAGAAGAGGAATCCCGGACAGTCCTCCGTGATGCCGTAGCCGCCCATGAGGGTCACGGCCTCGCGCATCACGTTCGCGCCGTGGCCCGTGTTCCAGAGCTTGCAGCTCGGGCACAGGATGTTGCAGAGCGCCTGGAGATAGACATAGCGCACGGTGACGTCGGGATCCTCCATCGGATCCTTCCCTTCCGCTAGTAACGCGGCGGCGGCGGCCATCGGCGCCTTCATATTCTTCAGCATCTCGCGGCCCTTGCCGAGCTTCGCCTTCGCTTCATCCTGGATGAGCTCGAGCGCGTCGAAGCGGCGGGAGATGTCGAAGCCAAGAGACGACGCGGCCTCGGCCGTGGCCCACACGTCCGCAAGGCGCTCCGTCACGTCCTCCTTCATCTGGAGTCCCTGCTGGTAGCGGGGCGACGTTTCGTCTACGCCCGCCGCGCCGCGGAAGCGCGTACGCTGGTAGCGGATCACGGGCTCGATGGCGCTCATGAGCGAACCCGCGCCCATCACGCCCACGCCCACGCGCGTCTTGGAGAACACCTGCGCGATGATCTCGGAGTGCGCGAGGTTCGGCACGATCTGTCCGTCCTTGATCGTGTAGCCGCCCACGATGCGCGAGGCGGGCACGACGACGTCAATCACGGGGTCACCCGTGTTGGAGAGCTGGTGGACGCACTTGAGCGTCTGCGCGCCGCGGTCGAACTTGCCGGGGTCCGTCGCCTCCACGATCACCATGCAGCTGCCCTTGATGCGGTCGTCGCCGGAGTTCACGGCCACGGTCACGTAGTCGGCGATCGCGATGTTGGTGATGAACCGGCCGCGCTTCTCGACACGCAGCTTCGGCTCCTCGCCCTCCTTCCACTCGGCCACGCTCACGCGGCCGCAGAGAACGCCCGTATCGACGCCCACGTAGGGAAGCGGCTCCGTGAGCGCAAACGACCCGCGCCACGTCTTACCCGTCTCGTTGCCGGGCGCACAGCGAGTCATGTAGTAGGCCTTCTGTTCGTCCGTACCAAGCTCGGCGATCGGACCCATCGCGAGGCCGTTCACGAGCGCGGACGTCGCGGCGCCGTTATCCACCCAGCTCAACTCGTATGAAAGGAGCGAGGAGGCGAGGTTCTTTGGTCCATCGAAAAGCCCGCCGTATTCCTGCTTGAGCGTGCTCGCGGTGATGCCGGAGGCGTCGAACGCCTCGAACGCACCCTGCTTCTCGGCCGTCCAGTCGTGCGTCTTGCGCTGGCCGCCCGCCACGAGCTGGGCCACGATGCCGCGCGCCACGCTGCGCGCGCCCGCCACTGCCATCTGGATGTCGTATCGCTCGGCGAAACGCCACATGATCTGGCGCACTTCGTCGCCAGGGAGCATTTTCATCGTCGGACGCTCGGTCGTTTCAGTCTGCATGTCGTTGTCTATTCCTTCCTTGCCCCGCATTATACCATATTTTTTGGGCGTATGGTACAGATTTCACGGGTTCTCTGCCATTCAACGCCGTTCAACGCCTCTCCGCCCCGGCACGCACGACCTCGAACGAGGCGGAGTCGAACCTGCCGGAGAGCCTGACGGCGATTCCCTTATCCATGAGTGTGCGGCCAGCGACCGGCTCTTTCGGCAGCTTGGCATGAAGCTTCGCGCCACGGTTGATCTCTGTCACGACGTACTTCGCGTCGGGATCGAGTCCGCGCAGATGCAGAGTTTCCTCCACAATGATGTCCTTGTCGAGTCCGAGCGCGAACACCGCCGCCGCGTCCTTCGCCTCGCTCGCGAACATGAGCGCGGACATCCTCCCGTCATACGGCGAGACGAGGCGGTAGAGGTCGCCGCGCTGGACGATCGGACGGATGCGCTTGTAGTCGGCCACTGCCGCCTTCGCAAACTCGACATCCGCCTTCGAAAGCTTCGTCGGATGCAGCTCGAAGCCCATGCGTCCGGTCATAGCCACGTCGAAGCGGTACTTCATCGACGAGCCGCGCCGCGTGACGTGGCAGGCCATCGCGCTCGCGGGATAGAACTGCGACGCGCCCCACTGGATGAACACGCGGCGGAACGGGTCGGTGTTGTCGCTCGCCCAGAACTCGTCCGCGTAGCGCAGGAAACCGAAGTCCATGTGCCCGCCACCCGAGGCGCAGGCCTGCACCATGATGTGCGGACGCTTCGACTGCAGCTTCGCAAGCAGGTCGTAGAGACCGACCGTGTAGTCGTACCAGAGGTTCGGCTGGCGGTCGGGCTTCAGGTAGGTGGAGCCGGGGTTGACGATGTTCTGATTGCTGTCCCATTTAACGTAGGCGAGCGTGGGCACCTGCGCGTACACGGCGTCGAGCTGGTTGAAGATGTTCTCGCGCACGGCCGGGTTCGTGTAGTCAAGGACAACCTGCGAGCCGCCGCGCCCGAGGAGGAGCGAGCGGTTCTGCTCGCGGAGAATCCAGTCGGGATGCGCCTCGGCGAGCCAGCTCTTCACGTTGCACATCTCCGGCTCCACCCAGAGGCCGAACTTGAGTCCGCGCTTGGCGGCCTCGTCCGCAAGCCAGGCAAGGCCGTGCGGCAGCTTCTCGGGGTTCACCACCCAGTCGCCGAGGCCCGTCTTGTCGCGGTTCTTATCGTCGCGGGCGTACTTGCCCTTCCCGAACCAGCCGTCGTCGAGGACGAGCATCTCGCCGCCCATCTCCTTCACGCCGTCCATCATGTCGGTGAGCGTCTTCTCCGTGAAGCTGAAGTACGAGCCTTCCCACGTGTTGAGCAGGATCGGGTGAAGGACGTCGCCGTGTGGCATCAGGTGGCGGCGCGCCCAGCGGTGATACTGACGCGACACCTCGCCCTTGCCCTTCTCGGACCACACGATGATCGCCCGCGGCGTGGTGAAGGTCTTGCCGGGGTCGAGGACGTACGGACCCGTCTCCATGTCGATGCCGGCGAAGACATCCGTCTCGCGTCCGTTCCAACTGCGCCGCACGCGCTTCTCGGTGGTGCCAGTCCACTCCAGCGCCACGCCGAGTACCTTGCCGCGTTCCTCATCTACTTTGTCGCCGAAGCTCACCATCATCGCCGCGTTCGACTCCCATGCGTCGCGCGTGCCCGCGAGCGAGCGGTACTGCGCGATCTGTCCGTTCGCGACGGTCGCTTCCGTAACGTTCCCCTCGAGCGCCCACACGCCCGTGAGCGTAAGCACCTTCACGACGTCGGCCCTGCAGTTGATCCGCGAGGCGAAGCTGTCGGCGCGGAGCAGCCTCACCGGACCCGGCTCCTCGTGACGCAGCTCGTACCACGTCTCGACGGCGTCGCAGTCGTTCCACGTGCGCACGTGCCGCGTGATGTACACGGGATAGTGCTCGTCCTGCAAATTCACCGTCACGACGCGCCCGCCCTCGATGGCGGACTCCGTCCGGCCCGTCTCCTTCAGACGAAGCGTCACCGCGCCGTCCGCATGGATAATCTGGAGACCCGCGTGCTTCACGATTTCGCGCTGTGCGCTCGGAATGACCTGCCCGAATGAGAGCAGACCCGCCATTGCGATGTCAAAACCTGTCATCTTTGTATTCCTTTTTGAGTTGTTCCTTTTGTGTCATTACTACTGCAATCATTGTTCTCTTTCAAGCCGGACTGGCCCGAAGAGACCCGACCTGCGAAGTGTCTCCGTTGGCTTGTACGGATTCACCGTGGTGCGCGTGAGTCGCTTCTCGGGCGGAAGCGACGCGTCGCCGATGAGCCTGTTGAGCCAGAGATTCGCCACCTCGATCTCAAGAAGGTTCTCGCCGTCCTTCCACGCGCCTTCCGGCACCGCCACGCGCCACGGCCAGCACCACACCGAGCCAAGGTCCTTCCCGTTCAGCTTCACCCGCGCAAGGTTCGCCACGTCGCCAAGGCTGATGTGGGTAGGCACTTCTTTGCTCGTCACAGTCTTGCGGTACGTGGCAATCCCAGAGTAGTGCTGGATGCCCCATTCCGGACGTTTCGTCCAGTCTTCAAGCGTCTTGAACTCCACTTCGCACTCCGGTCCGCCCCACGCCGGATCGAACGAAACCTTCCACTGGTCGGGCAATTCAGCAATTACACTGTAAGAGCGGAAATTACTTTTCTTCGTCGGGAAGATGGAAGAGAGCATTGACTTGAACATGCCTGTAGTCCCATGGGAAAATACGACGAATCCACTTTCGCTGGGTCCTAGCTCAAGTTCTACTTCAACAGTACCGTCGTGTGCATATCTCCACCTCGGCAGCTCTCTACGCTCGCCCGTAAGCGGATCCCACCATTCCACGGACTTTACACCATTCACCCTAAAATGAGCCCCCCCTATAATACGCAGATAATCATCACGATGGCTTAAGAAGTAGATGTCCTTATCGTCAAGCCTGCGATGGATGTAACGCACATTGCCTCCTCCCATGTGATCTGGACGCATTCCTACGCAAGAAGCGACATAACTAAATGAAGGATAGAGTTCCTTCTGCATGCTACGCAGACGCCACGGTCCCATGTTAAACGCGCCAAACTCCTGCACGGGGCCAAAAACCTTGCTCTTGTCCGTCGCACACGTCCAAGAGGCATCCGTCTTGAAGGTGACGACACGACCGTCCGTGTACTTGATCACGAAGGCAACAATAAGACCTGCCGGATTGGGCGAGTCATCCCAGTTGTCCGCCAACACTTCGATTACATTCTCACCGGGCTTCAGCAGGTTGATCACGTTAGCATACGAACCGACGTCGTGGAAATCAATCCCCTCGCCTACAAACTTGCCGTTCAAGTACAGACGATATGCGTTGTCTGCGGCAATTACAACAGATGCGCTTTTCACATTGCAGCAAAACTCGCCCTTATAGCATCTTTCATGAAAATCCCTATCCGAGAATCGAGACACCGCCAACATCAAGTCGCGTTTAATATCTTCCTTTGAAGGCTTTTCTAGTCTGAACGTCTTTCTGAACCAGCGCGAACCGTTTGGCTGCTTCATCACATCCTTTTCGCCCGCGCTCCATATCCATTTCGCCTCATTCTCTATCACGTCCTTCGCCATCTCAAGAACTGCGTTCTTATCGTTCTTATCGTGAACATGGTGAAGACGAGGCGCGATGCGATCGGCAAGCGCGGCGACCTCTTCGTCGCACGTCGGATAACCGGAAAGGCTTGGCGACTTGCGCGGTACCCCGCCGACAATCTTCACGCCCGACTCCGCACATTCGAGAATCTTCTTCATCAGCGCGGGCGTCATCGCATCGACCTTCGGCAGCACGAGCACGCTGTACGTCGCGCCGCCCTCGAAGTCGATCTTCTTGTCGATGAACTTGGCCCGCGACATGAATACCTCGGGCGAACAGCCGTCAAACGAATATCCCTTCCGGTCCGGGAAGTCGCCCTCCATGAAGGCGTCCTTCGGCGGCTGGAACACCATCGGCGCGCCTTCGGGCAGGAGGTAGAGGATGTCCGCCACGGGACGCCCCTGCCGGAGCAACCACTGACAGCGCGTGAGGTAGCGGTGGTAGGAATCGACCATCGGCCACCACGTCTGGTTGCGATGCCAGTTGACGCCGTAGTACCCGCACATCGTCATGCCGGGCTTGTCCGTCAAGCTCGGCTGGTGCTGGTACGTGTGGAACTTGAAGCAGTTGATGCCGAAGGCGAGCGCCCAGTCGCCCTGCGCCTTCATCGATCCGGGGTACTGCTTCCAGTACTCCGCGCTCGCGGTGAACGCCTCCGCGCCGACGACGGGACGCCCCATCGTGTGCGCGATGGAGACCGACTCCACACAGCTGTATTCCGCCGGACAGCCCATTCCCTTTGACCAGAACTCGCACATCGGCACGTCCGCCACCGCGCCGGACGTGATGTCGCAGCACGGGTTCATGTCGTAGGGTTCGCTCGACATCACGAGCCCCTTGCTGTGCGCAAACTCCTTGATAGGGAGAAGCTGGTTCTCGATTACGAGCTCCTGCGCTGTCTGCCGCCAGTCGAAGAGGAAACGCTCGGTGATTTCCGTCGACTTCACCACGCGTCCGTTAATCGCGGGGATGTACGGAAGCGGCGAATAGCCGCGCCGGCGCTCGAACTCCTTGAAGAACGCGGCTGAGCCGTTCTGCGCGCTCATCTCCCAACTGTCGAAGTGGAGCGTAGTGAGGCCGCGTCCGGGACGACGCGGACCGGCGGCGGCGAGTATCTTATCGGCATAGTCGTGCAGGTGGCGCTCGATCGCGCCGCGGTCGAACTTGCTCGTCTCGAATCCGAGGCCCGGCTTGGGCGCGGGACGCGTGGTCTGTCCGGTAAGGCGACGCCCGACGCGCAGGATCGTCCAGCGCCCTTCGGGGACGCGCCAGGTGAGACGTCCAGAGGCGTCCATCTTCGCCGTGAGGTCCACCACCTTCGCGGGATCGACGCACTTCTCCGGCGGCACCGCCTTGTGCGACGTCGTGAGGTACGGCTTCACGCCGCGGCGGGACGAAAACGGCGCGCGCTGGTAGATGGCCTTTTCATCCGCATCGGGAAGACGCTCCGCGCCTTCCGGCTCTGGGAACGCCAGCACGGCGACGTCGCGGTAGTAGCTCTCCCATTCCTTCTTCATCTCGGACGTGAGCGTGCGGATGCCGAAAAACGGCGCGCGCGGCGCGGGGATGGGCAGAACGGAGGAATAGTCCAGCGGCCCCGTCACCGTCGTCTCGCTCGCGACGGTGTGCTGCATCGCGTCGTCGGGCTTGACGGACTTCCCGCCCGCGCCGCACCAGCCGGGGCCTGTCCCAACCGCCACCTCGATGCCGAGGCGGTCGGCCTCGGCGATGGCATAGCCGAAGAGTTCCAGCCACTTCGGGCTCAGGAACTCCACGGGGCCGCGCGGCGGACGTCCCGCGCCGATTTCGAGGATCAGCACGCCGCCGATGCCGGCCTTCTTCATCGCGTCGAGGTCCGCCTTCATGCCCTCGCGCGTCGTGTTACCGTCCATGAAGTACCAGTACACCCACGGCCGGGCGGAGTCCGGCGGGGTCTTGAACAGCTCGCCGTCGATGGAAGCCGAGGCGCCTAGCGCAATAACAGCGGCAAGGGACATGACGCCCCCGCACACTATTCTTCTTAACATATTCATTATTGCTCCTTTCAATTCCGGTTGGCGCGAATATTATACACTATTACGGAGTTGAATGACAGACACGAATAGCGCCGTGAAAGGAAATTGTGGAGACGCTCCCCCCGCGTGCTGGTTTATGGTATACTTTTCGCATCCGGAATCAGACTCCGGGGAAAGGACACATAGAAATGAAAGTATCGAAAATGATTGTCGCGCCAGCGATTCTGGCGACGGCGTTCGCGGCGTACGGACATGTAAAAACTGCCACGCCCTTCGCCGATAACATGGTTCTTCAGCGCGAACGCGCCGTCCCAGTGTGGGGCGTCGCCGATCCGGGGGAGAAGGTGACCGTAACGTTCGCCGGACAGACCAAGACGGCGCAGGCTGGCAGTGACGGCAAGTGGTGCGTGTCGCTTGACGCGATGCCTGCCTCGAAGGAGAACAGGGTTCTCAAGGTCGCCGGCGCAACCAACGCCGAGGAGATCAAAAACGTCCTCGTCGGCGAAGTGTGGTTCGCGAGCGGACAGTCCAACACCGAGTGCCCGATCTGGGGCCCGGGCCCGCGCTACCGCGACGGACAGGGCGCCGTGATGACCGCGATGGCCCGCCGTCCGTTCATCCGCTACGTGAAGAACGCGCGGACGACGTCCCGCGAGCCGAGGCTCGGCTGGAAGGCCGTATGGCGCGACTACTCGCCAAAGTCCTTCAAGGAAACCTTCAACGGCAACCTCTCCGCGATGGCGTTCTACTACGCGCTCGAGCTGCACGACGCGCTCGGCGTCCCCGTGGGCATCATCGATTCCAGCTGGGGCGGCACGCGTATCGAGCCGTGGACGCCGATCTCCGGCTTCGCGAACAAGCCGAACATCCCTGCCAAGGTCGGTGCGGGCACGCCCACGGCCCTCTGGAACGGCATGGTCGCCGCGTTCGCGCCGTATGCGATCAAGGGCTTCATCTGGTATCAGGGCTGCTCCAACGCGGGTGACGGAATCCGGTATTGCGACAAGATGCACGATCTCTACAACGGCTGGGCGAAGGAGTTCAAGAACCCCGACCTCAAGCTCTACTTCGTGCAGCTCGCGCCGTTCAGCCGCAGCTGGTTCTCCGTCCAGATGGGACAGGCGAAGTTCGCCGCCGAGGAGAAGAACGCCGCGATGATCACGACATGCGACATCGGAAACTCCTGGGACATCCATCCGAACGACAAGGAGTCCGTGGCCCGCCGCCTCGTCCTGCACGCGCTCAAGCGCGACTACGGCTTCACCGACATCATCGACGACGCGCCGGTGCTCAAGTCGTGGAAGGTCGAGGGCGACAAGTTCGTGATGTCCTTCGAAAACGCGAACGGCTGGTACGCCTACAACGACAACCGCACCGAGGCGAAAGGCTTCGAGATCGCCGGCAAGGACGGCAAGTACGTCCCCGCGAAAATCCTGAACAAGGGCGCGAACGCAACGCTCTCGGGGAAGGAACTCATCGTCTCCGCGCCGGGCGTCAAGGAACCGCGCCGTCTGCGCTATCTCTACTCCAACCCGTGGATCGGCTCGCTCTACTCGTTTGATTCTGGTCTCCCGCTCGGGCCGTTCGAAATCGACGCGCGCCGTCCGGAGGACGACCTCACCGACGTGAACGCCAAGCTCGGTGACGCGCTCAAGGTTCCGGAGCTCGCGGGCTTCCGCAAGGTTCTTGCCGCCGATCTCCCGGCGAACCGCTTCGCCGGCTACTCCTTCAACGAGGCGGCGAAGGCCGGCGCGTTCACGCGCGTCGCCTACGCTCTTGAGCTTGAGCGCACCGATGGCGCGATTGAGTGGGTTGTTGCGGCAATGGACACCTTCACGGACGACGCGGCGAAGCTCGGCGTTCCGTGCGCGTCACGCGCGACGTTCCAGCGCAAGGTCTCCAACCTCGTCGTGCGGTCCAACCGCATCGGCGTGGAGGAGGGTGCCGTTGGCGACGGCATCATCGAGTTCTTCCTCGGCAACTACGGAACGCAGAAGAGACTTGCCAATGCGGGCGGCAGCGACAATATGTACGACTGCAACGACGCGGAGCACCCGGTGCAGGGCGGAAAGGACGGCTACGGCTGCATGCAGGTGCACAACGCCAAGAGCGGCGCGACAGTTTTCGCGTACAACCACTTCTCAGTCGGCGGCGCGACTGACCTCGGCATCGGTTCCAACAAGGGCAACGACCACACCGACTGGACGTTCATGAACAACGCCGGCGATTACAAGTCCCGCCGCCTGACGGTTCTCGTGAAGTAAAAACTCCTCCAACTAACTGCCTAGGCCGCGCTTGTCGCGGCCTGGGCAGGACGGTCTCGGGCATCGCAAAGTTGGGGAGAAAAAATACCATGTTATCCCCTCAACCATTCGGCGAACAAGCGATCATACACGACATATCCGTCTTCACGTTTGTAGAGGAGTTCGTCCTCTAGAAGTGAGTCAAGCGCGAAGCGCACGCTTGACGGCGCCCGTAGGCCATGCCTGCGCCCGAACTCAGCGGACATCGGCTCGGACACCACACGCTCCGCAGCCACCGCGCGGAGAAGTTCTACCGCGCCAGGCGTACACTTGGAGAGGATGAAACCGTAGTTCATCGCGTTCTCCTCAACCAGCTGACTGACGACGGCGGCCACGTCCTCCTCAGTCGGCCGTGCAACTTCAGACGCATAAAGCACCTTCATCACTGACTGGACATACCATGTGATGCCTTCGAACCTGTCATACGCCGCCGCAAAAGTCTCCTGTGGCAGAATCTTGCCGGCTTTGCGGAAAAACGAAGCGGCAAAGCGAAAATAGGCCTGACTGTCTATGACCCCAAGAGACATCGCCGCCGTCGAATTGAAGAACGGCCGTTTCGGGGAATGGAACATCTCGGCCATCATGTGAAGCCTGGATCCAGAAAAGACGAAACCAACATTGTGCATGAACTGGATCTTAGACCGAAGCAACGCCTCGACCCCCTTCTCGGGATATTCGGCTATCTGCTGGAACTCGTCGATCGCGACGATCGTGCGCCCTTTCCGCGACTTCAGGTATTCAAGGATCGACTCAAGCGACGCCTGCGCGTTCGCCGCATTGATGTCGAAGCTGAACTTCGGCCGCCCCGAAATCTCGTCAAGGGTCATCGTTGGACGGAATCCCCGCGCGAACGCGGACACGGCCCGGAACACCTTCTCGGCGGGCGATTCCACGGATTCTGCGACCGCAGTTGCCAGCGCGCGCGCAAAATCCGGAAGACTGCGCGTCGGATACAGGTCAACGTAGACCGTCTTCATGCCGCGCCGCTTCGAAAGCAAATGCAGGACCTGACGGATCAGACCAGTCTTCCCGTAACGGCGCGGCGACATGAGCGTAGTGTTCCGGTCGTTGTCAAGATGCCTGATCAACTCTTCCGTCTCCCGCTTCCTGTCGCAGAAATAATCGGGGCCGGCATATCCTGCCGTCAGAAATGGATTTGCAATTTTCATGCGGCAATTATACCACAACGACGTCCCTCATTTCAACATCATTGTTTCAACATTCTTGAAATCACGGATTCTGCGAACGAACATCACCCAGTACTTCACGCCCACGATGATCGCGGCAACATCCCAAGGACGGCCGCAACGGCATCTGAGGAAGGTACCTTGCGCACGGGCTTTCCGTGTACGTAAAGGAGGAATTCGCCGTTTCCGCCGCAGAGCGCTACGTCGGCGTTTTTGGCCTCTCCAGGTCCATTTACGGCGCAGCCCATCACGGCCACGTGCGGCAACTTCACGTTCGCGTGCTCGCGCTGATACCGCTCCAGCGCAGCCTCTACCTCCTCGGCCACACGGCACACGTCCACGCGGGTGCGCCCGCATGTGGGACAGCTCGTCACGGATGGACCCGGCGCACGCAATCCCAGCGAACGCAAAATTTCAAGACCAACGGTCACCTCGCGCTCTGGCACGTCCGTAAGCGACACGCGGATCGTGTCGCCGATGCCCTCCGACAGCAGAATGCCAAGCGCCACGCTCGAACGCACGGTGCCGGGAATGAACGTGCCAGCCTCCGTCACGCCGAGATGGAGCGGACAGTCCGTACGCTCCGCAAGCAGACGATACGCCGCGAGCGTGCGCGCCACGTCACTTGCCTTCACCGAAATCGCGATGTCGCGGAAATCCTCATCCTCCAACAGCTTCACGTGCCGGAGGGCGGACTCCACGAGCGCCTCGGGCGTGGCGCCGCCGTGCTTTTCAAGGATGTCCTTCTCCAGCGATCCACCGTTCACGCCCACGCGGATCGGCACGCCCTTCGCCTTGGCCGTGCGCGCCACCTCGCGCACCTTCTCGCGTCCGCCGATGTTGCCGGGATTGAGGCGCAGGGCGTCCGCACCGGCCTCGATAGCGGCGAGCGCGCAGCGGTGGTCGAAATGGATGTCGGCCACGAGCGGCACGGGAGACGACTTTCGCACCTCGCCGAGGACGCGCGCGGCCTCGATATCCGGCACCGTAAGGCGCACTACATCCGCACCGCGTTCCGCGCAGCTGGCGACCTGCGCAACGAGGGCCGCCGCGTCGTGCGGAGCGGCGTTGGACATGGTCTGAACCGAAACCGGCGCCCCGCCGCCAAGCGGGAGGTTGCCGATTTTGAGCAGGCGGGTTTGCGTGCGGGTGAACACGGGTTAGTCCTTCTCGGGCGGCGGGCACGGGGTGCCCGCCATACCGGCGTCTTCGGACGACGTACCGAGGTCGAAGGCGGGCTTGAACTGCTGCGCGCGTTTCAGACGTTTCTCTTCCAGCTTGATCAGTTTCTCGAGTTCACCCCTTGCCTTGTGCATGCGGCGGCTACGCGTCACGTCGCGCCACACGAGCGTGACCATCAGCGCGAGGAAGAGGTACATGAACACCATCGAGAGATTGTCCACGATCTTGCGCGGCACGGGGCGGCGGAAGATGAGCGCAATAAGGGAGAAGAGGATGAGTCCGCCGTCCAGAACGGGAATCGGCAGAAGGTTCAGCACGGCCAGGTTGACGTTGAGGAACCGCAGGAACCCGATCGCATCCCAGCGGTCGTGCCGCACCTGGCGGTAGAGGCCCTCGGCGATCATCACGGGGCCGCCGAGGCTTCTCGCGGTGGAGCCGGCCTCTTTTGGCGTGACGAGCGCCTTCAAGACGCGCGCCATTGAGCCCGCGTCCCACGCGAGCTGGCGGAGCGGGTTGCGGTCCGGCATCCAGGGGGCGTAGCTGCGGGTGCCCGTGGTGGAAAGCGCGCTGATGAGATAGCGGTCCGGCATGTCCTTGTCGCGCTGCGGCGTAATGGTGAGGACCACGTTCGTGCCGCCGCGCTCGACGACGAACTCCGCCGGGCGCTCGGCCACGATTTGGACCTCCGTCATCAAGTCCGTCCACGTGTTCACGGCATGGCCGTTCACGGACAGCACGCGGTCGCCGACCTTGAGTCCGGCCTTTGCGGCCGGTCCGTCGTCGACAAGGCCGCCGATCTCGGCGGAAAGGACGCCGAAATGCGCGCCCGGCGCGGCGGAGAGGACGAGGGCGAGCACGACGGCCAGCACCATGTTGCCGAACGGTCCCGCGAACGCCACGACGATCTTCTTCCAGTTCGCCATCGGCACGACGGGTTCGCCGCCGGGGTCTTTTGCGTCCGTGCCGTCCTCACCTTCGGTCTGCGAGCCCTGCACGCCCGCCGTACCAGCTGGGTCAAGCTGGGGCAACGCCACGTAGCCGCCGAATGGGATGGCGGAGATGCGGTATTCCACGCCCTTCCAGGTCTTCTTCCAGAGAGCCGGACCGAAACCGATCGAGAACGTGTCCACCTGGAAACCCAGCAACTTCGCGGCGAGGAAATGCCCGAACTCATGGATGAAGATCGCAAACGAGAACAGGAGAATGCAGGCGATAATCGCCAACACGGTAATCAGGAATTCCATTTTTCTGCCAACTTTCTTCCGGCCGCGTCGGCGGCGAGGATGTTTTCAAGCGAGTCGCACGGCAGGTCCGGCGCGGCGTCCACCGCGTCCGCGACGAGCCGCGGGATGTCCGTGTACGAAATCGAGCCTGCGAGGAAGCGGGACACCGCCACTTCGTCCGCCGCCGAGAGCACGGCGGTGCGGACACCGCCCGCCTCCGACGCCGCGCGGACGATCCGCAGGCACGGGAAGCGGTCCTCGTCCGGTGCGCGGAACGTGAGCGAGGAAAGCGTCGCGAGGTCGAGCCGCGCGCGTTCGGCGGGCAGGCGGTCCGGCCACGTGAAGGCGTACTGGATCGGCACACGCATGTCGGGCGGCGAGAGCTGCGCAAGCGTGGCGCCGTCGGTGAACTCCACGAGGGAATGAACGATCGATTCCGGGTGTACCACCACGTCGATGCGGTCCACTGGCACGTCGAAGAGCCAACGGGCCTCAAGGATCTCGAACCCCTTGTTCATCATGGTGGACGAGTCGACCGTGACCTTCGGGCCCATCTTCCAGCGGGGATGGTTGAGCGCCTGTTCGGGCGTGACGGAGGAGAGGTCGGCGGGGCCGTCGAGGAACGGTCCGCCGCTCGCCGTGAGAATCAGCCTAGACACGTCGCGCCGTCCACGCCAGCCCGAGTCCCCCGACTGCAGACACTGGAAAATGGCTGAATGCTCGGAGTCGACGGGCAGGATCTTCACGCCTTTCGCCTCGGCGCGGGCACAGACGAGCTCGCCCGCCGCCACCATCACCTCCTTGGTGGCGAGCGCTACGTCCACGCCCTTCTCAATCGCGGCAAGCGTGGGGGCGAGTCCGGAGAGGCCGACAGTGGAGACGAGCACGATGTCGGCGTCCGTCTCCTCAACGGCCCTCTCGGCGGCGTCCTCGCCACAGAACACGGGCGCACCGAATTCGCGTCCCAGCGCCTCGGCCCTTTCACGGTTGGAGCGGACCGCCAAACCCGCTATGCGGAAATCGGACGGGTGCGTGCGAACGACGTCGCACGCACTCGTGCCGATGGAGCCGGTCGCTCCTAGTATGAGAATCCGCTTCAACCTTCGGCGGCCCTCATGAGCGCCTTGAAGTAACCCACGCACTCGGCCACGTCAAGCTCCTTGATGCCGGGCTTCACGCCCTTGCCGGGGAACGACTCGTACTCAAGCGAGCAGCAGCCGGTGTAGCCAACCTCCACGAGGGCCTTGACGACCTCCCAGAGGTCCATCTCGCCGCGCGGCATCGGAACGGCGTGGTACTTGGGCTTGAGGAGGATGTTCTTCACATGCATGTCGAAGAGGCGCGTGTGGAAGCGGCGAACGGAATCGGCCGGGTTGGCCTTGGCGCGGTAGTCGTGGCCGATGTCGAGGCACAGACCCATGCGCGGGTCGAGGTCCTTGACCATGTTGAACGACGACTCGCCCGTGGGATAGCAGTCGGGCATGTCGGGGCCGTGGTTGTGGATGGCCACCTTCATGTCGTACTCGGCGCAGAGTCCGCTCAGGTACTCGCAGCGGGCACGGCTGTGGACACGCTTCTTGCCCTTCTGCTCGTTCGGCACGGCAACGACGGTCTTCACGCCGATTGCCTTGGCGTAGTCAAAAGCGCGTTTGCATTCGTCATTCGTCGCCATGTAGATGGGGCCGACGCCGTAGCCTGTCACGCCGAAGTCGGCGCACTTCTGCTTGAAGGCGTCGATTTCCGCCTGTGTGGACTTGATCGGAAGGTGGAAATCCTTGATGCAGAGATAGTGCAGGTCAAGTTTCTTCATCAACTTGAGCGTCTCGTCCAGCGTCAGACGGTGACACGAGAACCCGGCCATGCCGAACTTGAAATTCACCTTGCCCTTCTTCGCGGCGCAACAGGTATTTGCGGCTACGGCGGGACGGCAGGCGGCAGCAGCCACTGCAAGCGCGCCAAGTCCCATGAACGAACGGCGGTCTATCATTTTTCTTTCTCCGTTTATAGAGGTAAACGCAAAACCTCTCTTCCGCGCCATTCGCGAGGCAAGTCACACGGCTTGAAGGAACTCGCAAAAACGACACTGCGCGTCTGAAGGGTTCAGCGCGTCTAGTATGCCAAATCCACGCCCTCCGCGCAAGTGCAAAATGGTCAGATGAATTTGCAAGGGCGAATCTGTGTTTTTCACCCATACGTATTGGGATTTGGAAACAACCATGACAACTTTCAAGAACAACATTATCCTGCGGGCGCTCCTTGAACATTCAGAATCGTGGCAGTTTGAGGATCGGCAAATGGGCGCGGGCGAGTTAGCCCGCGCGCCAAAGGCAAGTTGTTTTAAATAGTTGTTTCCAATCATCAGAAGGCTCGGCGGCGAATTACGCAGATGCGCCCAATTTGCGCACGGTGGGCACTGGTTATTCTAACGTGGCGGAACACATGAGGGCGCTGGCTCGGCCCCAGGGACCGCGCTGTAGTTGGCGGATGACCGTAGAATAACGGAGGCGCGCCGCGTCGTTCTCGGGCGTCGACTCCGCAGGAAGCTCCCCTTGGCGGCGACGCACGGCCTCCATCCACAGCTTACGAAGGAATCCCTGGAGAATCTGTTCAGGGGCAAGCTCGCTAGAGGCCGATTTCTCCTCAGTCAGGAGGATGTGGTCAAGCCACACGCACATCTCCGGCGGCAGGTCGTTGCGCAGGGACGTGATCGCATCCCCGTCGGCGGACGCCCCGGCGCGCCACGCTCCCACGAACGCGCGCGTGAACGGGTGCGCGAGGACTGCGTCCGGCAGGTAATCCGCCACGAGCTGATCGAGCGACGCCCGCTCCGCATCGCGCTCGTGCTCCATCAGAAACTCGCAGAGCGCGGTCTCGGTTGTCGGCGGCGGGTTCACCTTGGGCGAGGCGGCGTCCTCCCCTGCAAGCGACACAACGGACGTCTGATCGACGGGCGGCTCCTCAAAGGGCTCGTCCGGAATGACGGGCGCAGGCGGCGGTAGACGGTGTTTCAAAGCGGCCGTAACCTTGAGGAAATCCTCCTGCAGGGCGGCAGGCGGCACACCAAGAAGCACCGCCGCCTCGTCGATGAGCGTGGCGCGCATCACCGCCGACGTGCATTTCGCGATGGTCTCCAGCACGGCCCGGCTCGTATCCGACACCGTGCGCAGGTTGTAGGGCTTCGTCTCGTGCGCAAGGAGCGTGCGCACCTGGAAGTTCGCGACGGACACCGCCGCGTCTAGACACGCCTGAAACGCCTCGGGCCCTTTCGTGCGGAGAAGCGAATCGGGATCCTCGCCCTCCGGCAGCATCGCCACGCGCACGGGCACGCCCGCCGCGAGGAACTCCCCGCCCGTGCGGATCGCGGCCTTCTGTCCCGCGCCGTCGCCGTCAAATACAAGCACCACGGAGTCGGCGCACTTCTTGAGGATGCGCACGTGTTCCTCCGTGAAGGCCGTACCCTGCGACGCAACCGCCACGGGAAATCCGCACGCATGGCAGCGGATCACGTCGATCTGCCCTTCGCACACGATCGCCTCGCGTCCCGGTGTCTTGACGATGTTCGGCGCGGCGTGGGCAAGCGCGAAGAGAACGTTCGATTTCTTAAAGAGAACGGTCTCGGGCGAATTGACGTACTTCGCCTTCTTCTTGTCGTTCGTGAGGATGCGCCCCGAAAACGCGATGGCACGGTCCTGCCGATCGGTGATCGTAAACATGAGACGCCCGCCGAAGCGGTTGAACCACGAACCGCCCGCGAACTTCGGCGGCAACAACACGCCGGCGGCGGTAAGGTCTTCGTCGGTGAAACCGTATTTCTTTGCCCACGTACGCATGGCCTCTGCGGAAAGCGGGGCGTATCCGATCTTGAACTGCGAGACGATTGCCTCCGGCAGGTCGCGGCTCGCGAGGTAGGCGCGCGCGGGCTCCGCCTCCTTCGCCTGGAGAAGACAGCGACGGAAGAAGTCGGCGAGCTGGCTGTGGAGCGCCAGCAGGCGCTTGCGCTGTCCGGCTTCGGGATCCTCCTTCTCCTCCACCGTGATGCCGCACGCGCCGGCGAGTTTCTTCACGGCCTCGATGAAGGACATCCCCTCCTGTTTCTGGACGAACTTGATGCAGTCGCCCGACTCGCCGCAGCCGAAGCAGTGGTAGAATCCCTTGTCGGGCTGGATGTGGAAAGACGGTGTCTTCTCGTGGTGGAACGGACAACACGCCATGTAACCGCCGCTGGAGCGGCGCAGCTGGATGCCGTACGAGGAGATCAGGTCGGCAATGTCAGTACGAGCCTTGATCTCCTCGATGGTGGATTCTGGAACAGAAAATGACGTGCTATTCTCCCAACACGTTGTCCATTTCAGCGGAAAGCTTGCGGATTTTCCCCGCTATGCTTATGCCGACATCGGGCAATGGCCTTGGGGGAGCGTTCAGCCGCAATCCAAACAACCGTTTCTTTATAGCCATGCGTCCATAAAAGAAGCGCCACTTTTGTAAATTGATCTGCGCGGCAAACCATGCCAATTCCGCAAATGTCATATGGTAACGCGGCATAAGCACACGAACGGCACTGCCTCCATTACCGCGAGCCATAAACCGCCACGGCTGAACGTAAGCCTGCCCAAAACACGTAACTGTGATTCCACCCGTCTCGAACACCTCCCCGGCAGCATCGTCAACAAGTCGGACAATGCTGTTTTGTGGATCACCTGACGAAACATAAGGGCATGTCCCCGAAATGTAGTTCATCTCGCCACGAGACTTGCCCACGCCTATCGCAAAGAATTTATCGATCTCCAGCTCAACTCCGTATGGCAAATCCGGCAGGCCATCGCCGAAATCAGGAAAACGCCCTATGACGCTATCCGCAATATCAGGCACGCAAACAGTCGTCCTCAATATGGATGCCGTAACCTCGCGCACGGCAGCGTCAACCGTACGTGCATCAAGCGGTGGTTGCGGCAGATGCTGTTCCGGGCAGAACTCCGCACCCATCTCCATCAGAACACCCGCAGAGACCGTGTTTACAAGGCCTGTGCGCATCGGCTCCCCAGACAGAAACCTACGGAATTGCGCTAAAACCTCCGGCAACTGCGACCCCGCCGTTTCCACGCGTTTCCCCTTCAGTTTTCGAAAGCCATCGTTCCAGATCTTGGCCACAAAAACTTTGTCTTCCGCACGCTGCGGACACCCCGCGCGCGCCACCATTATGGTTGTGTCCACTGCGGTCGGATAGAACAAATCACCCGGCAGACTTATCATTGCCACGACGGAATGCCGCCTGAGAAATTCATGCCGCCACTGGGCATTCTCCTCGTCGGCGAAAATGCCGGACTTAACGACAACTGCCAGCAAACCGCCAACACGCAACGCATCCATGGCCGCCGATATGAAATCACGCTCCGGTTCCCCGGCCTGTGAGAACGGCGGGTTCAGCAATGCCTTTGAGAAGCGCCCCTTGACAGGACGCCGGCTCTCATCGTCGAAACAACTCCGGTTTTCGATGTGGCTCTTGCCGTCCCCCCGAAAAAACATGTTAAGCGCCGCCAACGCCCATACCGTGGGATTGGTGTCGAATCCATACAGTGCCTCGCGTATCACTGAATGTGGCACTCCAAGGCGTGCTGCAGATTCCTTCATGCGGTCATACGACGATACAAGAAAGCCTCCCGAACCACAGGCAATGTCAATAACCGTATCAAGCGCCGAAACGTCAATCAAATCCGCGCAAAAACGCGTGATGTGCCGGGGCGTAAAAACGATTCCCAGCGCATTGTTGTCGTAGCCATACCGAATGAACGCCTCATAAAGTATGCCAAGGAAGTCTGTATCAGTCCGCATGACAGAACGGATGTTCAGGCTTTTTAAAAGATGGACTATCCGGGCGATCTTTCCAGAAAGACGCGATGCGTCCCCCCCGACAAGCCTAAGCGTATCAATCAATTGCCTTTTTTTACTGTCGGAAAAATGGTCTGTTGAGGAAATGGCGTCGCTAACTAGCTTGTTTACAGAATCAATCTCCCGACCTTCCGTCAAGTCTATCTCGCCCCAGAAAAGCGCCGTAATGACGGCACCGAGGACTTTTGGACGGAGTGAAGCCTCTATTTTCGCCTCACGCAAAATGACTGAAAGGGATATCGCCGCCGTAACAAATTCCGAAATTGGCGGAATGCTGACCTCCACGGTACCATTACTGGTGATTAGCGCGGACTCGACCTCGGATACACTCGGGAATCCTGTCAATTCATACCCGTGCGACTTCAGTGGAATCCACTTGCCGTCCTGCCGAAACATAGTCCGAAAAACGTTTCCGCAATCCTCATCCCCAGCCGCCCCAACGGCGATTGTCACAGAGTACTTACCACCCTCGTTAATCTGTTCCGCATACTCAACAGCCTCCCTTACGGCGAGATCTATCTTGCGCATATCGTTTTTTGCTTCAACGACAATTGCAGGAAATCCCTTGTGGCAGATGAGAAAATCGGGCTTTGAACCGTGTAGCCCTATCCCCGGAAATGAACTTTCGATTTCCTGCTCCTCGAGAAAGTCACCCCCACGGGATAAGTGGCGGACATTCCAACCACGGCCTTCGGCCACACGCCTTATCAGATACCGACAACGTGATTCTGCCCTTGTCTCTTTTGCCATGTTTCAAAATCTCCTCTCATTATCGCCTAGCGTCATACCGACTTTGCGAGTTCGACGGCCTTTCCGATGTAGGTGGCGGGCGTGAGCGCGAGGAGGCGCACCTTGTCGTCGGCCGGCAGGTCGAGCCCCTCGACGAACTCCTTCATGATCTCGGGCGTCACGCGGCGTCCGCGCGTGAGCTCCTTCAGGCGCTCGTAGGGATGGTCCATGCCGACCTTGCGCATGACGGTCTGGATCGGCTCGGCGAGCACCTCCCAGTTGTGGTCAAGGTCCTCCGCGAGACGCGCCTCGTTGAGCTCGAGCTTGCCGAGGCCCTTGAGCGTGGACTTTGCCGCCACGAGCGCGTAACCGAACGCGACGCCCATGTTGCGCAGCACGGTGGAGTCGGTGAGGTCGCGTTGCATGCGCGAGACGGGCAGCTTGCGCGCAAGGAATCCGAACACGGCGTTCGAGAGACCGAGGTTGCCCTCGGAGTTC
Organism: uncultured bacterium; assembly: GCA_902779075.1. The sequence continues at coordinate 7,251 of CACZAK010000010.1, read as the reverse complement.
TCGAAGTCGATGGGGTTCACCTTGTGCGGCATCGTGGAGGAACCGATCTCGCCCTTCACGGTCTTTTGCTTGAAGTAGCCGAACGAGACGTACGTCCACACGTCGCGATCGAAGTCGAGTAGCACGGTGTTCCAGCGCTGGAGTGCGTCGAAGAGCTCGGCCATGCCGTCATGCGGCTCGATCTGGATCGTGAGGCGGTTCTGCCGGAGGCCGAAGCCCTCGATCACGCCGCGCGCGAGTGCCTCCCAGTCCACGTCGGGGTAGGCCGAGAGGTGGGCGTTGAAGTTGCCCACCGCGCCGTTCATCTTGGCGGGCAGCACGATGCGGTCGATTTCCTCCTGCTGCCGACGCAGACGCGCCGCGACGACGGCGAGCTCCTTGCCGAGCGTGGTGGGCGAGGCGGGCTGTCCGTGCGTGTGGGCGAGCATTGGCACTGAAGCAAATGCGTGCGCCATCTCGACGATCTTGTCCGTAACCTGGTCCTGCGCCGCACGCAGGGCCTTGAGGCCGTCGCGCAGCATGAGGGCGTGGGACATGTTGTTGATGTCCTCGCTCGTGCAGCCGAAGTGGACGAACTCCCCGCGCGCCGCGAGCGGCGTGCCGGCGATCTTCTCCTTGATGAAGTACTCGACGGCCTTCACGTCGTGGTTCGTCGTCTTCTCGATGTCCTTCACGCGCTGGGCGTCCGCCACGGTGAAGCCGTCCGCGATCTGCGCGAGCGCGGACGCCTCGTCCGCCGTGAGCGCCGGGCATTCCGGCAGGCCGGGGTGGGCGCACAGCGCCGCGAGCCACGCGCACTCCACCGCGACGCGCCGCTTCACGAGGCCGTACTCGGAAAAGACCTCGCGCAGCTCGTCAACTTTCGATCCATAGCGGCCGTCCAGCGGGGACACCGCGCACAACATGTCTATCATCGCCATTTCTTGACTCTCCAGAATCCTCCTAAAGGGAATGCGGATAGTTTACCATAATTCTCCCCGCGCGGGAACACCCGCCCGCCGTCGGGCCCAGTATGAAAAAAATGCCCCCTTTACAAGCCAGCTTAGGAATTGCTACAATATCCGCCATGGGCAGGAAAGCGTCGGCAACCGTCTCTAGGCTGGTGGACCTCCTGCAAGACATCATGAAAGGACCAATCAAATGAAAAAACTACTGACACAGGTAATTGCGTTTGCGGGATCTATCGCCGCCGTGGGGATCATCGCGGCGGGATGTGCCGCTTCGCCGACACTCCACCAAGCGGAGGCATCCCCTACGTACATGGATACAAGCCGAGCCTCCTCAGGCGGGTCTGTAAACGGCATGCGACATCGTTCCACGCGGAGGGCATACTTGTCCACGCGGGAGGTCGGCATGCCGCTTGCGGCGTCTGTTGCGCCGGCCGCAGATGCAATCGGATGTGAACGGTTCACCGGGTCCAAGTCGGCGCCTGCTGCGCCGGTCGCTGATGCAATCGGACGCGAACGGTTCGCCGAGTTCAAGGAGAACGATTTCCGCGAGGTGAAGACGGACCCGCTCTCCACCTTCGGCCTGGACGTCGACACGGCGAGCTACACGACAATGCGCCGGTACCTGACGGAGATGAAGCGCCTGCCGCCGAAGGACTCCGTGCGCATTGAGGAATACGTGAACTATTTCTCCTACGACTACGCGGGGCCGACGGGCGACGTGCCGGTGGCGGTGGCGTGCGAACTGGGAGCCTGCCCGTGGAACGCGGCGCACAAGCTCCTGCGCGTGGGCGTGCAGGCGAAGCGCATCCCCAAGGAGTCCATCCCGCCGTGCAACCTCGTGTTCCTGATCGACAAGTCCGGATCCATGTCCTACAACGGCGGCTTCACGACGCTTCTGCAGGCGCTGCGGCTCCTGACGGACCAGCTGCGCGCGGAGGATTCCGTCGCGATCGTCTCCTACGCGAGCGGCGTGCAGGTGGAGCTGCCCGCGACTTCGGGCGCGGACAAGGCGAAGATTCGCGGCGTGTTGGACAAGCTACGCGCGGGCGGAGCCACGTCGGGCGGCGAGGGCCTCCAGCTCGCCTACGAGCAGGCAATGAAGAACTTCGGCAAGAAAAAGAACAACCGCGTGGTGCTGGTGACGGACGGCGACTTCAACATCGGCATCAACAACCCCTCCGAGCTGGAGCGCTACATCGCGACGAAGCGCGAAACGGGCGTGTTTCTCACCGTCCTGGGCGTCGGATACGGCAACTACAAGGACGCGATGATGAAGAAACTGGCGAATGCGGGCAACGGCAACTACGCATTCCTCGACAGCGTGCTCGAGGCGAAAAAGGTGCTGATGACGGAGTTCGGCGGCACGATGCTCACCGTGGCGAAGGACGTGAAGCTGCAGCTGGAGTTCAATCCGGCGCAGGTGGGCGCGTACCGGCTTCTGGGCTACGAGAACCGCCGCCTGGCCGCAAAGGACTTCAACGACGATAAGAAGGACGCCGGCGAAATGGGCAGCGGCCATTCGATGACGGCGTTCTACGAACTCGTACCCGCCGGCTCCGCGAGCACGGTGGCGAACATAGACCCGCTCAAGTACCAGAAACAGACACCCGTCGGCAGCCCCGAACTGCTGACCGTGAAGCTGCGTTACAAGCTGCCGGACGCCGACACCAGCACGCGGATGGACTTGCCCGTGACGGCGGCGGCCATCACGCCGAATACGCCGTCCGAATCGTTCCGCTTTGCCTCGGCGGTGGTGGAGCTTGCGCTGCTGCTTGAAGACTCGCCCCACAAGGGCTCGGCCTCCTACGAGGCGCTGATCAAGCGTGCGCGCGAGACAAAGGGACGCGACGAGGACGGCTGGCGCGCGGAATTTGTTCGCCTAGCGGAAACAGCCAAGCTCCTGACATCATCGAAAAGCGACAATTAACGATACAGAGACCGGCATTATGCGCAATTATGGCGCGAGCCGTGGTTTTGGGGGATTGCGGCTCGCCCTAACGGCCTTCTTGACGCCCTCCGCATCGGGGCATTTCACCACGTTGGGCAGCTTTGCCGGCACGGTGGCGAGTTCCTTCTCGTCGCCGAACAGCACGATGCGGCCGCCGTTATCCGCGAAGGCACGGACGTAGCGCGTGAAGTCGTCCTTTGTCGGATGGCAGATCACCAGCACGTCGCAGTGCTCCAGCTCGCCGTAGCCGATCGTCTCGTGGGCGACGGCGCGCAGGTCGATGGACGGTTCGCGGTAGAGCTCCGAGACAAGCGTCGCGCCATCCTTGTGGATGTGCGAGGCGAAGAATCCAACGGCGAGGTTCCCGCGCGTGCGCTGCGGGTACTCGGACTTGAATTCGCGTCCGGTAATGTACTTGAGGCCGCCGCGGATGATATCCTGGGTGTGCGTGTAGCTTTCAGGGTGCGGCGAGGTGCAGGCGAGACGTCCCTTGCCGAACGTGCCGGCGAGGACGGCGGGATTCCCGGCCATGACCGGCGCGGTGTTGGTGTTGAAGGAGTAGACGCCGTCGCAGGCGTAGGTGGCGATCGGACGGATGTCCGCGCCGGGGATGGGAACGTCCTTCAGTGGCACCGGTCCGCCATGGTAGCGCACGACGCGCTTCTCGCCGGGCTTCAAGCCAAGCATCTTCGCGTCTTCGGTGAACTGGATCGTGAGCTCGGCCCCGCCGCGGTAGGGGCAGATCTGCGCCTTGTACGGCATCATGCCGAGACGCCCCGACGTCACCTTGCTCTCACCCAGCGCCATCGCGAGGTAGCATCCCGCGCACGTTCCGAAGTACCCGCCGCCGCCACGCACGAATTCAACCAGGTTCGTGCAACCCTTCGCCTGGAGCGTCTGCATCTGCGTGCTGCTCATGCCGCCGGGAGCGACGTAGAGATCCGCGTCCTTGAGCGCGCCGTCGCGCACGTCCTGCGCGCTGACCGCCTTGAATTCGCAGTCGGGCGAGAGGGAAAGGAGCTTGACCCAGCGAATGGACGCGCACCCGCCCACGCCCTTGTCGAAGTAGACTGCGGCACGGACCGGCTTCGCGACTTTCGGCGCAGGGGCCGCACGCGGCGGAGGCGGGGGCAGCAGCTTGAGCGCCTTCAAGCCCGTCCAAGCATCGGCACCGTCCGCCGCCACCACGAGGTTCGCGTGCGGTTTGAACGCCTTCGCCGCCGCGCCCCAGGTGTAGACCTTCCCGCCGCGGTCCATGAACGCCGTGAACTTTTCCATCATCTTTCCGCCGGGAAGCTTGGCCACGAGGTTGGTGTCCGCCGCGTCCGGCACCACGAGGGCGTCCACGTGGCGCAAGTCGGTGCGCAGCACCTCTTCGTTCGAGTAGGGCACCACGTCGAGATCGTCGTCGCGCACGAGCTGGCACGCAATCCACGCCGCCTTCGGACCCGGGCCGGGCTTGCACCACCAGCCGACGGCCAGCTGTCCCTCCTTGCGCTGCGGGACCTTGAGCGTCACGTCGCGTCCGGTGAGGTACTTGAACGCGCCGGCGACGTACTTCCACGTCTTGGGATAGTATTCGGGATGGGTGGAGAAGAGCCACACACGCCCCTTGCCGAACGTTCCGGCCACCGCGCTCGCCGCGCCGCCCATGCTGGGCAGGTTCGGCTTCGCCTCCTCGGAATGCAGGTTGCTTTTGAACCGGGACATCACCTTGAATTTCGCGCCCGGCACGGCCTTCGACGGAACCATCACGGGGCCGCCGTTGAAACGCTCCGTATGATTGGTTATTGTCAGCCCTGTGAATCTTTTGGCCTCCTTGGTGTACGCGACCTGCAGCATCCCCTCGCCGCCCCATTCGCCATCCACGTGCTTGAACGGCGCGATGGCCAATATCTTCTTTTCAGGCTCCGCGCCGGCCATCAGCAGGAACGCGCCCGCGCAAGAACCGATGTACGAACCGCCGCGCGCGATGAAGGCGCGCAGCTTGCGCTGCCCTTCTTCGCCGAGTTCCGCCGCCTCCACGCGGCTCTTCCCACCGGGCATCACAAGGAGGTCTGCGCTTTCCAGCGCACCGTTGCGGATCGCCTCGCCGTCCACGAAACTCGCCTCGACGCCCTCCGCCTGGTCCATGAGTTGCATCCACCTGAACGCGCCCACGCCGCGCGCGCCCGGACCCACGTACACCGCCGCGCGCACGGGCGCGCCGTTGGTAATCGCCGCCCACGCCTCGTCGGAGCCCCCGATCGGACGCGGTGGAAGATTGTCGCAGTGTACGCAGCCGCTGAATGCCAGCATCGCGGCGGACGCCATTCCGACGAAGGTGCGCCGGGTGAGGGCAGGCACAAAAGCGCAGCCCTCCACGTTTTTTCTGAGTTTCGTTCTCATTTTTGTCCTTGTCATGTTTCATGCACGGGTAATCACGCCACCCATGTGCGAATGCGGAGGTAGTATACACCATCCCCCGTCAGATTGCAACGCCCCGGCGAGCCGCCGCCCCTTTAAATTATTCAGCTTTCAACTTGTAGAATCGCTGCGGGTCGGATTCGTGGTTGAAGGTCTGCTTACCGTTGCCGCCGACCGTAAGCGTCCGTTCCTCGGGGTTCGACCAGTCGGCGAGGTCGGTCGTGGAGAGTATCTTCAGGGTCACGCCTTCCGTGCGGACCAGCGACGGCGTCGTGATGACGGGCTTGCCGTTCTCGTTGAAGGAAATCGCCATCAGCGGCGCATTTGTCGCCGCGTCGCCAAAGGCGTAGACGAAAGCGTTTGCGACCTTGTCGTCCAGCCCGTATCCGCCTATTGCTGCCGCAGACCCCTTCCCGGCGAGTCCGACCGCGCCGCCGGTGTATTGAACCTTCTCTGCGGCGATCGTCGCCCAGTTGCCGGTCGCGCCGTTCTCGATGCCGTAGCCCGTGCCGTCGAAAGGCACCGTGAAGACGAGTCCTGCGGAGGTGCCGCTAAAGGCCCAGTCGCCGAGGGTGGGCGCCGTTTCGCCCTGGAAGACGATGTTCGTGAGCGACGTGGTGCCCTGGAAAGAGTAGTTACCGATCGTCTCGACACTCTCCGGCAGGACGAGTTCCCCGAGCGCCGAGCAGTTGCAGAACGCCCGGCCGCCGACCTCGACGAGTCCCGCGCCGAGGACGATGTTGGTCAGCGACGTGCAGCCCGAAAACGCGCCGTCGCCGATGGACGATGTCCCCTCGATGCTCGCGACGCCGTTCAGGACGACGCTCCCCACCTCCGTGTTCTTGAAGGCGTTGCAGTCGATCACGGTCGCGCCCGAGCCGTTGACCGTCACGGTGAAAGCGTTCGTGCTGGCGACCGGCACGAAGAACCGCGTCACTTCGGCGATTCCGCTCCCGATCGTCAAGTCCGTCAGCGACGTGCATCCCGAGAAGATGGCGTTACTGTCATTCTCATTGCCGGTGGCGACGAGCGAATCAGGGAGCGTCATCTCCGTCAGCGACGTGCAGTTGTTGAAGGCGTAGAAACCGATGGTGCGAAGCCCCTCGTTCAGCGTCGCCGTCCTCAGCGACGTGCAGCCGCTGAACGCGGAGGACCCGAGGTTTGTGACGGTGTTTGGAAACGTGACCGACTCGAGCGCGCTGCATCTCCTAAAGGCCTGACCGCCGATCTCGGCGAGTCCGTCGCCGAAAACGACCTCCGTGAGCGACGTGCAGTCGAGGAACGCGCCGTCGCTGCTGGACGACGTCCCCTCGATGCTCGCGACGCCGTTCAGGACGACGCGCCCCGCCTTCGTGTTCTTGAAGGCGGTGCAGTCGATCACGGTCGCGCCCGAGCCGTTCACCGTCACGGTGAAAGCATTCGTGCTTTCGAACGGCAAATGGAACTTCTTCACGACGGGAATCCCGCTCCCGATCACGAGATTCGTCATAGACGTGCAGCCCGCGAAATATCCGTCGGAATAGCTGTAAGAGGCGTAGTTTTCCGTCTCGCGGAGCGAATCCGGCAACGTCGCCTCGCCGAGCGACGTGCAGTTGGCGAAGCTATTAAGCCCCATCGACCGCAACCCCTCGGGAAGCGTCGCCGATTTGAGCGCCGCGCAACCGCTGAAGGCGTAGCTGCCGATGTTCGTGACGGTGCTGGGAATCGCGAACGACGCGAGCGCGGCACATTTCTGGAAGGCGCGATTGCCGATGTTCCGAAGCGGCGAGTCGATCAGCGTCACCTGCTCGAGTTTCGTGCAACCGTTGAACGCGCCAGTGTTCCAAGAGCTCCCGTTCTCGATTTCCACAACGCCCTGGAGCGTGGCCGCCTGGATGGACGCCAGATTGTAGAATGCGGAATCGCCGAGCGTCATCGCGCCGTTGCCGCGCACCACGACGTTCGTGA
>CACZAK010000009.1 GCA_902779075.1 uncultured bacterium | reverse complement strand
GCCCAGTCCTTCTTCCACACCTTCCCGGCGTCGGCGTTCGCCCGGCTCGTCGCCCAGCCGAGGAAGTCGAGTCCGCGCCGCGCCCAGCCCAGCGAGTTGAGCGACGGTATCCGCGTCTCCACGCCGTAGTCGAAGTCGTACGCCGCCGTCTTCTCGTTGCTCGCGTCGTTGCGGTGGAAATTTATGGTATATACGGGGATCCAGACGGCGTAGAGCGGAACAATCGCGTCGTTCGAGGTTGCAAGGTCCTTCACCGCCTCGCCGTCGCGGTATCTCACCGTTCCGTTCGCCGCGTCCGTGGGCGAAAGCGCCCATCCCGCGAACGCATAGCCGGCCCGCACGAACGCGCACGGCCGGAGCTTCTGCGTCTCGCCGACGGCGATGGTCTGGTTGTCCATGACTCCCGTGCCGCCGTTGGAGTCGAAGCGGATGGAATAGCCCACCCCCGACCACACCGCGTAGAGGTCAACGACCTCGTCCTGCACCTCCCCCAGGTTCACCACGCTGGCGTTCTCCGCGTAGCGGACCTGCCCATTCTGCGTGGTGGCCCACCCCGAAAACGCGAAGCCCGTCCGCGTGAACGTGTGCGTGGCCAGAGCCTGCTGCCCGTCAAAGACGAACGCCTGGTCCACATCCGCCCCCGTGCCGCCGTTTGCATGGAAACGCACGTAGTACGTGATAGGCTCCCAGTGCGCGAACAGCTCCATATCCGCCGCCGGAACCGCCGTAGCCTCGGTCATGCGGATGCCGTTCACGGGCTCCGTCCACCATCCCTGGAACGTGTAGCCGCGCCGCGTCGGCACGGGGAAGTTGCCGAACGTCTGCCCCGGCACGTAGTCCTGCGAGCCCGGCGTCACCACCGTTCCGCCGTTCGAGTTGAACGTCACCGTCATCGAAACCCCAAGAGAACGCCAGTGTGCGTAGATTGTATGCGTCCGCGTGGCAGTCACCTTCGTCGTGTACCGCACCTCCGCGCCTCCGGTCCGCTCCGTCCACCATCCCTCGAACGCCCAGCCCGACCGTACCGGCTCCGTGGACGGCAGGGCATACGTGGTGTCCGTTATCTGCTGCTCGCTCCACGTGGAGCCGCCCGAGGAGTCGAACCGCCCGCCGTTCGCGTCGAAGGTCACGTCGAAGCGGTTGGGGGTCCAGTAGGTGATAGGATATCCGTTCCATGCCTGCGGCAACGTGCGCGAACCCTGCCGCCCGTCCCAGCTGCGCGAATCCCGAAGCACGTACGTTGTCATGTTTCCGGCTATCGCAGAGTAAGCTCCGGAATGGCATGCAGGCGCATTGGTGCAGAGATAGTAGAGCGCGTTTTCGATGACAGGCCCCTGAACCGGATTCGTGCGACCGCTGAAGAAACTGTTTCCAAGGTAGTTCACGCGTTCAGGAACGACCATCGTCTCTAACATCGAACATCCGTAGAAGGCGTAGTCGGGAATCTCCGTCAGGTTACGCGAGAGCGTCGCGTTCCAGAGCGAGGAACAGCCCCGGAACACGGACTCACCGATTCTGGTAACGCTGTCCGGCACGGCGAACGCCGTGAGCGACGTGCAGCCCTGGAACGCCCGTGCGCCTATGTTCGTCACCGTGTTCGGGATCATAGACATGTCCGTCTGCGTCGCGCCGCCGCGCAGCGCGGCGCATCCCGCGAACATGTCGTCCATCACCGTCGTCTCGCCCTCTGCCACCTCGGCAGTCTCGATCTGCGAGTAGGATGCCGGGAAAAGCTCCTGCATCGTCTTCAGGTGCGTCGGCACGGTGACGCCGCGAATCGCGCTGCACCCGGAGAATACATTGTCGCCGATGTTAGCGAGCGTGGCCGGCAGTCGCACGGACCGCATCTGCCAGCAGCCATCAAACGCATTCGCGCCCATATCCTCTAACCCGTCTGCAAATGCCGCCCGCAGCATGGCCGAGCAGTCGCAGAACGCCCGCTCCCCCACATGGCGCAGACCGGACATGAAATCCAAGTTCTGGATGTACGTACACCCTTCAAAAGCACCCTTCGCGATGCACCTGAGCGACTCCGGCATTGTCACCGCCTCAAGATCATACATCTCGGCGAACGCTCTCCGCCCGATGCCGACGATCCCTTCGGGAATCGTCACCGCCGCCGCGCTGCGGTCCTGAAAGTCCAGAACCCAGTTGTTGTAGATCATGAAGCCGTTTTCATCGTTCGCTAGCGACGCCCGAATCTTCTGCGGCAGGTCGTCGATTCCGAACTCCACGAGTGTGGACGGCCATGTCACCGACGTCACGTTGTCGCAACCGTCGAAGAACCCTTCTGGCAGTTCCGTGATCCCCTCCTCCAGCACCACCGTCGTCATCGTGGCATAGTCGTCGGGATACAACTGCTTCATCGTCTTGCCGCCCATCTTGGATACGGAAATCGAATCGCCCCACCGCTTCCACTGCGCCGTGTACGTCACGTCATTCGCCGGAACCGTCGCCGCCACGGCGGGCGACCAACCACTGAAATTAAACCATTCCCTCGTCACCGTCGGCGCGACAATCGCCGATCCGTAGTCCTGCTTCCCGCTTTTGCTGCCCATCCCGCCATTCGCATTAAACGTCACCGTATATTGGTTAACCCGCCACTGAGCGGTATAAGTCTTGTTTTCAGCTGGCATCGTCGACAACACGGACGGCTGCCAACCCGTGAAGGTATAGCCAGTTCTCGTGACCGTCGGCGCGGTAAGCGACGTGCCGTAGTCCTGCGTCACAGTCTTTCCCCCCTTGCCTCCGTTCGCGTTGAACATCGCCGTATACTGGTTGACCTGCCATTGCGCCGTGTACGTCACATCATTCGCCGGAACCGTCGCCTCCACAGACGGCGACCAACCCGTGAACGTGTAGCCCTCGCGCGTCACCGTCGGCGCGACGATCACCGAACCAAAGTCCTGTTTCCCACTCTTTCCGCCCGTACCGCCGTTCGCGTTAAATGTCACCGTGTACTGGGTAATCTGCCATTGCGCCGTGTAGGTCTTATTCCCTGCCGGCATCATCGACGGTACGGACGGTGACCAGCCCGTAAACGTGTAGCCCGTACGCGTCACCGTCGGCGCGACAAGCGAGGTGCCGCAGTCCTGCGTCACCGTTTTGCCGCCCGTGCCCCCGTTCGCGTTGAACGTCACCGTGTACTGGTTGGCCTGCCACTGCGCAACAAGCGTGTGGTCATCAAGCGCAGAGACAATGGTATCGCTTGAAACCGGCAGCCCGTCATAAGACCATCCGCCAAAGGAATATCCGTTGCGCGATGGGATCGGAAGGTCTCCGTATGCCGAACCATACCGAAAACTCGATGAAACGGGCGAAACCTCGCCTCCCGCCGCGTCGAAAGAGACCAACGGATTGGGCTTATAGCGAATAAATGCAACACTGGATGGGAAGCCGTTCATTGAACCGGTGTACTCTGTTGAAAGATAGACATTTGCCAGATTGCTGCAGCCGTAGAACGCAGAAGACCCGATACTCGTCACCGAGTTCGGAATCATCACGCTCTTCAGCCCGCTGCAATTGTAGAACGCATAAGACCCGATGCTCGTCACGCCGTCAGGTATCGTCACGTCGCCATTTACACCTGCGATAAGCGTCTTGCCATCTTTTGACAACAGCAGCCCGTTTACCGACTTGTAATTGACATTTCCAGAAGCAACAGAAATAGACATCAGACCACTGCAACCACTGAACGCAGGATCCCCGATGCTCGTCACACTGTCAGGGATCGTCACGCTCGTAAGGCCGCTGCAATACTGGAACGCATAACTCCCGATGCTCGTCACGTTGCCCGGTATCGTCACGCTCGTAAGGCCGCTGCAATAGGAGAACGCACAATCCCCGATGCTCGTAACCGAGTCCGGGATCGTCACGCTCGTAAGGCCACTGCAAAGGTAGAAAGCACCATAGCCAAAAACTGTTTCGTCGGTTATCACAACCTTCTTCAGATTGGAAGGTATGCAGTTGTGCGAGGATGAGGATGAGGAATAGTATTGAGACACCTGCGTACCGCCAGAGTAGGACGATGTGCCGAATATGTAGCCGAAGAGAGAGTCGGACGACCCAGTGTTGCCGCGACGTGCGCCGACGAAAGGCAGCGTGATTTCCTCTAGTCCGCTGCAACCCCAGAACACATGGTCCTCGATGCGCGTTACGCTGTTCAGTATCGTCACGCTCGTAAGACCACGGCAGCCGGAGAACGCATACCCCCCGATGCTCGTCACGCTGTTCGGTATGGTCACGCTCTTAAGACCGCTGCAACCGCGGAACGCATAAGACCCGATGCTCGTCACGCTGTCCGGTATGGTCACGCTCGTAAGACCGCTGCAACCGTAAAACGCATTATTCCCGATGCTCGTCACGCTGTCCGGTATGGTCACGCTCGTAAGACCGCTGCAACCATAGAACGCATACTGGCCGATGCTCGTCACGCTGTCCAGTATCGTCACGCTCGTAAGGCCGTTGCAATCGCGGAACGCATAAGATCCAATGCTCGTCACGCTGTCCGGTATCGTCACGCTCGTAAGGCCGCTGCAACCTCTGAACGCAGAATCCCCGATACTCATCACGCTGTCCGGTATCGTCACGCTCGTAAGGCCGCTGCAGTTGTAAAACGCTGAAGCCCCGATACCGCGACCCCCTGTCATATCTAGATTACCGGAAAGCGAGCCCGTGTTGCCAATTACCCAACCATCCACCAGTTTAACGCCTGGGATCGTCGTCGTGTCAAAAAGAGACTCGCTGCAACCTCTGAACGCAGAATCCCCGATACTCGTCACACTGTCCGGAATCGTCACGCTCGTAAGACCGCTGCAATTGTAGAAAGCACCATAGCCGAGAACTGTTTCATCGGTTATCACAACCTTCTTCAGTTTGGAAGGTATGTAGTAGTCTGAGGATGAGGATGAGGAATAGTATTGGCATGTCTTAATGCCGCCAGAGTAGGGCGATATGCCGAATATGTAGCCGAAGAGAGAGTCGGATGAACCAGTGTTGCCGCGACGTAAGCCGACGAAAGGCAGCGTGATTTCCTCTAGTCCGCTGCAACCGGAGAACGCAGAACCCCCGATGCGCGTAACGCTGTTCGGTATCGTCACGCTCGTAAGCCCGCTGCAACCGGCGAACGCAGATGACTCAATGCTCGTCACACTGTTCGGTATCGTCACACTTGTAAGACCGCTGCAACCGGCGAACACATAACTCCCGATACTCGTCACGCTATCCGGTATCGTCACGTTCGTTAGGCTACTACATTCGACGAATGCAGCATGCACAATCCTCGTAACACTGTTCGGAATCGTCACATTCGTCAAACCGCTGCAACCAATGAACGCAGAATCCCCGATGCTCGTAACGCTGTCCGGGATCGTAACGCTCCTAAGACTGCTGCAACCGGCGAACGCCTCATGCCCAATGCTCGTAACGCCGTTGCCGATCGTCACACTTGTCAGGCCACTGCATACATAGAACGTCCCATCTTCAATGCTCGTCACGCTATCCGGTATCGTCACGTTCGTCAGGCTACTACAACCAGCGAATGCAGCATACCCAATCCTCGTAACATTGCCGGATATCGTCACATTTGTAAGACCGCTACAGTTGGTGAATGTTTTTTCCGCAATGCGTGACACACTTGCTGGGATGGTCATACTCGTCAGGCCACTACAACCGAAGAACGCATGAGACCCGATGCTCGTCACTGAGTCAGGTATCGTCACGCTCGTAAGCCCGCTGCAACCGGCGAACGCTAATTCCTCGATGCTCGTCATGGGCTTGCCGCCGAGCGTGGAGGGGATTGTTACGGCACCTGTAGGTGATGGCGAGACACATGGCGTACTTGAATCCGTGCTGGACCTGTATGTTCCATATATCTCCGCCGTGCCGCCGTTGATGCGGTATGTCCACGTGTAGCCGTCGACCGTTTCCGTCGCGGCCCGCGCGCCAAATGCCGCGACAACCGCCGCAACCAGCATCATCAGTTTCTTTGTCATTTCGTTGTTCCTTTCAAATCGTTTTCCTTCCGGCTCGGCGGGACGCCTCGCCCCACCCGTTCCGCCATCACTTCACGACCTCCCAATGGCCAAAGCGTTTGCCGCCAACGCGCCGAATGAGACCTTTCTCCCTGGCTCTTTTTATCATATCCTCAACACCTCGAAGCGACAAGTTCAGACGGGTCGCAATCTCTTGCTGCGTGATATGGGGATCACCCTTAACCACGTCCAAAATCCTAACCACGTTCTTATCCACGTCCCAATCCACGTCGTCAACTGCCTTGACACCGGATTTTCCCGTCAAACCGAACTTGCCGCTGCCATCTTCCGAGACTTCGCCCACGAGCCCTTCAACAGTCTGTCCGTAGTTCAAGTTAGGCAATACAAGCGTAAAACCCATGTGAATTGAACTGAACAGCACCTTGAAATCTCGCCCGCGCTTTTGCGATTCAAGATCGTATGCGCGAAGTATTTTGCCGATGCGGATGAAGGCGTCACGGTGTCCCCTGACGAAAGTGTAGTACGGCGTTTCGGAGCCAGACTTTATCTCGACAACCACGAATTGCCTGCCGTCCTCCTCATGGAGCGAGAGGTCGATCTCCGGCACGGGGTCCATCTGCATTTTGATCGTCTCGCTGATGAACTCGGAGTCGCCCTGTGCGTCGGCAAGGCCGACAAGCGAACCATCGTTCGCAACGCCGAACAGCAACTTGCCGCCCTGCGTGTTGGCGAACGCACTGACGCTCTTAAGCCAACTCGTAGGCTCCTTACGCTCAAGCATCAACTTCTTGTCGTATGAAGTCGTCTCGCCGATATAGTCCTTAAGTTTCAAAACGTCTTTATAGTACCAAAAACCGCCCCACTGCGCAATTCGGATTTTCAACGGGATTTTGGGAAGGGCGCATCTGCGAAATTCGCCGCCGAGCCTTCTGATGTTTGGAAACAACTATTTGAAACAACTTGCCTTTGGCGCGCGGGCTAACCCGCCCGCGCCCAATTGCCGATCCTCAAACTACCACATTTCTGAATGTTCAAGGTGCGCCCGCAGGATAATGTTGTTCTTGAAAGTTGTCATGGTTGTTTCCAAATCCCAATATGTATGGGGGAAAAACGCCGATGCGCCCGGATTCGCGCACGGGGGCAGGGGCGCGGGGGTTGGCGCAAAGGTTCACTCCCCCAGTGGCGGTGCGTGCGCGGTACAGCCAACGGCTCGCCCGGAGGGCTCGCCCCACCCGGGTCGGCGGGACGCCTCGCCCTACCCTGCGGCCGCGACGGAGCGCGGCCCTCCCATGTGCGGCCCCACCCGGCTCGGCGGGACGCCTCGCCCCACCTTGCGGCCGCGACGGAGCGCGGCCCTCCCGTTTTGGCCGTGGCGGATAAAAAAGTTGTGGCCACATGGGAAGTGCAACCCTCCCTTGTGGCCACGCGGTTTTCGCAACCTTTCAGGTGCGTCAGACGACGACTTCCCAGCCGTTGCGGCAGAAGTCGCGCTTGAGCGAGATGCCCTTGCCGGTGCCGTTCGCGAAGTCGTTCGCGACAGGATCCCAGTCAAAGCCCGTGTCGTACACGTAGCTCATATTGCAGAGCTGGCACAGGATCGCGCTGCGGCCGCCCGTCTCGGCGGGCGAGGCGGTGGGCTTCCGGTCCTCGATGTGCTGGAGGAAGTTCTCCACCTGGCTGCGGGACGTGGTCTTGTAGACCTGCACGGGAGCGGTGTCGAGCTTGAAGTAGGCGACGAGCTTCTTGAGCGCGGCGTCGAGGCGGTTATCCTTCTTGGAGATCGCGTCCGTGCCGTAGTCCTTGCCGACGGAAGCGGCAATGACTTCCATGCCGGTGAACTTCATATCGGCGATCTGCTTGCGGATCTCGGGCGTGGGCCGCACGCCCTTGCCCTTCCACACGGCGATCTTGCCGCGGTTCACGGCCACGATGCCCTCGGTGCCGTAGAACACCGTGCCCCACGTGCCGAACGGCCCGTGGTAGAGCTCGACGTCATGGCCCTGCTTGTTCTTGAAGAGCATCTTCATGCCGAACTGGCGGCGTCCGCCGTGGAAGAGGTCCGTCGAGTACGGCTCGTCGGAACGGATGATCTTGTACGGGCCGCTCTTGTCCATATCGAGGCCCCACTGGGCGATGTCGAGGTGGTGCGCGCCCCAGTCGCCGTTGTAGCCGGTGCCGAAGTCGTCGTCGAAGCGCCAGAACATCGGGTAGCTCTCGTTCGTTCCGCGCGGCGCAAGCTGGTCCGAATACGGACGCCACTTCGCGGGGCCGAGCCACATGTCCCAGTCGATGTGCGGCGCGGGACGACCTTCCTTCGCCGCGTTCTTCGGATCGTCGAAGAAGCGGATCGGGTGGGACGGGCCGCCGAGCTTCTGTCCGCCGCGGCCGTAGTTGGCCTCGACGTCCGTGATCTCGCCGATGAAGCCGTTGCGCACGATCATCACGGCGGTGCGGAACTCGGGCCATGCGCGCTGCATGGAACCGGTCTGGAACACGCGGCCGTACTTCTCCTGCGCGGCGATCACCTTGCGGGACTCGTCCACGTTGAAGGTGAGGGGCTTCTCGCAGTAGACGTCCTTGCCGTGCTTCATCGCCTCGACGGCGATGTAGGCGTGCCAGTGGTCGGGCGTAGCGATGCAGACCATGTCGATGTTCGGGTCGTACACCACGTCGCGGAAATCGGCCACGGCCTTGCAGCATTCGGGAAGGCCGGCCTTCTTGTATGCGGCGTTGACCTTCTTTGCTCCGTCTTCGCGGCGGAGCTGGTTCACGTCGCACACGGCGACGATCTGGACTTTGTCCTTATGCGCGAGGAACTGTCCGCAGAGCGCGCCGCGCATCTGGATGCCCCATCCGATGAGGCCGACCGTGCGCTTCTCGCCGGGCTTCAGTTCGCGGAGGCCGAGGTCGGCCTTCGCCTTGCCGGCGAGCGCGGCCACGGCCGCGCTGCCGAACAGGAAGTTTCTTCTGTTGAGGTTCATGTCAGAGTCTTTCCTTTTACTTTACAATTTGCCATTTATGAACAATTGTGGCAATTGCCATTTGTGAACAATTCTTTAGCAGCGGCCCTTGGACTGGAGGAACTTGAAGGACTCGGTGATCGGCATGAGCGAGTCGAAGTGACGCTCGCACTCGACCACGTACCACTTCACGCCGTCCGCGTCGGTCGCCTTGAAAAGCGCGTCCCAGGCGACGCCCACTGCGCCCTCGCCCGGCTTGCCGAGGATGGCGTCGAACTTCTTCGAGCCCATGCCGTTCTCCTTCGCGTGGAGCGTGGGGGAGCGGTGCGGGTACTTGGTGTACTGGATGCACGGGTTGCAGCCGGCCGCGGTCGTCCAGCCGACGTCCTGCTCCATGCACACGCTCTCGGACGTGTTGGAGAAGAAGTAATCCCAGTAGGTCTGGCCGTTGGAGAGCTTCCGCTCGAACTCGCCCTTGTGGTTGTGGAGACCGACCTTGCAGCCGAACTTGGCGGCGGTCTCGGCAGCCGTGTTGTAGTATTCGACAAGCATCTTCATGAAGTCGTCGAGGTTCTCTTTCTTGCCGGGGAAGTTGCCGCCGCCGGGGCAGATGATGAGGTTGTTGCCGTAGCCGAGGTTGAACTCGCAGGTTGCCTTGATCTTCTCGGGGCTGAATTCGCCGCGGCCGACGTGCGTGCCGCACGCCACGAGCCCGGCGTCGTCGAGCATCTTCTTGAGCGTCTTGGCGTCGTTGCCGTAGTAGCCCGCGAACTCCACGCCCTTGTAGCCGATCTTGGCCACGTCCTTGAGCGCCTGCGCGAGGCCCACCTTGTCGATGTACTTGCGGATCGAGTAGAGCTGCACGGCCACCTGCGTGGGCTTGCCGCATCCACATCCGCATCCGCACCCGCACGAGCAGGCTCCAAAGCCCCGCATCGCCGCCGCGGCACCCGCCGCGAACGTCGTACCGAGGAACGCACGTCGATTCATCTGCATGTTGTCTTCTCCTGTTGGTTGATGAAAAACTTTGCCGTAAGGCGCAATCATTATACCACAACGGCGCGCCGCGCGCTAGTGGAACAAAAGCGACCGCATGCGCTCAGTCAAGACGACGGCCGCCGCGTGGGGGACTGTCCCCGGCTCAGGCGCGGACACGGGAATCTCGCCGCAGACGCGAAGCGTGAACGTGATAACGCGGTCGGCCACGTCCCACCAGGGCTGTCCCTTGGCGAGAACGGGCGGGTCGCACGCGATCGTCACGCACTGCACCGGCGCTCCGGAGTGGAGCGCAATCTGCGCGGCCCCGCGGTGGAGCTTGCGGTTCGGCGCGTCCGCCGGCGTGCGCGTGCCTTCGGGGAAGATCGCGAGGTTCACGCCGTTCGCAAGGAGATTCTGCGCCTCGTCGAGCATGCGCAGGGGGTTGTCGTTGACAAGAAACGCCGCATTGACGACGCGCGAGTAGAAGAAATTGCGCCCCGCCGCAGCCTTCGCCACCGCCGTCGTGTCCGGCAGGAACGCGAGCAGCACCACCACGTCGATCAGCGTCGGATGGCTGGCCGCCACAACGCATCCGTGCATCGACGCAAGGCGCGCGCGGTCCTCAGGTGATACAACCACGCGAATCATGCCCGTCACGCGCGCTAACCACACGAACAACCGATAGCAGGTGCGCACGAGCGCGCGCATGGCGTGCTTAGCCCTGAATAGCATAAGCGGCGGAAAAAGGATGCACCCGAGCACAAGCCCGCCCACGCCGAAGGCAAGGAAGAAAAACAGCGCAAGCGCGCTGCGCGGCAATCGGACCCAGAGTCGGCGCGGCGCGTCCATGTCGGCTCAGCCCCGCGTCAAGGTGAAAGATGCAGCCTCCAGCGCATCCGTGCGCCCGGAGAAAAACGCTTCCGCCGCGTCGAATGTGACGGGGGAACACTCCGCCGCGCGGAACTCCGCACGACACGGCCCGCCGGGCTCAAGCCGCACCGCAAGCGCGCACGCTACCTGCAATGGACCGAACTCCGGCGCGTAAAACTCAGGCGTCGCCTCCTCCGCAAACACGAACACTACCGGTCCCCGGTAGGGCGGTCGCCCCGCGACCGCCGTCCCCTGCACGAGCGTCTCCAGGATCCCCGCCTCCAACGACCGCTCGCGCGCGGCGATCGCCGTATAGGGAGCGTGGTTGTGCGTGAGCAAGGAGAAGGCACCCGGCGCGGCGTTGTGTACGGAGGCGGAAAAACCGGCCGGGGACATCTCGTGATCCGCATGGAACTGTTTCATGAGCTTCACGGTTACGCCGATTTCCCCCCAGCGCGAGGCGAAAACGACCGGCACCTCCCCCTCCGGGCGCACCTGCCACGCCACGGAAAGAGCGGCGCGTTCCACCCCCGTGAGTCTCCTCCGCTCCAGGGGGGGAATAAAGGAGATGTCGGGAGATGCGCTATCCCCCGCCCTCCACACAGCGCAGCTCGCAACCGTGAAATCCATTCTACTTCACGAGCGCGTCCGCAAGCGCGGCGATCTGCGCGCGCGAAGCCTCGTTCAAGGCGCTGCGAATCGTCACCACAGGCTCGACGAAGGTAATGCCCTTAGAATTCGCGAACAGCCCCTTGATCGTCTTCGCGGCCGCGGGCGCCCACGTGCCGTTTTCGATGAGGGCCACCTTGCGGTTCTGGTAGTTGCGCTCGACGAGGTGTTCCACGAACGTGCGCATGAACGGGAAGCAGTCGTTGTTGTAGGTTGTCGTGGCCAGCACAAGCGTGCCGTAGCGGAACGCATCCTCGACCGTCTCTGGCATGTCGTCGCGCGCGAGGTCGGCGATGGCCACCTTGGGACAGCCGCGCTTCATGAGTTCGTCCCGCAGGAGGAGGGCCGCCTCCTTCGTGTGGCCGTATACGCTCGTGTATGCGATGCACAGACCAGGGGACTCCACGCCGTATGAGCTCCAGGTGTCGTACTGCTTCACCACGTGCGCGACCTCCTCGCCCTTCAGGACAGGGCCATGGAGCGGGCAGATCGTCTGGATGTCGAGCCCGGCCGCCTTCTTCAGGAGAGCCTGGACCTGCGGACCGTACTTGCCGACGATGCCGAAGTAGTAGCGACGCGCCTCGCAGTCCCAGCCTTCGGGATCCTCCACGTCGTTCGCGCCGAACTTGCCGAAGCCGTCCGCGCTGAAGAGCACCTTGTCGGTAGAGTCGTACGTGACGATCACTTCGGGCCAGTGGACCATAGGTGCAGCCACGAACTGGAGCTTGTGCTTTCCGAGGTCGAGCACGTCGCCTTCCTTCACGACCTGACGCGCCGGCGCCACGAAGGGACCGAAGAACTGCTCCATGATTTTGAAAGCCTGTGCGGAGGCAACGACCTTCGCAGACGGATATTTCGCGAGGAAACGGTCTATGTTCGCCGAGTGGTCCGGCTCCATGTGCTGCACCACGAGGTAGTCGGGCTTGCGGCCGGCGAGTGCCGCGTCGAGGTTGGCAAGCCAGGTGCTGCCAAAGTTCTGGTCCACGGTGTCCATCACCGCCACCTTGGCGTCCAGCACCACGTAGCTGTTGTAGGCCATGCCACGCGGTACCACGTACTGTCCCTCGAACAGGTCGAGGTCGTGGTCGTCTACGCCGATATACTTTATGTCGTTGCTGATTGTCATTTCGCTATTAGCTCCTTTTTGAGACGGGGAAGATTATACCAAAAAAACGGTGCTGCGTGCAGTCTCGCCCGTCAGGTCGTGTAGTCGGCGTTGATGTGTACGTAGTCGAGCGAGAAGTCGCACGTGTAGATCGTGGAGGAGAAGTCGCCGAGGTGCAGGTCCACCGTCACCTTCAGCTCCGGCCCCTCCATTTCGCGGGCGAGCTTCGCGAGCTGGGCGGCGTCCGCCACCTTTCCCTTCCGGTACGCCCAGGTCTTTCCATAGAACACCTCGGCGGCGCGGTCGTCCACTGCCGCGCCCGAATAGCCCACGGCCGCAAGGACGCGTCCCCAGTTGGGGTCCTTGCCGAACCAGCTCGTCTTGGCGAGCGGCGACTTCGCGACGGCACGCGCGGCGCGGTCGGCATCGCGCTGCGTCTTCGCATGGTGTACCGTCACCTCCACGTACTTCGTGGCGCCTTCGCCGTCCGCAGCCATCTGACGCGCGAGCGAAACACCCACCGCCGTCAGGGCTTCCAGAAAGGCGTCGTAGTCTGGTCCTGCCTTGGCAATCGTCACGTTTCCCGCCGCGCCGGAGGCGAGCAGGAACACGCTGTCGTTCGTCGATTCGTCGCCATCCACCACCACGTGGTTGAAGCTCACGGCGATGGCCTGACGCAAGGCGCGGCGGAGCATTGCGGGGGTGATTACAGCGTCGGTCGTGATGAAGCCAAGCATCGTCGCCATGTTCGGCTCGATCATGCCCGAGCCCTTGCACATGCCGCCGACGGTCACGGTGCGCCCGCCGATTTTCACCTGCACGGCGGCCTGCTTCGGTTTCGTGTCGGTGGTCATCACGGCCTTCTCGGCGGCAAGCCCCGCCTCGGGAGTGGCGGCGAGCTGCGCAGCCGCCGCCTTCATGCCGGCGACGAGACGATCCACGGGCATGCGGTGCCCGATGACGCCTGTAGATGCAACAAGTACGAGCTTTGGGTCGATGCCGAGGGTCTTCGCCGTCTCTTCGGCGCTCCGCTTTGCGTCTGCAAGACCTGCCGCGCCCGTGCAGGCGTTCGCGCAACCGCTGTTGGCGAGGATGGCCTGGATACGGCCGCCCTTCACCACCTCGCGGTCGTACAGCACCGGCGCGGCCGCCACGGCATTAGTCGTGAATACGGCCGCCGCCGCGCAGGGGGCGTCGGCCACCACGAGCGCCACGTCGTTGCGTCCATTGTACTTGATTGCCGCAGGCACACCGGCCGCACGGAATCCCTTAGCGGCGCACACGCCGCCTTCAATCGTCTTGATTTTCATTAATTCCTTCACTTTCCACTATCCATTTTACATTTTACATCAGCGTCGGGTGCGGCGTAAGCACACATCTCGCCGGGGCCGAGGGTGAACACAAGCACCTCGGCTCCAAAGATTCCGCCCACTCGCGCGTCCTTCGCGAGGTCGCGCGTGCGGGCTGGAACCTCCAGCTTTACGCGCGCGGGAGCCGCGCCCGTGTTGACCACGTAGAACCAGCTCATGCCCTCGTACGTCGCCTGGCGCAGATGCACACCGTCGGTCCTCGGCGTGCCATCGTCGCTGAACACGACCGCCGGCAGCGTGCGGAACGCCTGGATGAACGAGGTGCGCGCGCCCGACCGCGCCGCACGACCGAATTCGCCGCGTGCGGCAAGCGCCGTCGCGTCTTCCGTGCGAAGCGGGTTCGTAAGCTCGGCAAGGTCCGAGTCATCGACCACCCAAAGGGCGCGTTCGGCAAGCGCCTCTTTCATGCGCGTGCGCTCCTTGGCGTCGAGCATGTCCTTGCGCGCCACCCGGATGCAGATTCCGCCGAACGACTTGTGCCGCATGCCGACGTCTGCAAGTCTTTCGATGCGTCGGTGGAGTTCGTGTCGAGCGGTACGCGAGGACGCGGCGTCAGCGTCTAGTTCCAGCATCGGGAACACCTTGAGTCCCTCCACGTCGAACCGGGCATACCAGGCGCCGAGGTGGTCCGGCTCGCCGTCCCAGTCCGCAGGACATACTAGCGCGTTTTCACCAACGGCCTTCATGTCCGCCACCATGCGGTCGACCAGGTCCGCAAGGTCGTCAACGCGCTCCGGATATGCGGCGCAAAGCCGCGCCACGATGCGGCGCGGCGTCCGCAGATGCCCTGGAGCCTGGGAGAATTCCTTGCGCCGGACATCCCGCCAGAAGCGCACTGGACCGCTCGGGGTCTCTGGATCGGGCGGCTCGTGTATCTCCATGGGCGGCAGCGTATGCGCGTAGGGATTCTCACGCGGGAACACGCGCACTGGCACATCGCCACGGAACCGAGTGCCGTCCGTCGTCCGAAGCCGATACGCGCCTGCGGCGAGATTGACCTTCAAACGCTTAGCGCGTCCTGCGACGGGGTGTTTCCACGACAGCACGACCGCGCCGGATGCGTCGCACAGACACCAGTGAAAACCAGAGAGGTCCTCGCCATCCGGGCTCTTCACCTTCGCCTCGACCGTGAACGACTCGCCTGCCACGCCCCACAGGCCGGTCGCGTGGATTTCAACCTCCGGTTCGCGGAGGTTGTTCGCATACGCCGCAACGGCAAGTCCGGCGGCAAGAAAAATGGCAACAAATTTTGGCATGCGTCCATTATACCAAAATCAGGCTGAGTTTACACCTCCAGACATATTTGGTATCATCTTCGCCATGAAAAGAACCGTACTCGCCATTCTGATTATGCCCTGCCTCGCCTTCGCGGCGCCGCAGGCAAACTCCTCCATTGACTTGGAGCTTCTGGACTCGCTCCTGCGCGTGAAAAGCGTCTCCCGCGACAAGCCGAACCTGCGCAAGGCCGTCGACGTGCTGAAGACGTGGCTTGAAGCGCGCGGCGTCTGCTGCGCCGTAGAGTCCAATGAACAGGGAATGGTCGCGCTGTACGCTTCCACCACGCCGGGGAAGACGCACGACTACGTGTTCGTGTCGCACGTCGACGTAGTGCCGGCGGATGACGCGATGTTCATCCCGCGAACGGAGGGCGACTGGGTGTATGCACGCGGCGCGTGCGACACGAAAGGCAACGTCGCCGTCATCGCGCAGGTGCTCGCCAACCTCGTCGGAAAGGCATCAGTCGGTGCGATGATCGCGACGGACGAGGAAGGCGGCAAGATCGGAACACCCACGCCGAAGATGATGATCGACCGCGACTACGTGCCGAAGAAGATGGTGCTGGTGGGCGATTCGGCGGGGGAGGAACCGGGACAGCTCTTCGTCGGCGAAAAGGGACACGCCATCATACGGCTCGTGGCGCATGGCAAGGGCGGACACTCCTCGCGCCCGTGGGCACTCGACAACCCGATCTCGAAACTGTGCGAAGGATACGCCGTGTTCAAATCGGTGTGGGAGGCCGAGGCTCCCGGCATCGGTACCTGGCGCACCATTGCCTCGCCCACTATCCTCACGGGCGGAGAAACGTCGAACGTCGTACCAGATGACGCCTCCATGACGCTCTCGTGTCGCTTCACTTCCATGGGCGACTACCGGCTCATCTGCGACTGCCTGCGCCGCACGACCGGCTGCGAGGTACAGGCGCCGAAGAAGCCCCACCGCCTTCCCGTGACGAACCGTGAGGACGACCCGGAAATCGCCGCCCTCTACAACTCCCTCCGTACCAACATCCCCAACCTGCGCCTCGGACGCATGAGCGCCGCAACCGACGCGACATACTACGTCCACCTCGGCCTGCCGATCGTGATCTTCACCGCAGACGGATGCGAACCACACGCATCAAGGGAACGCGGCTCAATCTCGTCGATGAACCTCTACGCAGAAGCCCTGACGCGTTATCTGCTGGGCAGGTAATTATCGGCGGGTGCGGCGGCGGACGGCGGCGAAGGCAGCGGCGGTGGCGCTTTCCTGAGGTTCCGGATTTTCCGGAGGTTCCGGAGATTCCGGAATTTCCGGATTATCCGGTTTCTTCGGCTTCTTCGGCAACGATGGCAGCCTGAGCACGGGGAGTTTCCACCCCAAACGCGCGGCGGCGACTGACGCAAGGAGGATGAGCGCAGCGATGATGTAGATCACCGGAGCAAGCTGCACCGCGTGGCGGAACGGCGGAAGCGCGTCCCACACCGTATCCGCCGTGGTGAGCGAACGCCCGCCCGTGGACTCCGAAAGCCGCGCGAGATTCCGCTGCCCGGCGCGGGGATCCGTTGCTCGACTGTATTCGCCCGGATACGGCAGACACACCGGCGGAAGCGCAAAGGGTTTTCCGGACGGCAGCATCACGATGGGGAACGCCGTCTCGCCGCCCGAGAGAGGCACGAACGCGGAAAGCGTCTCGGCGTCGTCCCACTTGAGCGCGCCCTGTACCTTTTCGGGACCCGACCCTTCGCGCTGGATGATCGTCACGAGCGGCAGACCGGCGTTCGAAAGCGCGGCGAGCGGATTGTCGCTTTCCGCAACCGCCGTGACGCGCATTCCCCCGGACACCGCCCTGCGCTCGAAGTAGAAGCCCGACGCCGATGCGCCGTCTTCACCGAGCGTCCAGCGCGCGATCGCCGCCGTGAGTTCTGCGCCGTATTCGGATGTCATGAGCGGTGCGGAGTACTGTCCCGACAGTTCTCCCGTGAACGCGAGCGTGCGTCCAAGCCCCGCTTGCCTGAACGCAAGCAGCGGCGCGGGATCGTCGTTCGCCGGAAGCGCGAACATGGCCACGTCGCTCCCCTCTCTGCGGTACGTGACGTTGTAGCCGCCCACGACGAGTTTGCCCGGAACAGCGGCGTCCGACACCTGCCTGAGCGACGAAACAACCTTGACGGGCGCGGGGTTCGTCTCCATCGTCGCCTTGCAGACGAGATAGGTGTCCTGCTGGAAGATGCGCGGGATTTCCGCTGCGTTGTCCTCAAAATAGCACTCTCCGTGCCCCGCCTCGGCGATGAGCTTGAGCAGCTTGGCGTCGTAGTCGCGCTGCGTTCCCAGCGCAATCACGCTCACGGTTATCCCGGTTGCGAGCGCCTTGGACAAATAGTTCTCGTAATCGCCGGCTTCCTCCGCATCGGCGGCGTCCGCGAAGAGGATGATGTGCTTTGACGGTACATTCGCCTTCGCCAGTTCGCGTATGCCGGCCATGAGTCCTTCCTTCACGAATATGCCGCCGCCCTCGGAGCGAATGGACAGCACGCGGCCGCGTTTCGACTTTGCGTCCGAGGCGTACTGGAGCGGCAACACCATGTGCGGAGCGGAGTCCACCGCGATCACCGACACCTGGTCCATCGGTCCCAGCATGTCAATCGCGCTCGCGGCGCCAAGGTTCGCCATGTCCATCTTCGTGCGTCCGCCGCTTCCGGCCCCGCACGCCATCGACCCCGAACGGTCCATCACGATCGCCATCGCCACCGTCTGCTTGCGATGCTCCTGACGCAGTTCGAGCGACACGGGCAGAACATCCTCCACGGCCGTGCGGTACCATCCGCCCGGACCGAACGCCTTGTCGCCTCCGGTGAGCGCAAGCCCCCTTCCGAGTTCCTGCACGAATGTCGCAAGCGACCTCATCGCGGCTGGCTGGAAATGCTTCGCGGGGACATTTTCGAGGACCACGCCGCCATACCCCGCAAGCGCCTCCACGCTGCACTCGAACTCGGCGGCGTTTCGCTCCTCCACGTTCACGCCCGCCGCACGCGCAACCGACGCGGCCGGAGATCCCACGCCGTCATAAAGCCAGAGGAGCGGACGCCCACCGCGCGTCTCCACGATGAACGTCGCGCGGTTGTTCTCCGGACACGGATCCTCCCCCGACGGCGAGACGGCGAGCGTGTAGCGTCTGATGCCGGGCTTCTCCGCGCGGTCGCGGAACACGAGCGGCGTAAGCCCTTCGCGGAACACCATCGCCCCGCGCGCCACCACGTTCGTGCCGCACACGAGGGCATAGCTGTTGGTGGACGTCTCGGGCGCGTAGATCCACGCCGTCGCGCAAACGAATCCCCCGGGCGCAACGGAAGGAGACGCGTCGATGCGCGACACGGCGAGGTCGTGCGCAAAGGGACGCGTCTGGAGCATGGTGTCCACCGGCAACGCACATGCAGCCTCGCCGTCGTTGTCGGTGAGCCCGTCGGACATCACGAGAACGCGTGAATGGCGCGCCCCGTCGCGTCCAAGCGCCTCCGCCTTGGCAAGCGCGCCCGGAAGGTCGGAACCGTCGCGGCCAATGGTCTGGATAAATCCTTCAAAACCCTCTTTGGACGGCTGTTGCTCCACGGCGGCACCGCGTCCGAACGAGACGACGGCAAGCTCGGCGGCGGCAGGACGCTTCGACGCGAGCGAGCGGATGATCTTCTCCTGTTCCTTCAGCGCGGCGTCGCCCATCGAAAGAGACCTGTCGGCCACCACCACTAACGTCCCACACCGTTCCTTCATGGGGAAGACGGGCCTGGCCATCGCCAGCACCGCGAACGCCGCCGCCACGAGCGCGGCCTTTTTCCTGTAGAGACAGAAGTGAAGCAACAGCGCGGCGATCGCCGCAAGGGCGGGAATCCACGCGGCGGAACTTGTGCGCAGGACGTTCTCAGGTGTCGCAGCTGGTGCACCGAAACTGCCGGAACCGCAGCGCGTGAGATCCGATTCGCCGACGTCAAGGACATCCGACGTCGCTTCATCCTGAACCTTCTTCGCACCGCCACGCGCCGCCTCCGATGCCGCCGCCGCGACGTTCTGCACGAGCACCGGGAAAGCGGGCGAACGGAAGAACGCGAGACGCGGGTTGGAGAACGCAACCGTGCAGACATTCGTGCCGACGGCGACAAGCGGCCGCCGGGCGATGGTTGCCACGGCCACTCCTTCTGGTTCGGCGTCGGCAAGCGCATACGCCATGCCGTCGAGCGACACGCCCTCAAGAATCCGTTCACCCGGTTCCGACCACACCGGCCCTCTCACATAATTTGTGCCAGAATTCAGAAACTCAAAACGATACGCCGGTAGGGCGGTCGCCCCGCGACCGCCGCCGCGATCCGCAACAACAAGATCCGCCGTCTCGTCACCCGTCGCGTACTCACGTACGTAACCCGTGGCGTCGAGCGCGCGTTTCACGAGAGACGAAAGCTCTTTGTCCGCGAAGTCGAGCGCGACCGAGACGGACGGAACGTCGGGCGGTGCGAGATGTACCTCGTTGTCGGCGTCAAGGGCGTCGTGCGGAATGGACGCCTTGATCGATGGCAGATTGGCCTTGACGGTTCCGGAGAAGAGCGCACGCCCTTCCGCGTCAAACTTGAGAGTCGATTTGCCCACGCCCTCAATCTCAAGAACGCACGAATCCGGTCCCTCCCCGAAACGACGCACTTCGATGAACACGGAATCGTGCGCGGGGTCGCGGCGGCGTCTTCGCACTGCCGTGATGGCGCAGTTGGACGCAGGCACGCCGAACGCCTCCCACCTGATTCCGGCGGCGGGCAATTCGCTTTCCGGTGGACGGTCGGTGAGCACGAGTATCTCGTCGCCGGGAAGCTGTATCGCGCGCGCCGAGGCGATTTCGCGTTCAAGGGCGCGCGCGTCCTTCGCCGTGCGCACGCGGATGGCGTCCTTCGCGCCGCGCTTCTTCTCGCGCTCAAGGAATTCGGCGGCCTTCTTCCCCGCGTCGCCAGCGGACATCGACGGCGACGTGTCGAGAATCACGGCGAGCGATCCAGACGAGCTACGCCATGTGAGCGGCGTGAGCGCGGCGCACACGAGCGCCACGAGCGTGAAGAGCTCAAGCCAGAAACTCGGCGGCGTGCGAAGGCGGTCGCGACGACGCGCGGCGGAAAGCGATGCGGACGGCTTGGGCCAAAGGAGCAGCGATCCCACAGACTTCGGCGGACTACGGCGGCGGAAGCAGTACACCGCTGTCAGCACGGCGGCGGTGGCGAATCCTGCGGCGGCGAGAGGCGTTGCGAGAATCATCGGCGGCCCTCCACGATTCCAGCGGCGGCGAGTTCGCGCACCACGTCGGCACGGGGCGATTCGGCGGCGAGGTCGATGAACGCGGCGTTGAAACGACGTGCGGCAGCGCGCCAGCGGGCGGTGTGCGACTCAAGCGCCTTGAGATAGGCGGAGACCGTCTCGTCGTTGAGGGCAAGCTCGCGCCTTTCGCCTGTCTCGCTGTCCACAAGTTCGCCCGAGCCGCCTGTTTCCGGCGAGATTTCCGAACGGGAAAGAACGCGTATCACGATCACGGACGCGGCAAGATGCGAGAGTCGGGCGAGTTCGCGTTCGGGGTCGAGGTCGGTCATCAGGTCTGAGATTACGATGCGGACTGAACGCGGCGTGCGCGGCTCCTCACGTTCGACGACGCGGCATCCCGTAGCAGCGGCGGTGATAAGTCCGAAGATATAGTCCGAGGTTTCGCGCTTGGCGGGCGGCACGTCCATCGACGCGGACGCATCTCGGAACATCTCGATGACGGGCGCCACCTCCTCGCGGTGTACCTTCACCACCTCGCGGTCGGAGCGGGCGAGAACGTTCCAGTCGAGGTTGCGGAGGTCGTCGCCGGGAGCGTAGTCGCGGTAGTCCTGGAACTCCAGCGACTCGCCTGCGCGCGGTGCGGCGACGGAACCCGGCCCGCCGCGCAGCGCGCGCCGGGGGATCAGGAAGCGCAGTGCGCGTCCGTCGGCAAGTCCCTGTTGCTCTGCTTCCGTCATGGCTTGCGGAATCTCTTGAAGTCCTCTCTTGTCGCCACCATCACGAAACAAATCGCGGCGAAGCCCATCACGATTGCGATCACAAGGTGTCCGTTGGGAATTCGGCGGACGCCTTCGATACAGCACGGGAACGGCCACAGCGTATCCCGGTCCATCACGTCAAGTTCAGTCAGAAGTTGGAGTCCGTTGATGATGGCGAAATACGCCGCGGCGATCTTGCCCAAGGATTTCGCAAGGCGGGGGCGGGTATCGAGAATGACCCGCGCGATCGAACCTGCAATCGCGACGAGGGCGAAGCATTCGCATATCAAGACGATGATGCGCCTTGTATCGTTAAAATGAAGCGTGCTGCCGGTAATCAGCACGAGCATGGAGGTCGACGCCATGGCAAGCAGAAACGCGAAAAACATTGACGGCATGCTTCCCGTGGCAAACGGGAAGGCGAGGACGCGGAGGATCCACGAACGCGGCGCATGGATCACCGCGCCGCGCGTGAGGGGCAGCGGACGCGACGCCGCGCCAAGGGCTATCATTCCGGCAATCCACGTCCACATTACGCTCCATAAGGCACAAGGGTCTTCGTCCGCGAATATCAGGGGGTAGCCCACAGCGAACATGACGATCTGAGTGATGCGGAGAGTCCGCGCGAAGTCGGTGTGCGGCGGGGCGAGTTCAGCCGCCGCCTGCGCGCGGCAGTAGGCGATCATGAACAGCGGAACGACAAACGCGAAGAACATGCCGGCATACGACCATGAGGACGACGTGCCGCCAGAATGCCAACTTCTGAAGGTCATAAAGGCACTCAAGCTCGTCGCAAATATGGGCAGGACCGTGTACAGCGCCACGAGAAGAATGATCTTCATCGCAATAGAACGCCGCGAGCAGGCTGGAAGCAACCCGAGCGAGGACATCACAATGCCGGCGACGAACAGTTCGAGCGGAACGACGACGGTTGAGACAAGCTCGACGCCGCGCATCAGGTACGACAGCACGAAGAACGGCATCGCGAGCGCCACCGCAATCGCGGATATGATCGCCGCCGCCGTAATCTTGCCAGTGGCGATCTGCGCGGAAGTGAGGGCGGTGGTGAACTCCAACCCGAGGCTTGTCTTGCTCGTCTCAATTGCGGTTTTTATGGACGTGAAGAGCGGTATCAGTCCGCACGTGACGATGCCGGTGATCACCGCCACCGCGATAAGCGGGCCCCCTCCAAGCCCCTTTCCGTAAGTCACCTCCATGGGCGACATGTCGTGCATCTCCGACGACAGCACGATCGCCGTCGTCACGAGAAGCACGATTGGAAGCACCGCCATGCCCCAGAGAATGAGGCGGGAACGCACGAGCTGGCGCAGTTCCTTGAGCGTGACGGGGTTTATGCGAAATTGAAGTTTCATGCGAGGTTTCCTTTCGTCACGTGCATGAAGATGTCCTCGAGCTTCCCGACCTCGGGTTCGAAGAGAATGGGCACGAGTTTCCTTGCGAAAAGCTTTTCGGCAAGCGCAGCGGCCGCCTCGTCGCCGGAGGCGGTCTTCACGCGCCATCCGTTTCCGCTGCTCTCCGCCGCGATGACGCCGGGCGTTTCAAGGAGGATGGGCAGCGCCGTTTCGTTGACGTCCGGCAGGAAGCGCAGCTTGATCCAGGTTTCCGCGCTCACCGCCGCTTCGGCGTTGAGACGCCTGCCCCTTTCGATGATCACAGAAGAGGTACACATCTCCTCCAGTTCGGAAAGGATGTGCGAGGAAATCAAGATCGCCTTCCCGTTTTCTCCCAGCGCCTTCACGAGCTCGCGCAGCTCAATGCGGGCGCGCGGGTCGAGTCCGTTCGCGGGCTCGTCCATGATGAGCACTGCCGGGTCGTGTACGAGGGCGCGGGCGAGCGAGACGCGCTGCTTCATTCCCTTTGAGAGTGCGTGGAGCGTGCGGTCGCGGAATTCGGTGAGGCCGGTGAATTCCTCCACGCCCTCCACCGCCTTGCGTATCGCCGCGCCGCGAAGCCCGTAGGCGCGCGCGAAGAAGTCGAGGTACTCGTCAACGGTCGTGTCGGTCCGGCTGGGGAGGTCGTCCGGCATGAAGCCGATAAGACGATGCGCCTGTTCGGGGTGGTCCAGCACGGAGACGCCGTCCAGCGTGATGTCGCCGGAATCCGGCGTGTCGAGCGTGGACATGATGCGCATGGTGGTGGTCTTGCCTGCGCCGTTGGGTCCGACGAATCCGATCACCTCTCCGGACGAGAACGAGAACGACAGTCCGTCCACCGCACGGAAGCCCCTGTCGAACGTCTTCACGAGGTTGGTCACTTCAACCTTCATTCGGCCACCTCCTTGAACTTCCCGAACACGAGGCCTGCGGCCGACATGTTCGACTTCTTGCGCTGGAGCGGATTGGGGAAGAACGGCGAACCCTCGACTTCCACCACGTACTCGCCCGGCGAAACCTTCTTGCACGACTCCGCCACGAACTTCAAGTTCTCCTCCCAGTTGCGCCCGTAGGTCGTCTGCTCGTCGTAGAACGGGTACCTCTCTCTGGGAGGAACCGGCGGGCGCGGGGCACCCGCCCCTCCGAGTTTCTCTGCCTTCGCCGTCGCGCCGGGTTCGACGTCATGAAACGCCCACAGCGCTCCTCCCACGTTGGCGTGTCCCGACTTGACCTTCGCGCCGAGAAGGTTAACCACCGAGACATCCCCGTTAGGAGACACGCGGAAGTCAAGGCGCTCCGGTCTTTCGCATGCGCGCGAGAAGTCGAAGAACGCGGACACCAGCGGTTTTACCCAGCCATCCACGAGCCGTTGCTCGTCCGCCGAATCCACCGTCACCAACTCATCATCGTCATTTTTGGCTCGTACGTGCCTTCTCGCGAAGGACGTGTCCGACGGAAACGCGATCTGCCCGTCCAGAGAAACAGGCGAGAACACGCAGAACTGTCCAAGCGTAACCGCCTTTTTCGTTGTCTGGTCGAGAACCGTCACCGACTGGAGCCGCACGGTCGGCGTTGTGCCGAAAAATGCATACGCGGAAACCGCCACCACCAGGGCGAATACAGCAGCCGCGCCGGGGAGGATCGCCAAAAGCCTGATTCTCGTGTTGCGCTTGACGCTGCGCAGCACCGCGACAGGGACGATTATGCAGGCGAACAGCGCCAACACCAAGAGAAGCGTTTTCACGGGAACGGTCGCCTTCGCCTCCATTGGGATACGCTTCAGATCCCCAAGCAGCGCAGAGTCTGAACCATAATTCATTTGAATGTCGCCGGAGAGAATATCGCAGGATTCATCAATCGGCTTGAGCGCAGCTGCGGCCTCCTGTACGTCCGCAAATCCGTCGTTGCCCTTTGTCACAAACACCGCGCCGCCAAGTGTGCGGTACGTATCAAGCGCCGACTTCGCGTCGGTTCCGAGTGATGCGTATTCGTTCGCCGTGATGAAAATGCTGTCGTAGGTCGAATAGATGCGCCAGTCAACGGGCCACTTCTCTGCGGGGAATCTGAATTGCCTGGCATCGAAACGGTATGGGCTTCCCCTGCCCTTGCCTTTGGCCCTGTGGTATCTGTGCGAAGATTCTTCAGTATGCCTTTGCAAGTATTTTCTCTCGTTCATGGCTTTTGTGAGACCGTCCCAAAGTTTCTTTGAAGAGATGCCAGCCGATAGCAGGAAGATAGGCACGTCGTTGGAACCGGGCGCAAAATGTCCCATTGAGAACGAGGCACTTTGCATGTTACGGTCAGCCCTCGCGCCAGGAGTGGTCTCGAATATTGAAAGATTATATGTGCCGAAACGATATCCCTGTTCAAGGGCGAGCGGCAGAAAAAGCGTAAACTCAACCGTTGCGCCAGGCTGGATTGAGAAATTCTTGCCCACCAAAGCCGAACGCCCAGTAATTGCCTTCACAATGAAGCTGCGTTCGCGAGCGGCGTTGTTCTTGAACCTGAACGTAACGCCCGGAGTTCCGTGGTGTATTCTAACGGCATTGCAATAGGTGTAGGATACCTCGATGTTTTGTATGTCACGCTCGCCGAACGTGATTTCCTTCCACTGCAACGTGGGCATGACCGTTGGCTCGTAAGAGTCAGGATCCGGATCCGTGGTGAGCGATAATGCCGCTGCGTTCAGGACCGACAAGGACAGCATCACTGCAATTTGCAGCATTTTCGAGAGCTTCATCGGAAATATCCTCCTTGCATCATTCGGCAACGGGAGTGGACTCCAGCACGCCATCCACCACGCTGCGCGCATCGACGCCGTCCAGCTTGGCGCGGTAGTCGAGGATGAGCCTGTGGTTCAGCACGGGGAACGCGACCTTGCGCACGTCGTCGAATCCCACCGAGGGGCGTCCATCCATCAACGCCAGCGCGCGCGCCGATTCCGCCATCGCGATTGCGGCGCGCGGAGAGGCCCCGCAGGTGACGTACTTCGCGGAGTGAGTGGCCGCGACGAGCCGTCCTATCCAGTTTGCCACCGCCTCCGGGAGAAGCACCTTCCCCACCGTGTCGAGCGCGCGTTCAAGCGCCTCCCGGCCGAGCGTGAATCCGCTTTCGGGCATGTCGCCGTGCGAACGGGTGGTGATGATCGCGGTGAGCGTGGCGGCGTCTGGCGGCGCGACGTGCAGCTTGAAGATGAAGCGGTCGGTCTGCGCCTCGGGAAGCGGATACGTTCCTTCAAGTTCGATCGGGTTCTGGCTTGCAAGCACGAAGAACGGCTTGGGAAGCGGACGCGTCACGCCCATCAGCGTGACGGTACGCTCCTGCATCGTCTCGAGCATGGCGGATTGCGTCTTCGGCGAAGCGCGGTTGATTTCGTCCGCAAGAAGGAGGTTACAGAACACCGGCCCCGGCTTGAACACCATCGCGCGGTTGCCGTCAGGGCCGGTCTCGAGGATGTGCGAGCCGAGGATGTCGGACGGCATCAGGTCGGGAGTGAACTGCACGCGCTTGAAGTCGAGGTCGAGTATCTGCGCGAGGGCGCGGATGAGCGCGGTCTTGCCGAGTCCGGGGAGCCCTTCCAGAAGTATATGCCCGCGCGCGAGGATCCCGGCGAGCACAAGACGGTGGAGCTCTGGCCGACCGAGGAGCATGCGGTCGAGCGCGGCAAGGGTGGCGTCGAGATCGCGTTTCACGGGCGCGACGTCGTCTGGACTGAGAAGCGTCATGGCGTTTTCCTTTCTATGTCGAAAAATCTTTTCACCGTGCCGCGGTGACGCGGCAACACAAGCTGGTTCGCCGAGGTTCCACGATTGCGTCCGCCGATCGCGCGTCTTGCGCCGGAGACGGAATGGATTCCGTGCTTGGCGGGGTCTTCTTCGGAAATCGACTCGCCCACTTTCGTTTCGGACGGCTTGCCGGATAGTTCGGTCTTCTCCGCAAGGTCCTTGAGCTTGGACGCGCCCAGCTGGGCTTCATTGCCGTAGTTCATCGCCGCATCGTCCATCCCGCGCGATATGCCGCCGCTGCCGGGCTTACCCTCGCCTTCTTCGGCATGTCCTTTCTCGGCACAGCACTCACCGTTGCACTCGCCTTCGCCGTCGCCAAGTTTCGCGCAGCAATAAGGGCATCTGCCCTCGTACGACTCGTCGAGCATCTTCTTGAGCTGTTCTGCGGCGTCTGACTTCGTGGCGAGCGTGGAAAATGACGTATCCTTCGGAAGGATTCGCTTTGCCGCCTGTGCGTCGATGTCAAGAAGAGCGTCCAGCTTCTCGCGCACCGCGTCCACGGCGTCGAGCGTTTCGCCGGGCGATGCGGGATCGGCCTCTTTCTCGATGCGGGCCAGTTCTTCCTGAAGGGCCTTGATGTCCTCTGCGTCAAGGGACTTCGCCTCCTCGAGTTCGGCGAGTTCGTTCTTGATTTCGGTCGTCACGTCGGGAAAGGCGGGTGCAGGCGGCTGTTGCACGCCGGCGGCGAACCAGTCGTCCGGCGCGGACGCAACGGCGACAAGCGAGACGAGCGAGACGATGGCAGCCGGAACCGAACGACGCCACGTGATCGGAATTGGCGGCGTGACGGAAACGGGGCTCGGCCAGTTTTCGGCGCCGGGAACGTCCTTGGCGAGGATGAGTCCGCCCGCGTGCGACGCATCCTCCACGAGCGCGAGGCATTTCGCGACAGACGGCGCACGGGCGAGCGAGCGCAGCGCACACACCAAAACGCAAACCGGCACCACTGCAAAAACCGCGAACGCGACCGGCGGCAACGGCGAGAGGAACGCACGCGCGGCGAGAAGTCCGCCCGCCGCCACGGCCGCACCAAAGGCAAAGCCCCGCAGCGCACCTCCTGCAAGCATGTCCGCCCGAAACGCCCGCATCACGAGCGCAACTGGATTCCGTACCATTCCGCCGTGCGCCATTTCAAACGCTCCTGTCATTTTCGGTCTGCACCATGAATGATTGTCCTTTCACGAAATCATCGTATTGTGCGGGATGTGAGACACCCTACCGCAAGGCCGATGGCAATTGCCAGGCATTCCGGCGAGAAAAAAACCACCCCTGCCGTTGCAACTAGTGCGCAGAGCGCATAGACTGTCCCAGGCACGCAGAAAGGCACGCTGTCCATCACTCGGAAGCGGTTGGCGTCCGCTGGCTCGATCAAGAGTCGGCATGAACGCAAATCCAGCGGCACGGGATGGTCGGGTATCCAGCGGTGGCGCAGGCTGAAGCGTACCGACGCATCTCCTTCCACGCACGCGCACATACGCCCATCGGGCTGGAAATCCAGCGTCAGCGCGCGGTGCGCAGTTGTGCGGCCGTCGATGACGAGGCGCATGCGCTCGGGTCGTTCGTCGAGCCGCCGAGCGACAGTGGCGAAGTAGTCGGCAAGAGCTTCGGCGGATGGATTGTCGGGATCGACCGTTATGCGTGCTGGCAGGCCCCATCGGCGTTCCCGCCAGAGGCGCAGCGCCCACGGCAACGCGGCTGCAAGCACGCACGCCAGCACGCTAACGGCAATCCGCCATGCCGTCACTTTACTGCATCCATTTCCGCACGGATGGCACGAGCGGCGGCGGCGGGGGCTTCCGCTGCGAGGATCGGACGGCCCACCACGAGGTGGGTGGCACCGTCGCGCACCGCGTCGGACGGCGTTGCCACGCGCTTCTGGTCGCCCACGGCTGCGCCGGCGGGACGCACGCCCGGCGTGATGAACAGCGTTCCTGCGGGCAGGAGACGCGAAAGCGTACCCACTTCCTTCGGGCTGCAGACGAGTCCGTGCGCGCCGTTCGCCGTTGCGAACTGCGCCATAGCGAGCACCTGGTCGGCCGGCGTGCGACCGACGATACCGACGTCCGCGAGGTCGGACTGGTCAAGCGACGTGAGCACGGTCACGGCGAGGATCTTCGGCCCGGCCGCGCCGAACGTGGCCGCGGCGTCCGCAGCCGCCTTGATCATCGCCTTCCCGCCCACTGAGTGGATCGTCATGAGATCGACGCCGAGCTTGCCGCCGCTCAGCACGGCGCGCTCGACGGTGCGCGGGATGTCGTGGAACTTGAGGTCCAGGAACACCTTCTTGCCGAAGTCCTTCACGGCCTTCACCACGTCAGGGCCTTCGGCCGTGAACAGCTCCAGTCCGATTTTGTAGAAACCAACCGAATCGCCGAGAAGCTTCACCTTTGCCTCGGCCTCCGCGCGCGTCTGCACGTCTAGCGCCACAATCAACTCTGCCATCTTTTTCACTCCATTTCGTTGCTGGTGTCGAAACTGTCGAGGTCGACGACACCTTCAAATACCTTCTTGACGGGCCCCGTGAGAGTAAACCCCGTCGTCTTGGCGTGCCGCCAGTCGCCGTCCACGGTGAGCGTGTAGCCCTGTGCCGTGCGTATATGGACAGGCAGCGACATCTTCTTCGTCTCTACCGCCACGACGGCCGTCGCAACAGCGCCCGTGCCGCACGCCCCGCTTTCCGCTTCCACTCCGCGCTCGTAGGTGCGGATGAGCGCCTTGTGCGCGGGAATGAACTGGACGAAATCTATGTTTGCGCCGTCCGGCGCAAAGGCGTCCGAAAGACGCAACGCGCGGCCAAGCCCCTCAACGTCGACTGAGGCGACGCTCTCGCATGGCACGATGAAGTGCGGCACGCCCGTCACCACGTAGTCGCCTGCAACAAACTGGTCGCCCACCTTCACCTGCAGACCGTAGCGGCGGTTCTTCGGCTCCGGCATCCACACCTTCACGGCGCCGTTTGCGGACACCTCGGCGTCCACGAGACCCGCGCGCGTCTCGAATGTCATCGCGGGCGATGTCACCGCGCCGATCTCGCGCGCGAACGCAGCAACGCAGCGAGCGCCGTTTCCGCAGAGGTCGGCCTCCGTGCCGTCAGGGTTGAAGAAAACCATGCGGAAATCGGCCACTGAAGATTTCTGGAGCAGAATAACTCCCTCGCAGGCGATACCCGTGCGGGGGGTGGCGAGCATTGCGAGCAGAATGTGGTCATGAACGGGGAAGGTCCCCGCGCGGTCGTCGATCAGCACGAAGTCGTTGCCGGCGCCGTGCATCTTTGTGAAGGCGACCTTCTTCATCAGTAGTCGCCTCCAAGCGCACGGAGCCACGGCGGAAGGTTGCGCGGACGCACCTGCACGTCGGGAGCTTCCGCCCCGTCGGTGAGACGCACGAGATCGGATAGGATGTTGAACGATTCCTTGAGGACGAAGTCGTTCTTCTTCTCCTCTTTCTTCTTCGTTTCTGGCATTTCCTCATCCTCGTCATCGCCCAGCTCGTCCAGTTCGTCCGCCGCTGTAAACACATCGCGGTCTTTGCGCATCATCTTGCGGCGGGCCGCGCGCTCAAGCGACACAGTGCGGCGTTCGGACGCCTCTCGGCAGAGCTTCACGACCTCCAGACGGTGCGCATACTCGGAGGAGTCCTTCAAACGGGCATCGGAGAGCGCCTTGAGCTGCGGAACGTAACTGGACATATTCCATATCTGCTCGTACTGGAGCGGCTCGATCATAGTCCAAGGCAGGGCGTTCGGCAGGTTGTTCTCGCCGATGTCCGTACGCTCGTCCAGGGAAGACGGCAGGCGGATGTCGCTCTCCACTCCCTTCACCTGCGTCGAGGACCCGTTGATGCGGTAGAAGCGTGCGGTGGTGATCTTGACGGAACCGTTCGGAGTGTCGGGGCTGCCCCCGAGTTCCATGACGGTCTGGACCGTGCCCTTGCCGTGCGAACGGTGGTCTCCGACCACGATTGCGCGGCCCGTATCCTGCAGGGCGCCGGCGACGATTTCAGAGGCGGATGCGGAGAAGCGGTCAATCAGCACGATGAGCGGCTTGCGCCACGCGAACGTGGGTATGTCCGGGAACGTATTGAGCGGGTAGACGTTGTACTTCTCGCGGATCAGCACCACGGGGCACGGACCGGGGTTGGGACGTACGAAAAGGGCGGTGAGCAGGACGGCCTCCTTCAGTGAACCGCCGCCGTTGCCACGAAGGTCGAGCACGAGGCCCTCGACTCCCTGCGTGTTGAACTTCGACACCCACTTCGCCACGTCGAGCGAGCAGGACCGGTACTGCGGGTCACTCGGCTTCTTGTCCATCGTGCCGTAGAAGCCCGGCAACTTCACATAGCCGAGCGTACGCTCCACGCCGTTGAGCGTCACGCGCTCCACGCGGCCCGTGGCGGCCTGGTCCTCCAGCTTGATCTCGTCGCGGATAAGCGCCACGCGACGACGCGAACCGCCGTTCTTGTCCGTGACCTCCAGCACCACGCGCGTGTCCTTCGGCCCGCGGATCTTCCTGATGGTCTTGCGCATGGGTTTCCAAGTGATGTCCTCCACTGGATCATTGCCCTGCCCCACGCCGACGATTTTGTGCCCAACCTTGATGCTGCCTTCGCGGGCGAGCGGGCCGCCCTTCATGATCTCCTTGATTTCAAGCGCGCCGTCGTCCATAGACTGAGAGAGCACTGCGCCGACGCCGAAGAGCGCGAGGTTCATCTCCATGTCGAAGTCCTCCTTGCGCAGCGGCGACATATACGCGGAGTGCGGGTCGTAGGCCATCGTTACGGCAATGAGGTAACGCTGTAGCACGCTCTCCTCGTCCGCCTCCGTGAGGATCATCTGCAGGTAGTGGCGATACTTCTCGAGTAGCACCTGCTTCGGCGGCTTCTCTGGCTCGGCAGCCTCGGCGACGTCGTTCGTGGAAGCACCGCCCTCGGCGGATTTCTTCTCCTTGTCCTTTTTCTTCTTCTTGCCGTTCGCCTCGTCCTCGGCGTCTAGCTCGCGCCCGAGCGTGAGTGCGAGCATCTCGTTCTTGATGCGCTTGCGCCATATCTCCTCGGCCTCGGCGGTCGTCTTGGGCCACGGCGCCTTGTCGCGCTTGAAGAGGTATTCCTCCTGCTCGGAGAAGTCGAGCTCCTGCGACTCTAGGAGGTTCGTGACGAACGCGACACGCTCGGCGAGGCGCTTCACAAACACGCTGTGCACCTCGTAGCCGAACGACACGTCTCCGTCGCGCAGCGCATCGTCGATGCGCGTCTCCATCGGCGCCCAGGCGTCGAGGTCGGACTGCAGGAACACGCTGTGGCTGTAGTCGCACTGCGTGACGAGGTTCGACCACGCCTTGCGGGACATCTCGTCATCGAACTGATGCGAGAGGATGTGCTTCCGGTTGAGGATGCCAATGACCTTGCGCGCGATGCGTCCGTAGTGGGGCAGCGGCTTGACGTCGACGGTGTCGAGCGTTGGCGCGGTCTCCGCGCATGCCGCGCCGCAGAGCGACACGGCTGCAAGCAGGAATCTCATTTTTTTTGCCTTCATAAGACCTTCTTCCTCATTTTTTCACGAATCGCGCGTCTCCAACAGCTGGACGACGCGTGCGCACTCCCCTGGCGCGTGCATTGACGGCTGTGCGACCAGCCACTTCAAGAACGCCTCGGCGTTCGCCACAAGCACCTTCCCAGACTGCGCGAAGCCGTCCTTGAACGTGCCGGAGGCGAAACACACCACCGGAAAGACCTCGCCCGTCCAACCCGCGCGGACAAGTACTGCTCCAACGGCCTTCGCCTCCGCCGTGGCTTGCGCGATTGGCGGATGGTCGGGCACGTGTCCTCCAGCGATCAGCTCGCCCGACTCCAGCACAACCTGGTCGCGCCAGTTCTTCGTCTCGACGGCGAAGACGCCGGCAGGCCCGACCAGTACATGGTCGACGTGGTACTTGCCGGCCACGAAATCATGGTAGATGTGCCAGTCGTCCGACAGCCTCGCAAGCATCCCGGCCATCGCCTCCTCGCCGCGGGCGCCCTTGAAGAAGGACTCCACGCGCAGCACGCCGCGCCTCCACCAGAACGCCACCGCGATGGCAGACACCGCGAACAGCGCTCCGAATATCTCCAGACGCTGCCCGAGCACCGTCGCCGCCGCAAACGCGCCGAAGCACACGAGGCATATCCCCAGTGGCCACAGGGAACGCACCGTACCCCTCACCTTCGCCCATTCGCCGGGCATGCCATGTTGAACCGCCATGTCAGTCTCCAGTCCTCTCCCCTGATACTTCGCGACGCATGAGGAACATCAGCGTGGTCGCGTTCTGTCCGAAGTTGTCCTCGGAAATCACCAAGTCATAGCGCCGCTTCAACGTCCTTAGGAGGGTCCTCTGCTCCTCGAACGGGGTTTCGGCGCACTTCGGCGCGGAAATCGCGAACATGTAGCCGGAACACGCCGCAAGACGGCACGGCGCCGAATCCAGAAGCTCCTCCATGAGTTGGCGGTTGAGTACGTGCGTTGCGCGAGCCTTCTCTGTCGAGATTTCGGGGAAGTAGGAGAACGGCCCCATCTCCAGGCCACGCGGCACCGTGCGGCCCGTCTCAACGGCAAGATACAGATCCTGCGTGAGAATCTCGGTGCCATCCGGATCAAGTGCGTTGACGATCCCGCCCATCTCGCGGAGCTTCGAGAGCTCTGACTTCTCCTTCTTCTGGCTCCAGAACCGGTCCTGCGCGTAGGTGGTCCACTCCTGCAGCTGCGGCGCTGTGAACGAGACGAGGCACGCCGCCAAGACGACGAACCACGCCGCACCGCCGCGTCGGCAGTACCAGGACGCGATCAGCACCGTGAGAAGGCCCATGAGCGGCACCTGGTAGTCGTCGTAGGGGAACGGCGCGGACAACTGGAGCAGAAACACGGCGGCGAACGAAAGTCCCATCATCCACAGCATCGCCGACTGCTCGACCGGCAGCCGAGGTTCCGTCGGCGCGGGACGGCGCGTCATCAAGACGCCGAACAACACCATACCCAACGCCGCGTATCCGCGCGCGAGACGCGAAACGCTGCCAATGGCAAAGAAAGGATCGAATCCTCCGCGCGCAGCGTGGTAACTCTGCGCCGCGAGGAGAGAGGCGCGCGAGACGGGATCGAGCGCGAAAAGACCGTACGTGAGGAACAGTCCAAGCGCGCCGCCGAGTCCGAACCAGAGGAAGCGCCACCTGAACTCGCGGAACTTCAGGAGCAGCGTAAAACCGACCACGGGCAGGATGAGGAGCAGGGATATGCGCGTACCCGTGGCGAACGCGAGCGACAGCCCTCCCGCGAACACCGCGAATGGCGACCGATAGGAAATCAGGAGAAAACCCGCCAGCACGAACAGGCTGCCAAGCGCGTATGTCTTCGGGATTGTCGTGAAATAGACGTGGTATACATTGCAGGCGAGAAGCGCAAAGACGATGAGCGACGCCTTGCCGCGCCTATCCTCCGGCACGAGACGACGCACGAGCCCAACGGCGCACGCCGTCGCGAAGAGCCCGAGCAGAAACGTCACCACGCGCCCGCCCAGCAGTCCGGACAACAACGAACCCGGGGCCCAGATGCCCGACAGAACAGAATACACGAACGGCAGCGCAGGCCCCTGCGTGAAGAAGAAGTCGCGGTACGGCAACCGCCCCGCGCGCACCATCTGCGCGGAGTACAGGTACCAGCCTTCGTCCTGGTTCAGGCTACCATGCCAGATGGCTAGGTATGCGACGCACAAGGCCACCCCTGCGGCCAGCAGCCAGGGGAGTCCGGGAATTTTCAATATATCGCCTATTCGTCTCATGGACGAGGCATAGTTTACCATTTTTTAGTGAAAGATGGCATTATAAATTCACCAAAAGAGGTGTCGCGTACCGAACGCGACACCCCTTTCGTATTATGTGGCGAAACTGCCGCCACACATTCCCCTACTTCTTGCCGCAGCAGCAGTCGAGGTTCGCCTTGTGGAACTCAACGCCCGTCAGCTTGGCCGGATAGCCCGTGATTTTGACGGTGGCCTCGTCCCAGAACCAATAATTCGTGTACTCAACGACATATCGCGTACCGACAAGCGAATCGCAGTGCGCAGCTTCACATGCGGCGGCGTATGCACCGTTCTTGGCGATGCGCGTTGTCTTCTGAACGGCAAATCCCTGATCGACGTTGTCAGCAAAATGTCCTGCGATTCCGCCAACCGTAATGCCACCGAAGAAGAGAGGGAAGATTCCAACCCGATTATCCACCGACTCAACCGGAGTTGCCTTTACATCATACTTCTCGTATGCAACATCCCGGACAATTGTCGGACGAAGGTCGGCATCGCCACCATCGTTCTTGTACACGGATTTGCACCCTGCGGCCAAGGCCAGGATAGCAAGAGCCATCGATACTTTCTTCATTTGATTTTCCTTTTTGTTGGTTTTGTTTTAACGTACCATCCCACTCGGAACGGCTACGCAAATTCATTTTACGCCATTGCACTCCTCCACGGCTTCCTTGAACTGGGCGATCTTCATGATGTTGTCAACGGCTCCTCTGATGCCCGCCAGCCGTTCGTCGTCGGAAAGGCTAAAATCATGAGGTTTTCTCCCCAACTCGTATCGGAACACGCCTTGGAACGAACGAACCCTGCCACACGTGATACGTCCATCTTCCAATACGCCAGGTTTGCGCACACATATCGCCACAACGGTAACAAGCGAGGCAACGTCGCCATAAGACCTTTCCGTCGTGCTGTGGCAATCCACCAACTCAACGACCCCCACATTGCGAGAGCGCACGTCAGCAAAGTTGCACGACACAATCCCATATCCCGCAGCCTTCATGCCGTCCAAAAGCATGTTTCGCCCACTCTCCAGCATCTTCCGCTTTTCCGAATCCCCAGCATCGGGAATTGGATAGACGACCGCATTCACGTTCGGGGCCGCCACCTGCCGTTCCGACGGGTACTGGGGAATCCCTTCCCTGACATTCCCTTTCACGTAACTCTTGCTGGCACATCCTGCGGCGCAAGCCGCCAACGCAACGGCAAACAGGACCTTCGACATGTGGCTCATTTGTCGTCCTCCGTCGTCAATTCCACAATCTTGTCGAATTTGCCGTCTTTCGTGCGAGCGGCAATACGCTCCGCCTTTCTCGTCAGGCCATCTTCTACTGCCGACTCGATCACTCCCCGGTCTGCAAGAAGCGAAATGTGGCAGACGGGTATCCCGTCATTGGCCGTACTGCCGAAATCGACTACTACCTCCTTGCGCGACACATTGTCCAACCGACGATAGCCCAGAACCTCAAGACTTACCCGTTGACGGGGAACCGAAAGCGGCACCATGACGAGCCGACCTGGCAAAGTCTGCCAGCAACGATCATCTGCACGCGAATTGACGGCCATGCCGAAAAGGTGCGTAGGATATCCCAATCCCACTAATAGTCCGCCTACTGAGCACATAACGATGGCAACTTCGCCCCTGCCGCTGACAAGTCCCGCCTCGATGAAACCAGCGCCAACGGCCAAAAGGGCGTTGGCAGAGGCTATCAACCCGCGCTTGGCCGTCGCCTTGCTATCCAGCACATTGTCCATCACGCGCCTTCCACGCGTCGTGGCCTGAAAGTTGAGGTCGGCCAACCCCGGTAGCGAAAGATATTCCTTTCCGTCTGCACGGATTACAATCGAATCAAGACTTCCCCGGGAGGAACCCTTCCTGACAAAGCGCTTCTCTTCAAATTCCCCGCCCAACGTGCGGTCGGCACCACGGCCAATCCAGGCAACTAAGATTGCATTCGGAAATGCTCTCTCAGAAGGTGCAGAACCCGTAAGTTCCTTGACAAGCGCATCGTATTTCCGCGCCTCCTGCCGCCAGTTGTCCCCCGCCCTACATGCCGCGATGTATCCGATGTACGGCAAAAGTGCGTAATCGGCGCGGTAGTCCAACTTCTCCGCATCAGAATCGGCCAGTATGCCACACTGGACGCATTTCAGCGTCTTGACGAAATCCCCCTTTTCCATGAACGACAAGGCAAGGAACGCATACAGGGTAGCACGCTCATAACCATCTCCCTTGAAGTACTTCTCCCGCTCGCCATGCATCAACTTCAAAGCTTGGGAATCAGGATCGAACATCAGCTCCAATTCTTCACGCGCGCATTGCAGTTCACGGTGCGCCTCGTCCTTTTTCCCCTCAAGGAGAAGGACGGAAGCAAGGTTGAGGCGATGCATCGTAATGTCGGAATCGGAGGCCGGCTCGAAATTTCGATACTGCTTCTGCAGTCCGGCACCCCCACCTGTCTTCACTACTTCGTTCGCGTAGGGGAAAGGATGCCTCCCTCCCTTGATGCAGACTCTAGCCAGCTGCTCCGCTTCTGCGTTCTTGCCATTGACAAGGAGGTCTGCGACGGACATTTCCCCCTCGTTGGCCTCCTCGCCCATTTCCACATCGGAAACAATCACTTCTGAATTGGTGATGCACCCCACCACCAACGCGAATAGCAGGCAAGTTGCGATACGGACTACGGTCAACTCGCCTACAATATTCCAAATTGTTCTCATTGATAAAGAATCGATTTAAGATTCGTGGCAGAAATCTCGCATGCGCCCTCCCACTTATGTATGGAAGTGTCCGGGTCAACTACGTTAAAGCCCATCCTAACGTAATCTTCCGTCATGCTCGGCGTCT
The DNA here is from genome assembly GCA_902779075.1 of uncultured bacterium. The sequence continues at coordinate 31,610 of CACZAK010000009.1, read as the reverse complement.
CCCTCGTAATGACATTCAATTCGCCCGAGAGGATAAGAGTGGCGTCAAGGGAAGGGTCAAAAAGTTTCTTCCTAGCAGCAAGACTCACCTCAAAGCAGGATTCACCAGTCGAAGGCTCCACGAACATGATTCGCAGATTCATGTCCGCATTCGGCTCCTTTCCGCCGTTAGCCACCTCGTCCGTCATGCTGACTGCCGTGAAGTTTCCACGTAGGAGATAGTTTGCGTCGCCCGCCTTGTCGCTGGGCAGGAACGTGATGTTCCCGCTGCTTAACGCCACAATCTCATCCCGCAGAAGCGCGACGAAGCCATCCGCATTGATTCCTTTCAGATGCGCGGACACATCGGGCGGCATCACGGCAATCTGTACATTGCGTCCCTTGAACATAGCGGACTTGACAATTTTTCCAGCCAAATACCTCAATTGATCCTTAAATGCCTCGTGCATTTTCTTCCGCTTCCGCTCTCTGCAGAATTCGTCCACATCCGCATCGCTGTTAAACACGACTATGCGCCCGTTACCGTTGTTTACGAGATGTGTTCGCATCTTCTTCATAAGAAGATCCGTATCGACCGTGAAGCGCGTCTTGTCCAACATGCCGCCGATCTTGAGCATAATCGGCTCCTTTGAGTTCGTGACGACCGGAGCTGCCAGAATGGAGTTCCCCAAGACTGGCACCTGCTTGGCCAGTTCATGCGTCCAATTTACCGTTGGCGTTTGAGGGGGAGGAATCGTATAGCAACCAGACATTGCCAGCCAAATTGCAATCAGTGCAAGTCCTGCACGCAAAGGATTTTTTATCTGCATAATCGTCACTCCTTAGATTCGTAAGTTGCCGAGAACTGGTTTACCGCCTGGTAGAACTTAAAACTAGCCTGCTTGAATTTTCCCTTCTTGTAAAGAGCCTCTGCTTCTTCTATTCTTCTACACGCAGCTAGGTAGTCATCATTTTGATCTTTGACTCCTGCGTTTATGGCCTTCTTCTGTGCTTCTACAGCTTCCAAGCGAGCCTGATCCGCCTTTTTCTGTTCAATGGTGGGCTGTTGCATGGCAGGCGGCTGGATGGCAGTTTTCTGCATGGTGGGCTGCTGAATGGATGGTTTCTGTTTGACAGGCTGCTGAATGGATGGTTTCTGTTTGACGGGCTGCTGAATGGATGGTTCCTGTTTGATAGGCGGCTGCGGTGGCGGTATCACATGCAACGTCTGGTCAGCGGCAGCAGCAGTGTCGTTAGTTGCTGTAGCACCTTTGGTAGGTACTTGTCTATATGATTTTGAGAACTGTTCCACAGCCATATAGAATTTAGTCTCCGCTTGCTCATAATTCTCTCTCTTATACAAATCCTCTGCTTCTTCCATCCTGCGACAAGCTGCCGTATAGTCATCGTTATGAATCTCGACTCCTGCGGCTTTGGCCTTGTCCCGCTCTTTTTGGGCGACAGAACAAGCCTCGTCGGCCTTCGTCTTTGCTGCTTTGAGAATGTCGTCTAAGATTTGCCTCGCCTCGTCAATCGTTTCTACGGCCTTGTCAAAAGCCCCATCGTCTATCGATATCGATGCATCCTTAATCCGCTTATCAAAATCCTCCAACTCCGTGGGGCGGAACAAACCGGGATTCATTTCCTTCACTTTCGTGTAAAAATTTCCAAGCTCACCTTCCTTTTTGACGGCAACATCACGCTTCCCTTTATTCTGGGACATCCACGCAACTGCATCTTCCAATACAGCCACTTCATTTGACACAACCGCCAGGACGTCCTTCACCCTATGCTTCGACATTTTCCCGTCAGCGTCTGTTCGCCCGTTCCAGATCTTCTTGATGGAATCCAGCTTAGCGACAAATCCTCTTGGAGATTCCATGTACGGCCCTACAGCCTCATACGCATGGTTACGCCTGTAAACCGCAACGGTAAGGGCATTTGTCATCTGCACGTATTCATTGTCAACAGGCGGCGGTGCTTCCTTCACGAAATGCAACCACATATCGCAAGCCGCAAATATGGCGCCTACGGCCAACAGGACGACAAGGGCCGTTCTCCAGAAACCACCCGCTGCTGACTTGCCCTCTAGGGCGTCGGAAAACGCCGTACAGTTCGGGAAGCGGTCGTGCGGGTCTTTCGAGAGCGCCTTGGCGAGCGCCTTGTTGATGTGCGAGGGAAGGTACTTTATCGCGGGCGGGCGCTCCTCCAGCACTGCCCGGCAGAGAATCAGAACATTATCCCCGTCAAACGGTAGCCTTCCGGAAAGAAGCCGATAGGCCACCACGGCAAGTGCGTATTGGTCCGCAGCGGCACCCTGCGGATTGCCGCGCCACTGCTCAGGGGACTTGTACGCGGGCGTACCGCTCTGCGAAACAACCATGCGGCTCGTGCGGCTCAGGCTCGTGCTGATCTGCGCGGCAAGGCCGAAGTCGAGAAGCAGCACTCGTCCAGAGGACGAAACCATTATGTTGCCAGGCTTGATGTCGCGGTGCATCACCTTGCGCCTGTGCGCATAGTCGAGCGCGGAGGCTATCTGCCGAATGATTGACAGCCTCGCCTTAAGGTCGGCATCCTTGTTCTTGCGCATCCACGATCCGAGGTCTTCGCCGTGGGCAAGGTCCATCACAAGATAGTAGTCGCCTGAGGCGTCCTTCTCCAAGGTTCGGACGCCCGCAATGTTCTCATGGCGCAGGTCGCAGACAAGCTGGAAGTTCGCCCGGATTTCCTCCATCTCCCCTTCGTTGTGTGCGACGTCGGGCGGCAACCCCTTGACGGCGACCTTGACGCCGCCGACTTTGTCAAGGCACTTGTAGACTACGCCCATGCCTCCCTGCCCCAGTTCGGATTCAACTTTGTACCGTCCTAGGATAAGGTCGCCAGCCGCAAAGCGCCTGCCGCCATGGGATGTCGGCTTGGGCTCCACGGTGATGTCACTACCTATCGAGTGCTTTTTTGTTGGATCGTCCTCTTCTGCCATCTATTTTACCGCATGTTTGGCAATAAGTATACCATAATTCGGACAGCATGGTAAAGTATATAACTTCACGCGATTAGCCCAGGGGCGCATCTGAGTTTTTCACCCATACGTAGCGAGTTAACCCGCGCACCAAAGGCGAGTTGTTTTCAAAAAAGTTGATTCCAATCCTCGCGTGCCAGCAATCGGCCATGCCACCGCAATGGTTCACCTATTGCTCGACCTGTCCCTCGGTACGCGGTACGGCTTCAACCTTTACCTTGAGGAACGTGTGCGTTCCCAGCGTCACGTAAAGAGTACCCTCGCCCTTGGTCTCGGCCTTGAGATACGGCGTGAGGTCGAATCCGACCTGCGAGATGTACTTCATCTTCTCGCTCAGGCTGTTCGTGCCGTACACGTGGATGTACCCCGTGGCGATTTCAGAAACGATCTGATTGCCCGCGCCGGGCGTCACCTTGAAGCGCACAGCCCCCGTCTTGGGATCGAACTGCGTGATGCGCAGCTCCGGCATCGCGTAGCTTGCCAGCAGACGCGTTCCGTCGCGCGTGCAGGATGGCGCAATGCCCATGTCCGCAATCAAGCCCACGTTCCCCTGCGGACCCGACACGACAATCTCCGTCACGCCGGACAACTGACCGGCAAGGAGCGACCGAATCTGGTTCTTCGCCCCAGCGGACAAAGTCTCCGCCGCACAGGTCACGGGAATCTCGCCAGCAACGGAAACCGCCGCGTAGTACGTCGTCACGCCATTCGCCGTCTCGGTGGAGAACGTCGCGCCGTCCACCCCTTCCAGGCTGAACGCCAACCCCGCCGTGGTCGTGGAGAGAAGCGCGTAGGTTCCGCTTGCCCATCCGTTCGCCGGCGCCTTGACGGCAATTGCGCCCGATGCCGACATCGCGCCGGACACCCGAATCGCCGTTTGCGCATCGCTCGCCTGAATCGCATCACCCGCGCTGAGCGACAGCGCACCCAAAGCGGTATCGGCTACAACGATTTCGGCGTTCTCCAGACGCGTCACCTCGGCGGTCTCGCCCATCACGCGCACCATGCCGCTCATGGTCTGGACCGGATTCCCCGCCGTGACATCTTTCACGCCCGACTTCTCGCCGAGTTCGACACTGCTCACGGCCAAGTCGGAGTAGAGCCCCGCCGTCCCTTCGCGCACCGCGAACGTGACGTTGGCAATCGAACCGGAGCCCGAAACCACATTCGCATCAGTCGAGCCGAAGATCGAGACCGTCAGCGTGCCATTCGTATCGACCGCCACGAAATCCTCCGCCATCAACGACTTGAGCGAACCCGCCTCGGCCTTCGTGACCACCAACACCTGCGGGTCGTAGGTGATCGTGGCGCTCGCGTAGGAAAGCCCAGCCGCCGAATCGAGTGCAACCGGCACGGTGATTTGCCGCCCCGCATTCGCCACATACGTGCCCACCGAAACCTGATAGGCCAGCGCCACCGGCACAACAACCATCGCCAGAAACGCCACCCACCACCGGTAGGGCGCGATCACCGAGCGCGCCGCATGCCGGTAGGGCGCGATCACCGAGCGCGCCGCAACTCGCCACCACGGTAGGGCGGTCGCCCCGCGACCGCCGCCAACTTGCTGTTGTACGCTTGTTGTATTCCGCATCTCTATCTCTCTCACCATATCATTCCCCACTCCCCTTCAACAACGCCTTCAACGCCTGGTAATCGGCGTTGTCGAGTTTTCCGTTTCCGTTGAAATCGCCCGCCTTCAGCTGGTCGGCTGTTGGCTTGCGGCCGTTGCCATTCTTGAGCTTCGCCAATAGCCGCAAATCCTCCACATCCACATCGCCGTCGCCATCCACGTCGCCGAGCCGGTAGGGCGCGCTCGCCGAGCGCGCCGCGATGCTCACCGTGGCATACGCCCCGTCACCCGCCGGTAGGGCGGTCGCCCCGCGACCGCCGACCGTCGTCACACCTTCCTTCTTCGCCTCAAACACGAGCGATAGGAACTTCCCGCCGCCCGCCGGTAGAATGACCGCCCCACCTTGCTGTTGTACGCTTGCTGTCCCGCTCGCGCCCCCCACCGTAATCCGCCACTCGCCAGTCACTTCCGTCACTGTCCCTTGCGTCTCTTTCGTCCCGTGAGTCTCTTCAATCACGCACTCCTCCGTGAGCCCCGTTTTCACCACCTTCACCGGCGTCAAATATTCTGGATCGTAGGTAACCACCTCGGTCTGCCCAGTCACGGAGTAGTTCATCGAGTTCTCAATCGAGAGCATCACGGCCACCTGCTCGCCCACCTTCGTAGCCGCGTCGTTCCAGAAGAAGCGCACGCTGCCGAGCCGTGCCGTCACCGCCTCGGTCGCGGGCGATTCGGTTTCCGTGGGCGTCGAGTTGCCGGCAGTGTAGAACCGACTCACCGATGATACCTTGTAGGCAAACTCATCGCCACTACCTGGGAAATCGCGGTAGGTGGGCAACTGCGGCTGCGCAATTCTTGCAAATGTCCCTTCTGTCGCTTCCGTCGCTTGCGTCCCTTCAGCCCGGTACACCCGATATCCCCTGATGCGGCTCTGCGCGTTCGGATCCCACGTGAACAGCACGTTATCCACGCCCGCAAGCGCCTTCAGATTCGTGGGCCGCCCGACCTTCGGATCTCTTAGCAGCATCAGCTTACCATCGGCAGTGCCCGCAAGGCAGTCGAGATCGCCATCGTCATCCCAGTCAACCGCCGCGAGCCGTAACCCCTGCGCAAAGCCCGCATGAGAGCCACCCCACACCTTGTGCTGGAGGGTGAAGGAAAGTGACGAAAGCGACTCAAGAGACTCAAGCGACTGGGAAGTTGGTGAAGTCCCTTCAGTCCCTTCTGTCGCTTGCGTCCCTTTATAATACCAAATCCTCCCTTCGCTATCGCTCACCAGAAGCGCCGTGCCGTTGGTGGTGGCGCTCAATGCATCGCTCGGTGCAGGCACGTCAAGTGTAAACCCGGCAAGCTTCTCGGGCGAGTTCATGCCAATCCACGGTAGGGCGCGCTCGCCGAGCGCGCCGCTCGCATCAATCTCGAACTCGGGGTTACCCTTCGTGCCCACATTGATGAAAATGGCCAGCGACTGTATAAGCGGTGCAGTCCCTTGCGTCCCTTGAGTCCCTTGTGTCCCTTTCTCTCCACCACCTTCCCAGCACACCACGAGATCCCACAGCCCATCATCATTCACATCGGCAACCACCGGCCACACCGCGCCGCCGTTGCCGAAGGTCGCGCTTGTGGCGGCGTTGCCAGCCACGGGCGATGTGAATACCTGTGAATACGCCCCGCCCACGACTGCGCCCTGCACCTGCTCGTAGGGCTGGAGGTTCATCTCATGCGCTTCCGTATCGGCGTATGCCACCGGCCCTTCTTCGTGGCGTTCGGGGAAGAGCGGGTTCGTGCCGGCGGCGAGTTCCTCGGCGAAGGTGCGGCCGTCGTTGTCGGTATCGGCAGAAGCCGACACCGCAGGACTGCCATACCAGTAGAGGCTCATGCGGGTCATATAGTCGCTCTCAGCAACGGCCACGAATTCAACGGCATTCGTGGGCATGGTCAGCGAGATCGAATCAACCGCACGCCCCCAGGCATCGCGAAGTTCAACGCCATTTGACCTCCAATAGGCGAAATTGCCGGATGGCTTCGCAAACTCTAGTTGCGATCCCGCCCGCGTGTAGTCGCTCACGGTCGCGAAGAGCGCGCCCTCCGGCTCGCTGCGGAAGGTATAGGGCTGAAGGTTGTAGGGGTTGTACTGCAAGAGCGCGCCGTCGGCGTATGCGACCGGCCCTTCTTCATGGCGTTCGGGGAAGAGCGGATTCGTGCCTGCGGCGAGTTCCTCGGCGAAGGTGCGGCCGTCGTTGTCGGTGTCGGCAGAAGCCGACACCGCAGGACTGCCATACCAGTAGAGGCTCATGCGGGTCATATAGTCGCTCTCGGCGACGGCCACGATCTCAATGGCATTCGAGGGCATGGTCAGCGCAATCGAATCTAAAGCCCGGCCCCAGGCATCGGCCTGGCGCACGCCGTTGAGCGACCAGTAGGCGAAGCGGGATGATGTGGCAGAAGCGGTATAGGAATCAGTCGAGGCGATGCTCTCGCCGGGCCGCTTGTAGCCGGTCACGGTCGCGAAGAGCGCGCCCTCCGGCTCGCTGCGAATCGTATAGGGCGCATAGCCATGCGGGTTGTAGAGCCAAAGCGCGCCATCGGCGTAGGCAATCGGCCCATCCTCGTGGCGCTCGGGGAAGATCGGGTTGGTGCCGGCGGCGATTTCCTGCGCGAAGGTGCGGCCATCGTTATCGGTATCGCTTGCCGCGCCGTTGGTGAGATTGCCATACCAATAGATTTCGTGGCCATCGGCGATGCCATCGCCATCGGAATCTTGCGACGCGGGCAGGTAGTTGGCGGTGAGGGTGGTTTCCTCGTAGAGCGTGAATGGCGCGGCATCGTAGGCGCGGCCCCAGGCATCGCGCGGCGAAAAGGCTTGTGCCGTGGAAATCGTCCAGTGGGTGAAGATGGAGCCGCTTTTCACGGGGGCCGCCTGCGTGAGGTAGCTGCGACCGGTGTCGAGCGTGCGGTCGGCGAGAAGTTCGCCGGTGGAGGCGCGCTCATAAACATGCACCACTTCGGCGGCCGAAGTGAGCGCCATGCAAAAGAGAAAAAGCGAGATTAACGGTTTCATGCAAGCTCCTTCTTTCCGGGCGGGCTTTCGCCGCCCTGCTCAGGATGGCGCGCGAGCCCAGCCATATTCCACTGCCAGTTTATGCGCCCGTTGATGCGTTTCACGTAAACGCCCACGCCACCACTCGCAACGGCGATTTCATCTAGGGCGTCGTTGATACCGTGCCATCCGGCTTGGCGCGATCCGGGTGGGAATCCGGGCGGGAATCCGGGCGGGCTTTCGCCGCCCTGCTCAGGATGGCAGGCAAGGCCAACATAGCCCTGCTCAGGATGGCGGGCAAGGCCAACCGCCCTCCGTCCTGAGCAGGCGGGCGCAAGCCCCGCCGGATTCCCCGCCGGATTCCCCGCCGGGCGCGAAATCACCAAATACCGCCTTTTCGCGAAAAGCCCCGGCTCATCGCCCTTGGGCCGGTAAACCATCGAAAGCGGATCCTGCGAAGCCTTGATGATCGCCGCGCCGCGCTTCACCAGCCCGGCAAATACAACCCGCTCGCACGGCGAAATCCAGGTGCCCGCGAGCGTAAAGCCTTTATCGACCGCCGACATCAACCGCGCCTCGACCGCCGGAAACTCCGCCGTAGAAATCGACCTAGACAGCCTCACCGCCGCGATCTTGCCATCAAGCAAAGCAACCTCGCCCGCGCCGCTCCACCATTCGCCATACGGCAGCACATCGGCGACAAGCGGCTCGATCAACGCAAGCGGCGGCGGATAACCGTGCATCAGCGACCACTTGAGCGGATTGTTCTCGATGTACTTATCGACCGCCTCGATCGCCTCTCGCGAAAGGCAGAGCCAGTCGTGGTAGTTCTTCTGCCATTCAAAAGAAAGCCCCAGATCGCGCTTCGCGATGTTGCGGCTCCATGCCTTCACATTGTAGATGAACTGCCCGAGCTTCTTCAATGGCTCGCTCTGCCCTGGCCGAAGGTAAATCCTCAGATGAACGTGATCTGGCATCACCACCCACTTCATCAGCTGAACATCTGGCGTGCGCGATGTCTCCTTCTCGATCACCCGCACCAAAATCTCGCCCGCCGGAGAATAGACCACCTTCCCACCATCCACGCGCCCGAAAAGCTGCTGGCGCGGCTCAAGATGAAACGACGCGAAAACGACCGCTCCGCGGCTGTAGTCATAGCCGTGGAAACGCCTAAATCGCTTGATTTCTCTCTTGGGTGCAATCATGGTTGGTTCTTTTTCGCGTGTGTCGCCGTTCGCCTGGCGCTACCGTGCGCTCATGGCGGTTTTATGCTACCGCTTGCTATTCGTTGGTTGGCAGAATTCTGGCAAGGCGGAAGCCGCTGTATTCGTACCCGTAGTACGGGTAGTCGTAGTCGCGGTAGGAAGAACTCGCGCCGCCCGAGTAGTAGTCCCAGCTACCGCCGCGCCGAACCCGTAGGGAACCCGAATCCGCCCCCGCGAAGTCTGTTGCAGGGTCGCTGTTGATACTGCCATACCAATCAAGGCACCATTCCCAAACATTGCCGTGCATGTCGTAAAGCCCCCAAGCGTTGGGAGAATACGATCCAACGACCGTATGCTGCGAATAGCCGCCGCGCCCGTCACGCCGGTTGCTCAAATACCGCCCGAGCTGTTTGAGGTCATTATCGTTCGACCCGCCGTTATTGTAGTAGGTCATCGTGCCCGCCCTACAGGCATATTCCCACTGCGATTCGGTGGGGAGGTCAAAGTTGAGTCCCGTCTTTGCCTGAATCTTGCCTATAAATGTATTCGGATCAACAGTCGTCACATTCGGCCAGTTGTAGGTGGAGGAATTGCCGCGAATGTCGTTCCACGAAACATATTCCACAGGGCGCATATCGCCTTGGTACTGCGATGGATTACTACCGGTGACGAGCTGATACTGCTTCTGCGTGATATGAAACACGCCCATGTAGAACGGCTTGGTGAGCGTAACTGGCTTTTTACCGCCTAGTGTCACGCTCCCAGATTCAATGCGGCGGAGGAGTATCTTGGTGGTCTTGTATTCGTCGCCCCATCCGGCGATAGGGCATGACTCAAGGTACGTCACAGGATAGGATGCCGCCGAAGTGCCGCCAGAGATGTCGATTACGCAGTATGCCTTCTCACCTACATATTGAGAACCGGCTACTTGCATCATACCTCTTCGACAGATCGTTTGCCATGAACAGTATTTGCGCATAGCCTGCGCAACATAGTGATAGAACGGCAAATAACCAAATAACTCCATTCCCATTTTATCAGCGATATACTCAAGCGCAAAGAATTTATCTGCGAGTGATGTCCGCGAAACAAGTGTAATGCCCATTGAGTTCTTTAGGTAGCCGTTATCAATTGTTAGATCGGTGGCACCTGATGCGTAATACCAATAGAGCGCGTTCAGCAAGTTGGCATCCGTCTGCGTGTTATACGTGACCTCGATATCCGGCACTCCGTTCACGCCCGGTATCTTCACCCAGTCCAGCGGCAGTTGGCCCATGTCGCTTGTGAGGATCTCGAACTTGACCTTGGCGAGATCGGTGGCCCAGTCGCTCGACACCTTCCACGAGAGCGTATGCTCGACGTTGGCGGCGATGTTGTCGCCGATGTTCGCCGCCGTGCCGTCGATGAAGGTCTCGGGGCGCACGACCTTCCAGAAGCTGCGCTCGCCGTCCTCGAACGCGAGCGCCCGCACGTTGACCGTCGGCTTGTCGCTCGTCACGCGGTAGACCACGTCCAGCACGGTGGGATCGTTCGCCCGCACCTGCGAGCTGATGATCGCCGGCGTCGTCACCGCCGTCGCCATTCCCGCCGCCATCGCGGCTATTGCCATGATTGCCTTTTTCATTGTTTCCTTCCTTTCAAGTTTCTTTCATCAATCAATTCATCTACGAGATACTCGTCGCTCATGCAATGCATGTCTGATATGCCGTCACGCATCAGCTCGTAGGTCTGTGAGCGATAGAAGATATCCAGCGCCTCGTCAAGCGAACAGCCTGTACGTGCGGCATACGCCTCGATCACACGGGCGAATTTCATCCGAAGCAGGTTCTTGTTTGCCGTCATATCTGCTCGCTCCCCGTGAAATGCAGTGTGCCCAAAGCAGCCTGCGTCCGAAAGCAGTACTGCATGTTTGGCGATTCCATCCGTAACCTGTCAATGGTCTGAGCTTTCGTTGCGAAGCCATCAAAGAATGCTTCAAGCGTGTCAAACACCTTGTCATTGGCAACGCCTCCGGATACGACATCCCAATCGGAATCGTCTTCGATCGCGCGGCATTTTACGATGAAATCAAGCCATGCCTCGGAATAGGAATCGAATCGCAGAATCTTAAGGTTTGCGGCAGCGGCTTCATCAAACTCATACTTCGATACAACGGCAGCGCCCAAGCGCCTTTTCCGTTTTTCGCTCCACCTTCTCGCTTGATCATATATGGGCGTCACGTAGAATCCTGGGCCAAAGTCAACAGCCCTACGGGAGTGTAGGAGATCGGGCGTTGCAATCGCAACGGCTCCGCCATGGTAGAGAATCATACGACGACTCCTCTCTCCGCCATGACCTCGCGGATGTCGTTGACGATGTAGTCCTTCCCTTGCGTGTGAAGAACATCATAACTCGGCACGATGTATTGATGCAGGATGCCATTCTCGCCGGACAACGACCGATAGACATCGCCTGACGACTTTCCACAAGCCGCAGCGACGTTTTCAATGCAGAACACGGCGAATTCCAATTCGCGCTTATTCGTTATGGAAGTTGTGCTCACAGCAGTACCTCCGCCTTGTTTTTGAGGCAAGCGTCGTCCATCGCGGCGACCACGTCGCCGCGACGGTTCTTCGTCCTGCGCCCCACGTACTCGATCAGGGAGCAGACGTAGAAGAGATTGTTCTTTTCCTCGTCGCTCATTCAGTCACTTCCCTCAGACGGTTTCAATTATACCATTTTCGACCCATGTAGCACAAGTATGAAAGAATGATGCGCACACACCCCGTTCATTTCAATTTTCCCTCTTTCTTTAGTTGACGGTTGGCACTCCAATTCCGAAAAGGAATCCACGTGCGTCAATTGGCATGATGCTGCAAACTTGATTCGTCATGTTTCGACGGGAGAATGTGTTCCGCGCCACTTCACGCACGGCTGCTGGCACGATCAGATTCATCGTCCGACAGACCATGACGGGATGTTTTCGACAAACCTTTGTCTTTGTCTCGCAGTATTTTTCCACCACATCGGCATAGCGCGGATTTCGCAACCGGCTTCGCCGTTCGCAAGGTGCAAGTCCCAACTTGCCCTCGACAAACAGGATAGACGAAGAGCCGTCCTCCTCAACTGGCACGAGCAAATCGACAGATTTGGTAAAGGGCTGTCCGGCCTCGGCGTCAATGCGGTTCGACCATGCGTCGCCATTGACCACATAAAGCGAATCCGCGATTTCATTGCAGACGGGTCGTTCCTGTTCAAGGTCATTCCGTGCGACAGCACGCACGATCTCGTCGAGGTCTTCATTGGTGTCAAGCGCGGAAATGCCTTCGTCAAACATCTTCTGCATTCCATCCCTCAACCCAATGCACTCATTGGATACTGGATGAATCGCATCCGTGAGGAAAATCCTGCCGCCCTGTCCCGATAAAATACGCATCAAGCGCGCCCCCGGTAAGACTCTATGCTGTCAAGCGCCTTGTTGAAAGTCGCGAAGATCGGTTCGATATCGCGCCCAAGATCCCGATAGGTGAAATCGTATGGACTGTCATTAACGGATTCCGACACATAAAAGCGCAAACCCTCCACGCCTTCTTCATCGGCTATTGTCCTGATGGCGTTGACCATGTCGGGATTGTGACTGGTAATGAGCAGGCGCACTTGGTACTTGCGGTTCAAAGCCACGAGAATCTTGGCGTACTCAAATACCCATTGCGGGTGCAAGTGGGCTTCTGGCTCGTCAACGATCAAGAGCGTGTCGTCGTCCAAATACCCGCCATCATGCAAAATCTCGAGGATGGACAGCGCCTTCATGCCGGTCGCACATATCGAAAGGTCGATAGGCGGCAAACCATCTTTACGCAGATATTGCCAATGTCCATCTTCGTTTTCCAGGCGGCCATTTAAGACGTCAAACAGTTTTGGTTTTGGTTGATTACGCAACTTTCCGACAGTATAAAAATACCCATCTTGCATATCAAGTCGACCATCTTTTTGTACTTTAGGGATACTTGTCCACGGAGATTCAATGTAGATCGCTCTTTTTACGCCATAGATTTCTTTCAAGTCCGACATCGGCCGAGCGTCTCGCCATTGTTCTTTTTCCGTATGATAGACAGTGGTAGCGCCCTCCGAAAAGCAAATCATTCCTGGGGAAACCAGCCAATTACGCACCTTAGGGTATGCTATATTGTATGTCGTATAAACACGCTGGCGAATCAAGTCATCGTATTTCGCCTGCGATGTGGCCAACACACCAGTAACATGCGTATTATAGTTCTCGGTTGTCACCTCTCTTTTCTTTGATATATTCCTGAGAAACACATCTAAAGCCCTTGCAGCGCGTTCATCATTTTTGCGAGCGGCGATCATAGTTTCTATCTTTGATAAAGTATCGCTCACTGCCTTTATCGTGTCCGAGTACGGCCGCGCGAGCAGATTATTCTCAAAGTCTTCAAAGATGGAGTTGTTCGAAGCCCCCCCCTCATATCCATTTCCCTGCGACAAGCGCCCTACCAAACTTGCCATTTCCCACACGAGCGGCGCAATGTCTGACCATGCAGACTTAATAGCCCACTCAGTATAAGTTGCACTGAGGTTTATTATACCCTGGAATACATGCGCAATGGTGCTTTTTCCAGATGCATTGACTCCCGAAAGTACAGTGATGTCATCAAGTGCGATTGTGGCATCCCTTATCGCCTTGTAGTTCTCTAATTTCAATGTAAGAGTTGTACATGCCATTGGCAAGAATTCCTTTCTAAACCGGGAAGTATTATACCATATTATCCCCGATCCTGTTTTGTGCTATTGCCTTGATGTCCTCTATTGCCATTTCGTTGGCTTCGGAGTGGAAGCCGTAGCACTGGAGCAGAAGATTCTCGTCGCACTGGGCGTATATCTGCTTCATGGTTTCGCCCGTGAGATAGTGCCAGTAGCGCGTGATGTAACCGCCGTACCACAGTGCCTCGGTGTTGTAGCGCGGCGGGTTCGGATCGGACGGGAGGTTGAACTCCTCGACGACATCCTCATAGATGTATTCAATGCCGGCCCACTGGAAATGATCGAAGGTCGAGTCAAGCCCCGCCGCCGCCCGGGAGTTCATGAACGCCTTGATAAACCCCTTCGCGTCGATGGGACGCCTGTCAAGACTCTCGAAGAGCCTCCCCTGGTTCTCGCATTGCTGCATCTGGAACATGTCAAGGTTCATCCCACGCCCTCCCCGTGTCCCGCTCGATGATTTCCTGAAAGCTCATTCCATCGCGGCGATGGAGGAGGCTGATGCGATCCACCATCCTTACGGCGAGTTTGCGCTGGTTCTCGGATGTGACGCGCAGCATTTCGCGTTCATTGGGCGAAAGCGACTTTTCACCGACAATCCTCACATGTGCGCACGCCTCCGCCGTCTTTGCGCAGTACTGGTCGCCGAGGTTTAGCGCCTGAAGCGACTCCAGAAGTCCGATGTCGGAAATGAATCCCTGAAAGAACCAGTCCAACACCACAACCATGCGGTCATTGGCGATCTTGCCAACAATCACGTCGTTCGATTCCGTGCCCATGTAGAAGCCACGTCCGAAGTCGCAGACATCACGGCTGACGGGGGCGATTGTCCCCGTCAAGCCAGATTTAGAGCCATGGTATAGCCGCATATCGTTTTCTACCTTCTTGCCTCCTTCAGCCGACATTTCCAATTAGGCGGCTGACGAGGCGTCATTATACCATATTTCCCTCCGCATTGTGCAAAAAAACAACATCCATGATCGCAACGGGCGCATCTCCGTTTTTTACCCACTCGTATTGGGATTTGGGGCACGGGCGAGTTAGCCCGTGCGCCAAAGGCAAGTTGTTTCAAATAGTTGTTTCCAATCATCAGAAGGCTCGGCGGTGAATTACGCAGATGCGCCCGATCGCAACCTTTGGCCACAGGCTAGAAAGTTCGTACCCATGTTGTCAGCGACTTCTGCGCAGTAATTGCGGATGGCTTTAGTCGATGTTCAAAAAAATTGGATTCTAAACCACAATCCTCAGTAGAAAGGTTCACGCAGAGGCGCATAGAGGCTGAGAACGCAGAGAAAGTAAGAAAGGTTTTGCAACGGGTTCTAGTGTTCAACTTATTTTTGAGCAACGACTTATGAGAATATTTTACTCATTCTCCAAAACTCTGAAACCCTGAAACTCCCAATAGCGAAAGCAACGCGCGCGTTTGGACTTTCAATTGAGTGTGTCATGAGTGTGTCATTTTAACACACTCACCTCATGGGAAATGGCCGGTTTACAGCGGAATTTGCTTTGGTGCGCAGCGGAGCATGAAATGGTGCGCAGC
Source organism: uncultured bacterium (assembly GCA_902779075.1). The sequence goes on along the minus strand of CACZAK010000009.1, from coordinate 16,500 downwards.
AAAGCATCAAATGGTGCGCACCAAAACCTTCGACGGTGCGCAGCATTGAAGTGTGCCAACTGTGCCAAAATGACACACTCATAGTAGGAGCCTAAACTTTTGCGTTATACCCCAAGGCGCATGGTCGTCGGGTGTATCCACGAGTGGCAAAACAGGTCTGACCGATTTTGCCACATCGTAAACGCTGGTGACATATCAAAGGGTTCTGGAAAATGGCGTTTTCGTCCGTTGAAGACAACCGCTAACGCCCCTACAACCGACCTGTAAACCTCCATCCAATGGAGACGCGGCCATCGGTATAGCTATCCCAGCCCACTACGGCTCGGCGGGACGCCTCGCCCCACCTTTTATCTCTGTCCTGCGTACAATTGATATATACTTGGAATGAGGTGTGTCCGCGATATTACGGCGCGGAACAATTACATCCGCTCCACCAACGTCAAATACTATGGCCACATTGAACAGCCCTCTGGTAAGACGCCAAGATTACGGCAGACGGCCTTCCTTCGCAGAAAGTATTTCAAATTTCTAGTATATACGTCATATCAAAGTAAAAATGATATCAGATGCGGTATATTTGGATATATGGCGAAAACGGCTATGCACATTTTGTCGATTTTCTGTCACACTTTTTGTGACAGAAAATCGACAGTTTGTGCAAGCGAATTTACCCTTTAAACACCATTATCGCTAACTTATTGAGCATTTCCCCCCATTAACGGCAAATTCAAATTTCTTTCTGCGATGAAGACATTTGTATGAGCGCTTTGAGCAAGGAGGTTGAAGATTCAGGGGCCTCAAGGCGGACTTCGCTTCCCACCAGGAGGGGAATCGCTTCTCCCTAGGACGGGGGGATTTTTGAGACCCACGGCGGTTTCAATCTCCCTGCGCTAGGGGGATTTTTGAGACCTACTTCGGTTTCGATCTCCCCTCACCAAGGGGATTTTTGAGTCTCATTGAGAACTCGACCTCCCCTCACTGAGGTTTTAACATAAACGTCGCAGCGGTTTTTGGCTGAAGTTGCTTGCCTTTGCGTGATTATGGCAAATCTTCCGGTTACTTTCCACCCGCCTTGCCGTCATCCTTTTTACCGTCTTTCAGCTTCGCTAGGCATTCTTTCAGCTTTGCCGTGGCTTCGGCGGCGGACGATACCACGATCAAATCCTTCCGCTCGGATGCCTTGATTTCCGCAGGGGTATCGGCATGGATTGAAAGAACCACGACCGGGCCCTTGAAATCCTTGAGTTCCTTGAACGTCTTCTTTTTCGGGTCGATCAGCAGAGCGACGTCTCCCTTGGCAGGAGAAAGTACGCGGTTGTAGTCTGCGCTGTGCCAGAGCGTCTGCAACATGCGGGCACCTTCCGGCGTGTTGTATCCCATCGGCGCATAGACGTTGGGCGCGCCGGCGATGCGCTTCTTGGGCGAAGGATGCAGTTTGCGTCCGGTGAGCCATTCAAGTCCCTTGTAGAAGATGTCCTGCGTGCTCTTGCCGCTTTCGGGATGAGGACCACAGATGAATATCTTGCCCTTCCCGAACGTCCCCGCGATGATGGCCGCCTTGCCCGTCATGCCACGGACGTCCGCCTCCGGCTTTTCGATTTTCTCCATCTTCTTGCCATAGTACGCGAACACCTTCATGTCCGCGCCTTCTACCGGTTTCCCCGGAATCATGGCGGGGCCGCCGTGGTAGCGGACCATGCGCGGTCCCTTCTGTCCCATTGCGGCGAGTCCCGCCTCCGTGAAGTCGAGCTCGACCGTCGCGCCGCCCCGGTAGTGCTCTGGATCGTCGGGTTTGAAAGGAACCATCTGGTTGCGCTTGCGGCGCGTCTCCTCCAAAACAAGGAACGCGCCGGCACATGTGCCGTGGTACAACCCGCCTTTTTTAACGAACTCGCGCTCTGCGGCAACACCCTTCTCGCCAAGTCCGAAGAACTGCGATTCGCCGCTGCCGCCGGAGTGAACAACCATGTCCGCGCCGTCGAGCGCCCCCTCGCCGATTTCCTTGCCGTTCGCAAACGTAACGATGAACTCTGGACAGTCATCCATGAGCCGTCCCACAAGATCAACGCCCACGCCCCTGTCGCAGTAGAACACCACCTTCAGGGCATCCGGCGCCTTTTCGACACCAGCCGCCGCCAGAATGAAAATAGCCGAAAAAACAACTAGCAAATTCTTCATTTACACCTCCATCTCTTTTACTGTTCGTTGATCACTTCCTGCGACGCACGATCTCCATGCCGACCACTTGCAGACGGAAACGTTCCCTGCAACAACGCCTTCAAGTATCCATTCGCGAAGAGGCGGCCGAGGGTGAAGTAACCGGGAGTACCTTCGGGCGTAAGCACACGGTCGTATGCCATCTCGGGCACGTGGTCGCCGCGCACGGGAACGTCGAGCCCCAGCTCGCGGTAAACGCGCATGAGTGCGAACTGGTCAACGTCACCCTGGTCGTGGAAAAGCTCCGTGAAGTCGGTCTTGTCGCCCTCGACATCGCGTATGTGGATGAAGGCGATGCGCTTACCAAAATGCCGCGCCGTATCGGCGAGGTCGACACCCATCAACTTGAAGTTCGCCTGGCAGAAGGTGACGGCGTTGGACGGCGAGGGATAAATAGAGTATGCGCGGTCGTATGACTCGATGGATCCGAATATGCGCGCGTAGCCGCCAAGGTACGAGAGGCAAGGGTCGTCGGGATGGAGCCCCATGCGTATGCCCCACTTCTCCGCCGTCGGCATCACCGCCTTGATGAAGTATTCGTAGTTCGCCCACACCTGTTCGTGGGTGAGGATGAGGACTTCGGACTTCAGACTTCGGACTTCAGTACTGGATGTCTGATGTCCGATGTCGGAAGTCCTTTCCTTTTCGGTTTCCTTCAGCGAGAAATACGTCGCCTTTGCTCCACCGCGACCTTCGCGCACACCGGTACGCGACCAGCCCTTCCCAACCATGAAATTATAGCATAACAGCTTTATCCCCAACCGTCCCATCGACTCCAATAGCTCGCGATAGTGCGCAAGCGCCTCTTCCCGTTCCCCATTCCCAATTCCCAATTCCCCATTCCCAATTCCCCGTTCCCCAAACTCCTTAATCGGCGTCATGTCAAACGGATCGCCTTCAAGCCCCACCACCTTAAGCCCGGCGGACTTGAGGCGCGAGACGATAGACGCGAGCGTCTCGTATCTCCAAGGATCGAGCAGCCCCGTCAACTCGGGATTAACCTTCACGATAACATCCGTAATCCCCATCTGGGGGCACAACTCCCACAGCGGATGCGGCGTCGGTGGAATGAATTCAACCAGTTTCATTTTCTATTTCCTCTCACCTTTCCGCAGCCGTCGCGAATTCCGCGCGCTTCTTCGTGTAGTAGTTCCAGAAGGCGCGTTCCTGCTCGTTCCACGCGGCGCCTTCCTCGTAGTCGCCGCAGAACGGGACGCAGAGATCGACCCAGCACGCGAGCACGCGCTTCTCCGCGTCGGTGATTCCCTTGGCGTGGCCCTTGTCGAGACGTTCCGTGAAGAGGCGGCTCGTGCGCGAGCCGTACGTGAGCGGCGGAATCAACGTCGGCTCGGACGCCGAACTGACCCAGTTCACGTACCCGTTCTTCGCGTAGGGATTGGCCACCCAGCGTCCGTTCTTGTCGTTCATGTTGCCGTTGAGGTATTTGGGCTCCAGCTGATGCGGTATGGCGAGGTGGTTGAATGGCGGCGAGACGCGCCGCGCCTGCGTGAGCGACAGGTACGCGCGCGACCAGTCGCGGCACGAGAGCTGGTCGCGCACCGGCTTGCCCGTGAGGTCGGGGATCCCCGCGTTGCTGTGCGGACTGTGGCAGCGAACGCACCGGCGCTCAAGGATCGGCTGGACGTCCTTCGCGAAGCTGAACCCGCGCGTCGGGAGTTTCACCTCCGCAACCGCGTCCAGCGCGGCGGCCTTCACGGCCTTGAAGTCCGGCGCGGTGTTCGCCGACTCATGGCACCCCACGCAGCTCGCCGTCTCGCCGGGCTGCAACACGGTCCAGCTCCGCATCGTCTGCACCATGCGTCCGTTCTCGTCGAGCAGTTGGAAGTAGATCGGCGTGCGCACAGGCGCCTTGAACGCGACAGAGCCGTCCTCCGCCACGGGTACTTCGCCCAGCACGCGCTTGACGTCCCACGTGCAGTTGCCGAGCGCGGGCGGTGTGGACGAAATGCCCCCGCCGCCGGGGCCGCCGTTGCTGTTGTACCCGATTCCCGCCTGGCGGAAGTCGAGCGACACCACGCGCATCGACTTGACGGTTCCCCGCTTTACGCCCTTCATCGCCTCGCCGACGTACACATCCTGCACCGCCACCATACCGGTCTTCAGCGTCTCGTCCGGACGGACGGATGCGACCTTCGGAAGCGTCCGCGCGCGCACGGGCACGGGCCGTCCGCACGGCGGCTTGCCGTCCTGCGCGACGAGGAGTTCGCGTGCGCCGTCAACGTCCGTCCAGTACAGCGCAAGCGGCGCCTTCTGGTCGCGGGAAATCGGACGCCCCTTCTTGTCGCGCCGCCATCCCTGCGGCAGATACGACAGCACCACGTCGCGCTCTGTGACGGGATACGGATATGCGGCGATGCTCCCGTGCTGGCCGTCAATGTCCACGCCCTTCCGCGCCTTTGCGTGGCGGAGGGGCGCGAGCTGCCACGCGCCGTCCGCCTCCTCGCGCCCCTCGCGCGGATCGAACCGCATCAGCTCGCCCGGCTGGGCCGTGTGGTGTCCGGTGCAAACGCCGAAGAAAAGCGGACTCCCCGGCACGGCACGCGCGTGGACAAGCGACGTCGGGAACCACGAGTTGCCGCCGTAGAGCGCCCGCTGGTTCGTGCCGTCGGCGTTCATCGAGAAAAGCGGCTGCGGGAACATCTGCGACCGGTCGTTGTAGTCCCAGCGGGTATACAGGACCCGTCCGTCCCACGCGAGCGTGGGATAGTTGTCGTGGACCTGGTCGAACGTGATGCGCGTGATGTTCGAGCCGTCCGCCTCGCAGCGGTAGAGATTGCTCACCTCGTTGCGCAATACGCAGTCCACGACCTGGATGCAGCGCGTCGAGTTGAAGAGGATGCGTCCGTCGGGGAGGTAGCAGCCCTCGTAGTCGGCGACGGCCTTGCCAAACGTGAGCTGCCGCACGCTGCGATCGGCGAGCGTCATTTCGTAGAGATGGAAGTCGTCACCCTTCTCGCTCGCCTTGAACGAGTAGAGGATGCGCGTTCCGTCCGGCGAAACATCAACGTCGCGGAAGCAGCCTTCCTTCGTCTCAAGAAGCACCGTCTCCTTCCACAGCCCCGAGGGATTGTATTCCGCCATGCAGAGGGATGAACCAATCGCGGCGTAGTTGTGCCATCCCTTCGCGTCGCTCAGCGCCTCCGTGTACGCATAGTGGCTTCCACCCATGACGTAGTGCCGGCAATAGACCCACTTCTTCGCGAACGCGGCAACGGGCGCGAGACGCTTCACGCGCCGCGCAAGCATCTCCGCGCGCCATACCGCATGCGAAACGCCGTTCGTCGCCGCCGCACCGTCCTGCGCGATCCAGTCCGCATCAAGCTCGTCCGCAGCGGCCATCGCCGCAGCAGCGAGTACACACGACATCAAGAACATTCTGGCCATCATTGCATTTCCTCGCATTTCAAAATCAGTTTTTCGCAAAAAGCATCCGTTGCGCAAGTTTCCACACCACCGGCACCTTAACGTAAATGCCCTCTCGCATCTTACGGGGACAGTTCCCCGAACAAAAGCCTTGCCTCTCCGGGCGACACGTAGATCAGCTCCATCGTCGCGCCGCCGGGAAGCGTCAGCGTCTTCGTGGCGTTCGCCGCAGCTACGGCGGCGGACACGGCGATTGCAAACGCGGCAACCATCGTCGATATCCCTACGCGTGACGCGTGCATGGTTCTACAACTTCGCGATTTCCTCGACGGAGAGGCCGGTCACCGTTGCAATTTGCTCAACAGCAAGATGCATGGCCTTCAGGTTGCGGGCGGTGTCGAATTTGTCTTGCCGCAACTTCTCCGTTGCCGCATCGGCTCGCGCCTTTTCCGCGTCAGCCCGCGCCGTCGCCGCGTCAGCCCGCGCCGTCGCCGCGTCAAGCTTGGCTGTCGCCGTGTCAAGCTTGGCTGTCGCCGCGTCCAGTTCGGCTGTCGCCGCGTCAAGTTTGGCGCGAGCCGCATCGAGTTTTGCGTGGGTTTCATCCAGCTGTGCGTGGGTTTCGCCCAGTTCGGCTGTCGCCGCGTCCAGTTCGGCGCGAGCCGCGTCGCGCTCGTCCATCAGTGCCTTGTCTCGGCGAACCTGGTCCCAGTACCTGTCGTAGTCAAGCATCTCGGCCTCGCTGTACGCCGACTCCTCGAGTATCTCAAGTGCCTGACTCGTCTGCGGGTTGTCCAAAAGCTCGGCCGGTGCGCTTCTCGATTTCTCGTCGATCTCAGTCAGAAAGCGAAGCCACAACACCTGCATCTTCTTCTCGGTGAGGTTCTTCGCCTTGAACTTCGGCAACTCGATGAATACGAGATGCAGACCTTCGAGGACTTTCCCGCTGTCTTCGGCGTGAACCATTCTGTAGTAGTGGTAGTACCCGTCCATGCCCAGCTCGAAAATCTTGTTGACGAAGTTGAGCGCATAGACTGGCTGGAGCAGATTGTACTGTTCTGACTTATCAAGCTGCCTGACATACGCCTTGGATGCGTTGAAAAGGACGCGCTCGCGGAAATCAGCCGTCCAGTTCATCTGCATCTCGACGATGAACTTGCGCCCTCCAGTCTCTTCGCAGCGTACATCGACTATCGTGTTCTTGCTCGTCGGGGTGCGTGGCACAAGTTCTGCCGGCAGATATTCTATCGACTCGACCTGCTTACCCTCGTCAAGTGGCAACAAGGCGTTGAGGAGGCTTATGACGAGATTCTTGTGCTCGCCAAAAACCTTCTTGAAGGTCACATCCGCCTTGGGATCAAGATACTTTGCCATTTTCGTTTCCTCCTTCCCGTTCAAGTGTATAATTCACCCAAAAGAAAGTGGCATAATTCTATCATATTTGGCGATTGTAAGTCAATCGCCTTGAATCGCCGTTTGTCAATTACAAAGACAGATTATTTTGTTTTTAAGGTTGCCACGACCGGGAAGTGGTCGCTGGGATACAAGTCAAGGCCAGGACGCGGGACATCGTACGTCGCATAGTCCAAGACGCGGACGCCTTTCGAGACGAAAATGTAGTCGATGCGCTCGCCGTAGCGGCGCGTGCCCTCCTTGGTGCAGCGTTCGGACAGCGGAACACGCTGCGCATCCGCGAACGACATTGGCGGCGACTTACGCCGGAAACCAGCGCAGGTCGTCCCCCACGGTCCTGTAGGAGGCGTTTCCGACGCATAAAGCGCGTATGTCATCTCCTTTGCGGCAAGCATGGGCGCAGGTTCGGTCTCGTTGCTGTTGAAATCGCCGGCAAGAACGACCGGAGCGCCGGCCGAGAATTCCGGCAGACGGCGCAGTACAAGGCGCATCCCCTCTTCTTTGGCAAGGGAGCTTGCGCAGTCGAGATGGACGCTCGCGACGCAGATGCGAATGCCCGTGCGTTTCTCGCGTAATGCGGCGAGGGTACAGGTACGTCGCCAGCCAGAACCCCACGACTTCGAGCCAGGAACGTCCGGCGTCTCCGAAAGCCAGAACGTCCGCGTCTCAACTAGATCAAAACGATCCCTACGCCATGCGACAAGGTTTCCCTGGCCGCTCGTGCGGTCTGCATTGCGGTATTCGCCTGCAAATCCATATTCCGGCATCTTCCCCCGCAGATAGTCGGCCTGCGCCGGAACGACCTCCTGAAACGCGACGACATCCGGCGAGCTTGAGCGCACGAGCGCGGCGACGTCTGCACGGCGCGAAGCCCAGCATCCGGGGTGGGTAGGCGAACCCGCCGCCCAACCGATGTTGTACGTGCACACCCGCACGGCCTCACCCTCACTTCGCTTCATGGGAACCGGCCTGTGGACCATGCCGGGGCCGGGTGACATTTGGATGGTCTCAGCGCCTGCGGCGATGGCCAACGAGAGGAGGAATGCGGTAGTTGCTTTTTTCAAGCCTGGTTCCTTTCATCACATATTCTTTCTTTGTACAAGGGCATGGTGAACCCTTCGCGGCACATTATATTATAATCGTTGTTTGTTTGTCAATGTGAGCGCGGAAATTAAAAAAATCGCGACAAATATCCCTTTTGCCAAATTGGTCGTTCCGCACAGTAATATCACGGCGCGGAATGGGGGATGTGGGGTGGCACTAACTGGGAAAGCCGCCATCTTGGCGGCGGAATGGTGGGGCGAGGCGTCCCGCCGAGCCGAGCAAGGTGGGGCGAGCCGTCCCGGCGAGCCGCCCGCCCCACTCAACGCGCTGCCAGCGCGTTGCCGCGACAGACTACTTCACGATGATAATCATGCCGCTGGTGAGGTAGAGACCATCGGCTTTCTTCAAGAGGCTGTAGTTTCGCCCTTCATCCGCACGTAGGAACTTCACCGACGCGTCGGGCTCGGTCGCCGCCGTCCACGATATGACCGGCGTGTTTCGCGGAATCTTGCGGCCGCCGAGCTTCACACCAATCGTCGCACCCTGCGCGAAATGCAGCGTCTTCGCCCCCTGTGCGGTCGAGCTTGCGCTGTACGGTGCAATGACGTTCAGCGTCGCGATTCCAAGTTCGCTTAGGTCGATTGTCGAGCCGTCGTGCAGCGTCGTGCCGTGGAAGAAGCCTTGCGTACTTGGCGTAAACGTCCCGAACACATCGACATCGTGCGAGCCGTGGTTATAGTCCTTGAAGCTCCTTATCTGCGTATAGTCGCGCACGGAGAAAGCACCGGCGATGTTGTTGGCGTTGGAATTGAGCCTGAACAACACGTTGTTCGTGGCGACGACACTGTTCGTGACCGTGAATGTTCCGTTTTGCGTTCCCGTGTACACGCTTCCGTTTTCGAGCGTGACGTTGGCGAAGCTGAAGGTCTTGGTGCCGGCGATCTTCACTGAAAGTTCGTATCCACCGAGGTTCACGTATGCCGCGTGTTTGTCCCCGCCCCATCCGAACCAGGCGGTCCCGTAAGCTGGCAGGCTGGACGACGCCTCCATGTAGGAGTTAGTCGTGAGGAGCAGTTCCGTCACGATGCCGTCGCCGGGGTCCCGGATGTTGCCGCCATCAAGCACGTACTTATAACCCGTGTAGTCGTACCTGTTCAAAAATCCGAGGAGTCCGCTTGTCGCACTCGCGGTTCCCGTGTTGTCGCCGTGTATGACGACCTCGCTTCCCTTCACGCCGAAGATATCCTTGTTGAGAAGCGAATCCATTCCGGCGCCGCCGGAGACCGATCCGCCGCAGATTTCCGTCCCGCCGATGTACGTCTGCCCTTCCGTGCCAAGAAAGAGCACGCCCGCCCCTTCAACGAAGAAACGCAGGTTCCCGGCGAGCGCCATGTTGTAGAGCTGGGTGCTTTCGCCCGACACCGTGCTCAAGTGCAGTTCGCCCTGAGTCGGCTTCAGGTGGAAGTACTCAAGCTGCACGAGTTCAAGGAATGTGCCGTACTGGTCTGCGCCGCCGCAGTTGTCCTCCACTTTGATGCGATAGTAGCGGTATGCGGTCTGATTGGGGAAAATGTAGGTGCGGTTTGCAACCGCTCGGGAAGGCCACTCCGCTTCAGCATTGCGGGAGTCAAGAGGCGTCCAGCTTCCGTTGACGTCGTTTGCCCCCTCAAACCTCCAGCGCTTCGGCATGCGCTGTATTTCCGCCAACGACCCGACCCACATCCTGTACGCATCGACAACCTTCCCTTCGACGAAGTCGTATATAACGGTGAGCGGCCAGTCCGCCTTCGGCACCAGCACGCGCTTCGTGTTGTCGCCGCGCGCGTAGTTGTTGTTGAAGAGGTTGCTCGCCGGCGTGTTGCCGCCGTTGAACGGCAAGGAGGTGACGCGCGATGTATCCGTCGTGGTGAGGTCGTCGGCATGGTCGATGGCTTTCCCCTTCACCGTGCAGACGCCCGTGAACGCGGCGGCGCGGGCGTAGAGCTTGTGTCCGTTCAAGTCGATCACCGCGTTCGCCGCAACCTGCAAATTCGTGCCGAAACCGCGAAGGTCGCAGTCCGCCGAGAGGGTTGCGTTCGACAAGATGCACACGCCGCAGGCAAAAGCGGTGTTCTCCGGAATCTGCACGTCGAGAGAGGCGGGAAGATAGACACGCGTGGAAGAAGAAGGAAGTCCGTTCGCGATCACGCCGCCGCCCGCGTTCTTGCAGAGCCAGTTCTGCGAATTGAAGAGGTCGCCGTCAGACTCGGCACCCGTCCACCACGCCCACTCGGCGACATTGTCAATGTATCCGTAGAAGAGGCCGCGTTCCGTCACGACAGGCTGGACACCGCCCTCCGCCGTCGCCGCGTCGAACTGGAACGTCACGTTCTGCGGGATCTCAGTCCACGACATGATACAGTCGCCGGCATTGAGGGACCGCCCAGACACGTCGATCGTCACCGTCGCGCCTTCGTCGTACAAAAGCTTGAACCCGTGCGTGCTCGTGCTGACGGAGTTGAACACGCCGTTCCACGACTTCAAATCAAACGTGGAGCCGTCCATCATGAGAACACAAGGGAAATTGCTCGTTTCCGTCTTGAACGTGCCGTAAACCCGACAGCCACGATTTGCGTTCGCACCCCCATGCGTGGTGAAACCGGAGCGAAGGACGAGGTTGCTCGCGGATATAGCGTCGTACAAACCGGTGTGCGATTCCAGTTCGAGGGTCGCCGTCTGCGCGTTCAACGAGTAGAAATAGACGGCGTTGTTGCCCTCACCGCGCAGGATACGCAAAGTTCCGTTCGTGATGTCGGCGTTCTTGAAATACGCCGGCTTGCTCGGCGTCACCTCAAGGACCTTTCCGCCAAGATCGATGGTCAACGGCGCAGTGCCGCTCTTGAGGAAGCCGACCGAATCAACGTATGAGTCTGCCGTGAGCGTCATGTCGCCAAGCTGCGCGTTGTTGCCGTTGATTGCAGTGCCGCCGTTCATGGCCGTACCGCCGTTCATGACATAGTGGTAGAGCGAACAGCGGGAGTTGCCGTTGATGTCGAACGCCGCGTCGGAATCGACCTTAATATCCGAACCGTTCACGCCGAACAGCAAGTCAACATTCTGAGAAGTCGGCTTGATCGTTCCCGCCGCGACATGGTTGCCGCCCGAATACGTCTGGTTCGCCTTGGCGGCGACGAATACACCCGCGCCCTGCTTCACGAGGCGGATGTTGCCACCGATGAACACGGTGGAGTTGGTGACGGACGCGCCCGCCGGGACGTTCACGCGCAGTTCCGGCGGAATCTCCGGCACTGCGGACGAGTCGAAATACTCGAGCTGGACGAGCTCAAGATACGGGCCGCCGTTGGCCGTGCTGGTGTCGCTCGAGGCCGTGAACGAAATGCGGTAGTAGCGATAGGCGGTATCGTTCTCGAACGTGTACGTACGCGTCTGCTGGACGGACTTCGGCCAACCCGTCTCGGACGTGCGCGCATCGAGCGGGACCCAAGTCGCGTTGGGGTCCGTCGGCGCATTGGCGTCGTTGGAACCCGCAAACGTCCATGCCTTTGGCGCGCGGTCGTTATAACTGTTCGGCCCGAAATAGACCTTGTACATGTCAACCTTCTTCGGTGTGCCGTCACCGAAGTCGTACGTCACCACAAGCGGCAACTTGGTCTTTTTCACCAGCACGCGCGTATCGTTGTTGTTGCCGTAGGTATAGGAATTGTTGAAGAGATTGATTGCCGCCCCCGCCTGGATCTCCGTGGAAGTCCACACGCGCTCGCCGTTCGGGTCGGGCGAAGTGAGGTCCTGGGCGCCTGCGGTGATCGAGCCGTCGCCGGCGAGGTCCTTCACGGTGAGGTTGTGTCCGTTGAGATCAAGCGTCACGCCGCTCGCGACCGTGAGGACGCCATCAACCGTCTCGTCGGCGGAAAGCGCATAGTTCGCGCTGATCGTGCGGTCAGCCGCCCACAGCGGCAACGCCGCCGCTGCGCAGATTGCCGCAATCGCGGCGCGAATCATCTTTGTTTCCATGCCTTTTGCCTTTCTTGTTATTGTTGAAGATTGGGTGTGTGAAACTCTTGCTGTTGTACGCTTGCTGTCGTGCGCGAAAAGACAACAAGCGTACAACAACAAGGTGTAGCCGGCGTCGTTTCCGATGCCGTTCCATGCCTCCTCAATGGCGTCTTTTGCGATTCACCGTTCAACGTCGTTGGTCTCCCGATTGAAGGTGGTGTTATGATAGCACATCCTTCCGTGGTTCGTCAATTCCCGCTGTGGCTTTTGGGGCGCAAGACTGAAAATGGACTTGCACAATTTGCACCCGCACGCCATTGCGAAAGATCCGGGGGTTTGGTATAATCCCGCGCATGAACTACTGCACATTGACCATCGCCGCGCTTTCGGCGGCTTCAGCCTTCGCGGCAAACCCGATCACCCCGGAAAGCGAGTTCCTCTCGGACCCCGCCCCGCGCACTGGTCCCGACGGCACATTGTACGTGTTCGGCTCGCGCGACGTGCGCACGGCCGGCGGCGCATACTGCACGCACTTCAACGACGTGTTCGAGACGCACGACCTTTGCGCTTGGACGGCACGGCGCGGCGTTCTGGCTTCGACGGGTGCCAACGACGGCGTGCCCGCCTCCGACGCGCCTCTCTACGCGCCCGACGCGTTATTCCACAACGGGAAATGGCACATCTTCTACTGCATGCCCGACAGGTCGCACAGAGAGGGCGTCGCCTCGGCGGACACCCCTTCCGGCCCGTTCAAGGCCTCTTTCGCATACCCCTGGGCCAAGCAGATCGACCCGTCGGTGTTCCGCGACGACGACGGCACCGTGTACTATTTCTGGGGACAGTTCTCCGCACAGGGCGCCGTGCTCAAGCCCGATCTCTCCGGCATCGAACCCGGCACCCTCCATACAGGCGTAATCGACGAAGCCCGCCACAATTTCCACGAGGGCATCCAACTCACAAAACGCGGCGGCACGTATTATCTCGTGTTTGCGGACATCTCACGGCGCGGACGCCCCACATGCATCGGCTACGCGACCGCAGCCACTGTGTTCGGCCCCTACACATACCGCGGCGTGATCATCGACAACTACGGCTGCGACCCGAACACCTGGAACAACCACGGCGGCATCGTGGAGTTCAACGGCAGATGGTACGTGCTCTACCACCGCTCGACCAACTGCTCGCAGTCAATGCGCAAGGCTTGCGTGGAGCCAATCGAGTTCGGCGCAGACGGTTCGATTGGCGAGATTGAGATGACTTCCAACGGCGCCGGGCCGATGCTGGATCCGTTCGCCGAGGCGCCCGCCCGCCTGGCATGCCTCATGTCCGGAACCGTGCGCATCGAAACCGGCGCGGATGGACGCGAACGCCTCGCGAAGGTGCATTCCGGCGACTCCGCCACATGGCGCTACTTCAACGCGCCACGCGCCGCCGCGAAGCTCGTTCTGCGCGTTGTGCCGCGCAAAGGCGGAATCGTGGAGCTGCGAGACGGAAACGGCGCCTCTTACGGACGCGCGACGGTGCCGGGCGGCGACGGAAAGGCCGAGCGGGAAGTGTCCATCACGCTCGACCGCCCCTTCCCCGCCGGACGCCATGCGGTGGTACTTGGCTTCCACGGCCGCGGCGGGTCTTTCGGCGGCCGCAACGACGCCGACATATTCGACGTCGTCTCGTTCAGATTCTTTGACCGCTAATGAGAACAGGGAGAGCACATGAACAAACTCATGATTGCGGCGGCGACCTTTGCCGCATGTGCAGCGGCGGAAGCGGCAGACTTCCAGATCGGCGTCTATTGCCTGAAGGAAAACGCGCGCACGGAGCAACCGATGCCTGCCGCCGCACGGGGCGTCGACTCTGGTGCGGTTCTGGTTGTCTTCGAAATGTGATCCTACAGTTTTTGCCTGTGCGCCGTGTCGCACATTTCAAAGACGAGTTCGCCGCCCGCCACGCTCTAAAATGCAATTCAGCATTTGTGGCTAGTGGTTAGTGGCGAACCAAACGGAATATCCGCGTCTCGCCTTTCTGGAACGGCAGAGAGACCTTCGGCCCAACTCCGATTTGCTTTCCAGTCAGAAAGTCGACAACCAGATCCTCATTGCCGAAGTCGATCTCCAGCGGACCCGCCTCCCTCGCCTGGACGACTACGTACCCTTCCGCCGCGCAGACTGTCGCCTTGAGCGGCTGCGTGTAGAAATGCACGCCCGCTGCCTTCGCGTGTTCCACGATCTTCTCCGTGACGACGTCGTACGGCGTCGCCGCCTCCACGACGCGCATCGTCGGATGTGCCCTCTTCACCTCCTCCAGCCGCGCCCGGCGCGCCGGCTCGAGGTCGCGCGCGTACGCGATGAGGAGCAGCTTGCAGTCCGGCGGGTTGGCGAGGACGTCGTCGAGCAGGTACTGCCCGTGCGTCGCGCCGCACAGGTTGAGCCTGAAGCGGGCGTGGTGGAGCTGCGGCGTCACCTCTTTGCCCGAGCCGAATCCGTTGCGCATGAGGCTCCGCTCGTCCACCACGAGGGCGATCTCCGGCGAGTAGGGCTTCGTGCGGCGCAGCATCGCGTCGTCCAGGACGTTGAGGGCCTTGCGTATCTTCCACATCTCCGCATCGCGGAACCAGCCGCGCCCGCACAGGTCCATCCACCAGTCGCCGTGTCCGCGCAGGATGTTCAGCGCACCGTTGCGTAGCAGCGCGTTGCGCGTGATGAACGGCGACGTGTTCCTCAGCCCCACGTTCACCGGGAAGCTCCACAGGTCCTCGAGGTGCGTGCGGGTGTCGTCCTCGTTGATCCACAGGAAGCCGTTGCGCATGAACGTCTCGGACGGCGCCATCACCGGCGCCAGGCCCGGCCAGCCGCGTCCCGTATAGCTGAACGGGGCGGAGAAGCCGTCGATGCAGTCCTTCCCGTGCCGCATGATCCAGTCGACGAAGAAGTGCCCCGTCTCCGCCGCGCCCGGGACGACCGCGCCGAGCTCCCACGTGTAGCCGTAGAAGAAGATCGCGAGCGAGCCGCCGTCCGAACCGCGCCGCACGGCCGCGCCGAGGTCGCAGAGGAGGCTCGCCATCTCCTCCTGGCGGAATTCGCCGAACTGGATCACGCGGCGATCGAGGACGGGATCGAGCCTCCCCTGCGGACGCTTCACGCGCCGCGCCTCGGGCGACGGCACCTCCGCCGTCCAGGCGTCCTTCTCGCCCCGCTTCGCGAGCCAGGCGCGGAAGGCGTCGCGGGTGTGGACGTCGTACCCGGAAAGCTCGCCGCTCTGCGACATCATGTAGAACCACTCGGCGGAGTTCTGTCCGCTCACGTGCAGCCCGGCGAAGTTGCGCGGGAACTTCGCGCGCAGATGGCGCGTGAGGCGTTCCACCGCCTCGCATGCGGCCTTGCGGTACGGACGGGCGGAGACGGATGACATCCGTACCGGATACCCCTTGTCAAACACCATCCTGAGCGACGGATCGCGGTCGAGCATCCACCCCGGCGCGTCCGCGCACACGCGCGGGACGATCAGCGCCTTCGGGTTGGCCGCGATGATGTGCTCGAACGCGCGGTCGATGCGCCCGTAGGCGGGCGGTTCGCCCGGCGGAGCCCACCAGTCCATGCACCCCCAGGAGATGTCCGTGGAGAACGTCACGAAGTCCACCTGCGCGTCGGCCGCGAGGCGCACCGTGTCGCCGAGCGTGTCGCCGTAGGGGAGCGGCATCACGACCTTGCGGCCGGCGGCGTCGGTGTAGGACGCCTCGTGCGTGAAGTACGTGCGGTGGTGCGTGGAGCGGTGCGTCACGACGAAGTGGTAGAGGTGTCCCTTCCTGAGATGCAGCCCGTCGCGCATGAAATGGCGCGTGCGCTCCTCGCCTCCCGGTAGGGCGGTTTCGATGAAACCGCCGGCCGCCGGAAGCTGCAGCGTCTCGTTGTCAGTCTTGTCGATCAGCTTCGCCTCCGAAAACCACATCGGCTCGTCGCCGTCGAATCCGTCAAGCGACACGCGCCCCCTGTCGGTATCCTCCTCCGGACGGAAAGGGATGGTGTAGTCGAGCTTGCGCACTTCCGAGATCGGGCAGAGGCACGGCGCCGAGCCATAGTAGAAGCGCGGGCGCGCCGCCACGCCGTCGACGAAGATTCGCGGGCCCTGCGGCGTCTGCCGCACCCGCACCTCCACCGGCCTCTCCGCGCCATGAACCACCGCAGCAGCGAGCACCGCTGCACATGCAATCAACTTTTTGTCGTTTCTCATCTACTACTGTTTCCGTTCGCAGGAATCGAGACCTCCACTTCGGCACGGCAGCGCGCGTCAAGCGCCACGGGGACGAACGCCGCATCGTCGCCGACGGCGATCTCAGCCTTGCCCGAAAGCCCCGCATAGTACAGCGGCAGCACGACGCGCCGGCGGATCGGCTCGTCGAGCGGATTGAAAAGCGAGGCAATCGCGCGCATGCCTTTGCCGGGCGTCGGATCGACC
>CACZAK010000008.1 GCA_902779075.1 uncultured bacterium | reverse complement strand
AGACTTCCTTGACCGCTCGCAGTTCCTCATCATCACGCACAACCAGCACACCATCGCGGGCAGCGACCTCGTCTACGGCGTGAGCCAGCAGGAGAAGGGCATTTCGCGTATCATCTCGATGCGCCTGGCGGACATCGGCGTGAAGCCGATGCCGGACGAGAAGGCGTAGCCGTCTTCATCGCGTGTCCCCGCGAGCAACCAGCGCGCAATTTCCAAAGATCGTATTAGTCCCTTCAACGAAGATAAGAATATGCAGCTGAAAAGGAGATGACTGTGAAAGGGGAAACAAAAATTGAGTTGGCGGGAAAACGTGTGAGGACAACCATTTGGTCGCGGGATGTTCCCGTCTTGACGGTCAAGAATTTTTCTTGCATCAAAAATCTGACGGTTGAGTTCCGTCGGATCGTTGTTTTCATTGGCGAGCAGGCGTCCGGCAAGAGCGTTACGTGCAAGCTCTATTATTTTTTCACTCAGGCATTGCGGAAGGTGGCGATGTCCTGCCTGCGCGAAGAACGGGGCGTCGAAGATTTTCACAAGCGGTTAATGAGTGAATTCCGTGCCATCTTCCCCGAAACAGCGTGGATTCAGGATACCTTTTCAATTGATTGGAAGATTGGCGCGCGGCGCATTTCAGCCTCGCACAAGCGCGGCGACAAGACGGTCAAACTGAATATCTATAATTATCGGGATAGTTTTGTGAGGGCGCTGGAGAAATGTCGCGCAGCGTCTCGCGGGGATAGCGATGGCCACGAAGATTTTGAAGGGCGCTGGCGTTATGATCGGCTTGTGGAGAATGTGGTCGCCGACGAGTTTTCTGACGTCAGCGTTGACTATGTTCCTGCCGGCCGTGCGTTCTTCTCGACGATTCAGCACGTTATCTTCTCATTGTTGACGAGCAATGTTGACATTGACTATTTCCTGAAAGAATTCGGGCAGAAGCTGGAGGTGTTTCGCCGTTTGGGATATTCGCGAACCGAAGATGTCGGCAAACG
Organism: uncultured bacterium; assembly: GCA_902779075.1. The sequence continues at coordinate 116,147 of CACZAK010000008.1, read as the reverse complement.
GGCCTTTTTCGAGGAGCTCTGTCGGCAGATCTTGCATGGTAAATATCATTACGACGGCAAAGACCAGTGGATTATTACGGACAAGAATCACAAGATCCGGTTGGCTGATTCATCATCAGGACAGCAGGAGGCTTTGCCCTTGCTGATGGTCTTGGCAATGCAGGCGACGCTCTCCCGGCGTAGTGGCGGTGTCAATCGCGTCTTGGTCGAAGAGCCGGAGGCGCATCTCTACCCGACGGCACAGCAGAACATTGTGGATGCGATTGGCAGAATCTTGCAGACGGTCGGGTCGGTTGGCTGCATCATCACCACGCATAGCCCGTTCATCCTGTGCTGCCTCAACAACGTCCTTAAACGCCAGTCCGGACTTCGCTCGTCTGTTTCGGCCTGTCATCTGCACGATGGCATCGGTGACAACATCTACGACGCTGAACTCGGTCTGATCAACGCAGAGCGGTTCGACGATATCTCCATCGAAATAGCCAATGCATAAGCTCCACCAGAAGAAGCGCGCCAAGACGCCCGTCTCTCGGCGGCGGACATCCATTTCGGTGTCAGAGGAGAGCCGTACATTTACGGTGGTAGTTCCGGGCGATTGTCAGCCTAGGAGGGTTCGCATTGACGCCGAACCGTACATCGGCATCCTGAAGCGTCGGTGTGACTATGCCATTGAGGTCTTTCACGATCCGCCGAAGCAGGTTTTCTTCTTTGTCGAGTTGAAGGGTGGGGACGTGCTCAAGGCGGTGGAGCAACTGGCGTACACAGCTGAACACCTGAACGATTATAAACATCTGCTTGACTATCGTCCCTTCGCCATCCGTCACGCCTGCATCGTCGCCTCGCAAGGACTGAAGCCCTCCATTATGACCCGTTACCAAGTCTGGCAGGCACGGCTGGTGAAATGCGACTTCGCGTGTGTTAAAGTTCGGTCTCGCCAGCTGAGGGCCCTTGTAGATGAGGGCGGAAAGGTCAGCTATGCATGAGTGCCGTTGCAACGCGCTTGGCGCGAAACTTCAGCCACATACTGGCTTTCTCAATCTTGACGTGGAGTATTTTACGTGAACGTAGGCATTGTTGGACTTGGACTGATCGGCGGGTCGTTCGCGCAGGCGGCGACGCGCGCGGGGCATAGCGTCGCCGTGTGGAACCGCACGCGCGCAACGTCCGAACGGGCGGTCGCGGATGGTTCGGCGGCGGCTGTGCTGGAGGAGGACATGACCTCTGCCGTCGGCCGCCCCGACCTCTACCTCATCTCCCTGCCGCCCGACGCCGTCGTGCCGTGGATCGACGCCCACCAGGCCGCATTCAGGCCCGGTGCCGTGGTGGTGGACGCGACGGGCGTGAAGGGCGCGATCTGCGCGGCGCTGCGCAAGTACGCCTACGACGACACGCCGTGGACGTTCGTGGGCGGACACCCGATGGCGGGCAAGGAGGTGGCCGGCTACGCGAACGCGACGCCCGACCTCTTCTCCGACGCATCGATGATCCTCACGCCGTACCCTTCGTGCGGACGTGGTCCGCTCGACATGCTGGAGGCGTTCTTCAAGGGACTCGGCTTCGGTCGCGTGGTGTTCACCACGCCCGAACACCACGACGAGATGATCGCCCTCACGAGCCAGCTCGCGCACGTCGTCTCGTCCGCCTACATCCAGGATCCCCTTGCGAAGGACCACGCGGGCTTCTCCGCCGGGAGCTTCTACGACATGACGCGCGTCGCGCGCCTCAACCCCGACATCTGGACGAACCTCTTCCTCGCCAACAAAGAGGCGCTCTCCTCCGTGCTCGGCGGCCTCGTTGAGCGCCTGGCCGAATTCAAGTTGGCGCTGGACGCGCAGGACGCGCCGCGTCTGCGCGACCTGCTTGAGAAGGGCCGCATGGTGATCGAGTCCATGCCGCCCACATACAAGTCCATTGCGCGGCGTTAGCTTTTGGGTTCGGCGGCATTGGCGTCCTTGTTGCCGCCGCCGCCGGACGACATCAGCTTGGCGGCGAGAGCGCCGCCGATGGCCGACTTGATGTCGAAGCCGAGCGACTTGCCAAGTCCGTCGAAGAGCTGCGTGGTGCGGTCGATCACCTCCGAGGCGATCTTTCCGCTCTGGTCGCCGTACATCGTGATGTTGCCGACCTTCGAGTAGGCGCTGGCGATTCCCTCGGCGATTCCTGGAAGTACCCTCACGAACTCCTTGGCGACCTGCAGCTGGAGGTCCATCTTCGCGGCCTCGCCGTACTTTGCCATGGCGTCCGCCTTCTTCTCCAGGCCCTCGGCCTCCGCGAGCGCCTTTGCCTTGATGGCCTCGGCCTCTGCGTCGCCCTTGGCCTTGATGACGTACGCCTCGTTCTCGCCCTTGACCTTGTTCGCCTCGGCGATGGCCTTGATCGCCTCGGCTTCCTTCGTCTGGAGAACGAGCTTCGCCTCGGCCTCCTTTGTCTGTTGGAAGAGGGTGGCGTCTGCGGCGGCCTTTGTGGCGTCTGCGGCCCTTTCCGCCTCCACTTGCACGGCTTCCGCCTTCCGCGTGCGTTCGGCGAGTTCGGCCTCTGCGTTCTTCTGTATGGTGTAGAGCCGGGCGTCGGCGCTCTGCTGGGCTGCGAACTTCTCGGCCTCGGCCTTCTTGCGGATTTCGGCGTCGAGCTTCTTTTCGGTAATGGACACTTCCCGCTGCTGCAGTTCTGTCTTCTTCTCGAGCGCGATGATGCTGGCGTCGCCCTGCGTGGCCTCGAGGATCTTCCGCTGCTCCTCCGCCTGGATGCCCTTGGCGGCCTCGGCGATGGCGAGCTGGATGTCGGCCTGCTTCTTGAGGTCGGCTTTCTTGATCTCCAGCTCGTTGTTGCGGATGGCGATCTCCGTCTCGGCGGCCACGCGCGCATCGTTGGCTTCCTTTGCGGCGTGGGCGCGGGCCTGCTCCACCTGTGCCTCGGCGTTGGCGCGAGCGATGGCGGCGTCCTTGGAGATGGTGGCGATGTTGTCGATGCCGAGGTTCTCGATGGCGTGGTCGTCGTCGGTGAAGTTCTGCACGTTGAACGATACGATCTCGAGGCCCATCTTCTCGAGGTCCGGCGAGGCGTTCTTCTGTACCGACTCGGCGAACTGCTTGCGGTTGAGCACCATTTCCTTCGTGGTCATCTCGCCCACGATCTCGCGCATGTTGCCCTCCAGCACCTCGGTCGCCTTTTCGTTGATGTAGGACGGCGAGGCGTTGAGGAAGTGGGTGGCGGCGAGGGCGAGCTTTTCGGGGTCTTTGCTGATCTTGATATTGACCACGGCGTCCACGTTGACATTGATGAAGTCCTTGTTGGGCACTTTCTGCTTGGTCTTCACGTCCACCTGGATGAGCTCGAGCGTGACCTGGTCGAGTCGCTCGAAGAAGGGAATCCGGAAGCCGGCCTTGCCGATGAGCACCCTTTTCTTGAGGCCGCTGATGATGAACGCCTTGTCCGGCGGCGCCTTGCAGTAGCCCATGGCGAAGAACACGGCCACTAGAACGGCGGCAACGGCGTACGCGATGATCGAGTAGGGCACCGCGTTCTGCTGGGCCGCAACGGCTGCGAGGATCAATGACTGGAACATGTCGGCTTCCTTTCTTGTTCTGCCGTTCGGCCGCATGTCCGGTAGGCGAGCATGCCAATTCGCCGAACGACTGCGGACAGTATATCAGTTTCCCCGCCCAAATGTAAAGCGTAGAAGTCGCGCGCCCGGGGCGCATCTGCGAAATTCGCCGCCGAGCCTTCTGATGTTTGGAAACAACTATTTGAAACAACTTGCCTTTGGCGCGCGGGCTAACTCGCCCGCGCCCATTTACCGGCCCTCAAACTATCACGACTCTGAATGTTCAAGGTGCGCCCGCAGGATAATGTTGTTTTGAAAGTTGTCTTGGTTGTTTCCAATCTCAAAACGCATGGGTGAAAAACGCAGATGCGCCTGCGCGCCCGAGATAAACGATTGACGGCTTGAAATCGCGTCCGAAAAAGGGTAAAATACTCATTCATTTTTAGGAGGCATTAGGCTTATGCGTATCTTGACAGGCATTCAGCCGTCGGGGAAGTTGCATTGGGGCAACTACTTCGGCGCCATGAAGTCCATGTTCGACCTTCAGGCGAAGGGCGAGGACATGTTCATGTTCATCGCGAATTTCCACGCCATGACCACGGTGCGGGACGGCGCGGCGCTGCGCGAATCGACGCGCGAAGTGGCGCTCGACTACCTTGCCTGCGGACTCGACCCCGCGAAGACGATCGTCTACCGCCAGAGCGACGTCCCGGAGGTGCAGGAACTCGCTTGGTACCTCTCCTGCCTCACCCCGATGGGCCTCCTCGAGCGCTGCCACAGCTACAAGGACAAGATGGCGCACGGCTTTGACGCGACGCACGGCCTCTTCGCGTACCCCGTCCTCATGGCGGCAGACATCCTCATCATGCAGTCGGATCTCGTGCCGGTGGGCAAGGACCAGAAGCAGCACCTGGAGGTCACGCGTGACCTCGCGATCAAGTTCAACAACGCCTACGGCGAGATCTTCAAGATTCCCGACGCCTACATCCCCGAGACCGTCGCCACCATTCCCGGCACCGACGGGCAGAAGATGTCCAAGAGCTACCACAACACGATCGAGCTATTCGACGTCTCCGCCAAGAAGAAGGTGATGGGCATTGTCACGGACTCGAAGACGATGGAGGAGCCGAAGGAGCCGGAAGGCAACTCCATCTACGAGCTCTACAAGCTCTTCGCCACGCCCGACGAGGTTACGCAGATGGCTGCGAGCTTCCGTGCCGGGAACTACGGCTACGGCCACGCGAAGAAGGCACTCCTCGCGGCGTACCACAGGCTGTTCGACCCGTTCAAGGAACGGCGCGAGGAACTTGCGAAGGATCCCGCCGCGCTCGAGGACATCCTCCAGGACGGCGCGAAGCGCGCGCGCGCAGCCGCCGCTCCCACGATGGAGAAGGTGCGTCGGGCCGTGGGGTTGTGAAGAGTTGGGGAGTTTGCAAGTTGGCAAGTTAAACAGTTGAAAACCATTTAACTGACGATGGCACAAGCGGAACTATTTGCAGAAGACTACAAGGTGAACCTCGAGATTTTCGAGGGGCCCCTTGATCTGCTTCTGTATCTCATCCGCCGCGAGGAGCTGGAGATCTACGACATCCCGATCGGACGCATCACCGAGCAGTACATGCAGTACCTCGACCTCATGCGCCAGCTCAACCTCGACGTGGCGGGCGAGTTCATCGTGATGGCCGCCACGCTCATGGTGATCAAGAGCCGCATGATGCTCCCCGTCGACCGACGCCAGGCCGAGGAGGGGGCGGACGAGGAGTGGGTGGATCCACGCCTTGACCTTGTGCGCCAGCTGATCGAGTACAAGAAATTCAAGGACGCCGCCGGCAAACTCGCCGAGTATGAGGCGCTCACGCAGGAGTCGTTCGACTACGGCGGCGGAAGGCCCAAGTTCGAGAAGACTGCGGCGGACGCCGCGGACGCGCTCGCGAGCATCGACATGTTCGACCTCCTCACCGCGTTCCAGGAGGTGCTCGCGCGTCTCAACGAGGTTCCGCAGGAGGAGCTGAAGGGCATGCGCTGGAGCGTGCCCGACAAGATGGACATGATCCTCGAGCGTTCGCGTTCGGAGGGGCAAATCTCGTTTTCAACCCTGTTCACTGCGCGTTCGCCGCGCGGCGAAGTGATCGTGACGTTCCTCGCCCTGCTCGAACTTCTTCGCCAACACCGCGTGATCGTCTACCAGAACGACGCTTTCCACGAAATCACGGTTCTCCCCTCAAAGGAGATGCCGGACGACAAACCACTTGAGGCACCCGACGACTATGGAACCTGAAGAAGAGAAAATTGAGACGCCTGTTGAGGCTCCGGTCGAGACGCCCGCCGAAACGCCAGCAGAAGTTCCTGCGGATGTGCCGATTGATGCCGCCGAAGCTCCTGCGGAGGTTCCGGTAGATGCTGTTGAAACTCCGGCGGAGGTGCCGGTCGATGATGTGGAGGTTCCCGCTCCGGCGGAGGAGCGCAAGCCCACGCCAATGCCGAAGCCGAAGGAGCCGAAGATCCCGCTGCCGTCGTCGCTTCAGGAGATCGTCGGCGCGCTGTTATTCGCCTCTCAGACCCCTCTCACTGTCACAGACCTGCGGCAGTGCATCCGCGGCGTAGAACCCGAGGAGGGCGAGAACGCGGAGGTGATGGGCGTATACAAGAGCTGCACGACACGCGAGGTCGAGCAGGCCGTCCACGGCCTTGAGAAGGAGCTGGAGCGTTCCGGCTGCGGTTTCCGCCTCGTGTGCGCGGGCGGCGCGTACCGTCTGCAGACCGCACCCTCGTGCGGACGTTACGTGCGTGCGCTCCTGAAGCTGGACCGTCCGAACCGGCTCTCCCGCGCGGCGCTGGAGACGCTCGCGATCATCGCCTACCGTCAGCCGATCACCAAGTCCGAGGTCGAGCAGATTCGCGGCGTGGCGGTGGATACGATCGTGAAGACGCTCGTAGATTTGCAGCTCGTGCGCCTCGTTGGACGCAGCGAACTGCCTGGCCATCCGTTCCTCTACGGCACAACGCCGCTCTTCCTTGAACACTTCGGCCTAGCCTCGCTGAGCGAGCTCAACGCGATCGACCCCACGCTCCAGCGGTCCAACCCGCGCGAGCGCGCGAAGCTGTTCGTGAAGAAGGAGAAGCCGAAGGAACCGGAAATTCCGGAAAATCCGGAAACTCCGGAAAGTCCGGAAAATCCGGGAAATCCGGAAAGTCCGGAAAATCCGGAAGATCCGGAAAGTCCGGAAAATCCGGAAGATCCGGAATCTCCGGAAGAGCCTTTGACCTCCGCGCGCATCGGATCGACGGGCGTCAACGACGACGACATCTTCATCGACGACACGCCGGATGAATTCGATGACGACGACGATGATGACGAAGAAGCAGACCTGGGTGACGACGCTGACGACGATGATGATGACGACGACGACCTTGAAGATGAGGAAGAAGAACTAGACGATGACGACGAAACAGAAGAAGAGGAGGATGAAGATGAAGATTCGTGAGTATTCCACAGGAATCGTGGCAACGTTGACCGCCGCGTTCCTCTGCGGTCTGTGCGGCTGCGGACAGCCGACGGACGTTCCCAACAACTCAAGCGTGCGTGCCAATGCGATGGAGGACTTCCAGGCCGGACGCATTGACGCCGCGATTGCGGGCTTCAAGCACGTCCTCAAGAGCGACCCCAAAGACTATCTCGCGCATTTCCAGCTGGCGACGCTCCTGCAGGAACAGCGCAAGGACTACCAGGGCGCGCTTGTCCATTTCAGCCTCTATCTCGACATGCGTCCGGCGGAGGATAAGACGACCCTCGCCGCGGACAGGATTGAGGAATGCAAGAGCATGATGCTTGCCGAACATGCGCGGAAGAGCGGGATTACGCCGCCGCGCAAGGTCGATCCCGCCGACGGAGAGAAGAAACTCAGTGCGGACAACTCCCGCCTGTCCGCAGAGGTTGCCCGCCTCCAGAAGGAGAACAAGAATCTGCGTTACCTTCTCTCGGGCGTCGGCACATCCGGGAAGGGGCGAGCGGCCAACCTGAACGCGGAGGCGAAGAAGCTGCTGGCAGACCTGCACGTGCCTGAAGAGGAGGAGCAGCGCCGCCGTCCGCTGATTCCGACGGACAAGGAACTCCTGGAAGACGACGGCGAAGATCGTCCGCTTGTCTCCTCTCCGGCTGTGAAAAGCCAGATTACCAAGGTGAAGCGCGAAGAGGCGGGTGGGCAATCCCGTCCATCGGCCATCAAGAAGCCGGTTATCCCGGCCGACGAGATGTCGGGCCCCGTGCAGCCGCCGCCAATCAAGAAGCCGCCGCTTATCGTAGATCGTCCGGCCGAGCAAGACCCGAAGCCGGCGGCTCCTGCTGCCGGTGCCGCGCGCAGCGGCGGCCTGAACGGCCTGTTGGGCGGCATAAAGAAACCTGAAAACCCGTCCCGTCCCGACACCTACGTAGTCCAACCCGGCGACACGCTCATGACAATCGCCTCGCGCTTCTACGGTTCGCGCAGCAAGTGGCGCGACATCCGCGAGGCGAACAAGGCCACGATTCCCCTCAACGGCAGCGTGAGGGCAGGACAGACCATCAAACTTCCCTGACCATGTCCTCGGTTCACACATCGCTTGTCGAAAGAAACCACGCCTGGACGGGCGAGGACGTCCCGTGGCTTCTTGACACTGAGGACGACGCGCTGTTGGGCACTCCGGGCACGGACCGCGTCCGCAGGCGCCTTTTCCACTACCTTTCTGGCGGAGGCCTTTCCGCATGCGGGTTTTCAAGTGCACGCGCCCTCGTGAGTCGGCGCCAGGCACGTTTTCTGACGTTCGCCGGCATTTTTGCCGCGCTGTGGATAATTTTCTGGATTGTATAATAAAGGAGAATAAAATGAAGAAATCGTTCATGACCCTGTTTGGTCTTGCGGCCTTGGTGCCCGTCTGGGCGCAGGACGCCAACGTGATGGAGGCTTCCGCCAGTGTGCGCACGGCCTACCAGGAACGCCAGGCACTCGAAGAGGTGCCGCGTCTCGTCCAGCAGTTCGAGGTGCTGGCGAACAACCAGGAGCAGATCGCCGCGCGTCTTGTGAAGGTCGAGAGCGGCAGCGGCGACACGGAGGAGCTCCGTGCGGACATCGACAAGCTGCGCGGCGAAATCGCCGAGTTGGGCGCGGCCGTCCGCCGCGACCAGGACGCGATGCGCCGCGAGATCGTGGACGACCTCACGCGCCGCCTGAACGAAATCACCGCGCAGATGCAGCAGAACCAGGCGCAGGCGCTTGCGCAGATACAGGCGCGGGCTGATTCTGCCCTCCAGGCTGCGGAGGCGGCCGCAAAGGCCGCGCGCGAACAGGCTGAATACACGAAGCGCATAGCGGCGCGTCCGCCCGCCCCCGCCCCTGCCACGGCTGCCACGCGCACGGCTGGAGGTGCCCCCGCGAAGCCCGCCGCGCCCGTTTACAACGGCCCCTACTATGAACACGTCGTCGAGCCCGGTCAGACTCTGTCCTTCATCGCGAAGGGCTTTGAGACGACCGTGCCGAAGATCCTCGCCGCGAACCCCGGACTCAAGGCGAACGCGCTTCGTGTGGGCCAGAAGCTGATCATTCCCGCCGAGGAATCGCAGCAGGCCGCGCCGAAGAAGAAATAGACCGGGGAATCAGATGGACGGTTATCCTGAAGTCCGGCTACGGCGTCTGCGCCGCACGGCGGCGATCCGCGACATGTTCGGAATGGACGCGCCGTCGCCGTCGAAGTTCATCTGGCCCGTGTTCGTGGTGCCGGGCGAGGGACGCCGCGAGGCAATCGATTCAATGCCCGGCCAATACCGCCTTTCCGCCGACGAGCTCGTGAAGGAACTCGCGCCCGTCGTCGCGCAGGGCGTGAAGAGCGTGCTGCTCTTCGGACAGCACGAGGGCGACGGCAAGGACGAGTGCGGCACGCCCGCCGCCGACCCGCATGGGGCCGTGCAGCGTGCGATTCCCGTGCTGCGCCTAGCATATCCCGACCTCGTGATCCTCACGGACGTCTGCCTCTGCGCGTACACGGCGCACGGACACTGCGGTCCTCACGATCTCGACGGCGATATCGACAACGACGCCGCCTGCGAAATGCTCGCGCGCGTTGCGGTGAGCCACGCACAGGCTGGGGCGGACGGCGTTGCGCCGTCCGCTATGATGGACGGGCAGATCGCCGCGATCCGCCGCGCGCTTGACGACGAGGGCTTCAAGAAGACGTTGCTCATCTCTTACTCTACAAAGTTTGCCTCGCAGATGTACGGTCCTTTCCGCGACGCGGAGAACTCCGCGCCGTCGCAGGGCGACCGCCAGGGTTACCAGGCCTCGTATCGCGATCCGCGCACCGCGCTGCGCGAGTCCGATTTCGACGCTGCGGAGGGCGCGGACGCGCTCATGGTGAAGCCCGCTCTCTTCTACCTCGACCTAATACAGGAAGTTTCACGTCGTTCACTGCTTCCCGTGATGGCGTACAACGTCTCCGGCGAGTATTCCATGATCCACGCCGCCGCCGAGAAGGGGTACTGCGACCTCTACGCTACGGCAAGGGAGTCACTTTACGCGATCTTCCGCGCCGGCGCGACGCAGGTGATTTCCTACTGGGCACCATTCTACAAGGAGATTTTCCGTCCATGACCGCCGTCGCCTCGTTCTGCGCATTGTGTTTTCTTCTCGTCTGCGGCAAGGCAGTCCGCACCGCGCTCCCTTTCCTCAGGAAGCTCTACCTGCCTTCGTCCATCGTGGGCGGGGCGCTAGGCTTGATCATACTCACAAGCGCTGGACGGCACGTGCCGGCAGAATGGCACGAGGGGTGGAAGTCGATACCGGGATTCCTGATCAACATCGTCTTCGCCACGATGTTCATCGGCAAGAGCTTCCCGAACGTCCGCAACACCGGACGGGCCGTCGCCGAGCAGTTCTGTTTCGCGCAGATAATCGCATGGGGCATGTACGTGGTGGGGCTTGCGCTTTCCATCCTCGTATTCACGCCTTGCTTCGGGGTGCATCCCGCATTCGGCAACTTGCTAGAGATCGGGTTCGAGGGCGGACATGGCACGGTAGGCGGCCTATCCGAGACGTTCAACGCGCTGGGTTGGTCCGAGGGAAGCGACCTCGGCTACACGATGGCGACGATTGGAATGGTCATCGGCATCACGGTGGGAATGACGCTCGTCAACTGGGCGGTGCGGAAGGGCTACGTGAAGAACGTGCGTACGTTCGACGAGCTGAGCGACGTGGAGCAGCGCGGGTTCTATCCGGCGAACGCGCAGCCGCCCGCCGGAAAGCAGACAGTGCTCTGCGACTCCATCGACTCCCTCGCGTGGCATCTGGCGGTGGTGGGGCTTGCGGTGTTCGTGGGCTACGGACTCAAGTCGCTGCTCGTCTGGGCGGGAGCTTACCTTCCGGATCACGTGCGGGAACTTCGCATCATCGAGTCAATTCCTCTCTTCCCGCTGTGCATGATGGGCGGTCTGTTAATCCAGATGCTGCTCGTCGCAACGCGGCTCGATTCGCTCGTGGACAGGGGCCAGATCAACCGCATCGGCGGCGCGTCGCTCGACTTCCTCGTGGTGGCGGCCGTGTCCACGATCCGTCTCGACTTCATCGTCAAGTACTGGCAACCGCTCGCGATCCTAGTGGTAGCTGGCGTGGCATGGTCACTCTTCGGCGCATGCTGGCTTGCGAAGCGCATGTTCGGCGATGACTGGTTCGAGCGCGCCATCGTGGAGTTCGGACAGTACACCGGCGTGACGGCGACAGGTTTGCTCCTGCTCCGTACGGTCGACCCTGATTCCAAGACGTCGGCGTCCACCGTGTTCGGCTGCAAGCAGCTTTTCCACGAACCTCTGATGGGAGGCGTGTGGGTGGCGATGTCGGTGCCGCTCGTGTTCAAGTTAGGCCCGTGGCCGGTACTCCTCATCAGCGTCGGCGCGACGGTGCTTTTCTGCGTTGTATGGTTCATATTCCTGCGTCGCCCAAAGGCCGGGAATGTGGTACAATATGCCGCTTCGAAGAAGGATTAGAAATGGCAACTGCAAAGGACATACGGCATTTCAAGGATGCCGAGGATTATACGAAGCATTTCGTCGTCCAGGAAGAGATCGACAAGTACCTGCCCGGCGGCAAGCATTTCATTGACGAGGACCTGATCAACCGCACGCTCGCGGCGGCGGACGCCGCACCGGTCGATCCCGTGCGCATCCGCGAGATCATCGCCAAGAGCGAACAGACGTGTGAGACGCTCACCGTGGAGGAGGTCGCCGCGCTCATGCGCGTGGAGGACCCCGCGCTCTTTGAGGAAATGCGCGCGGCGGCGGACCGCATCAAGCACAAGGTCTACGACAACCGCATCGTCGTGTTTGCGCCGCTGTACGTCTCGAACCTCTGCGTGAACGGCTGTCGCTACTGCGGCTTCCGCAGCGGCAACGACCTCCAGAAGCGCCGCGTCCTCACGATGGACGAGGTGAAGGAGGAAGTCGACGTCCTCGCGGGCCGCATCGGACACAAGCGCCTTATCGCCGTCTACGGCGAGCATCCAACCACGTCCACCGACTACATCGCCGAGACGATCGAGACCTGCTACAACCGTCAGGTTAAGGCTCCGAAGACTGGCGCGCCCGTGGGCATCCGCCGCGTGAACGTGAACGCCGCGCCGCTTCCCGTCGCTGACCTCCGCGTGCTGCACGAGGTGGGCATCGGTACGTTCCAGGTGTTCCAGGAAACGTACAACCGCAAGCTCTACGAATCAATGCACCCCGCGTGGAGCGTGAAGGGCAACTACGACTGGCGCACCACGTGCTTCCACCGCTGCATGGAGGCGGGCGTGGACGACGTGGGCCTCGGCGTCCTGTACGGTCTCTGCGACTGGCGCTTCGAGCTGCTCGCCACCGTGCTGCACGCGCGCGACCTCGAACGCTGGTTCAACATCGGCCCGCACACGCTCTCGTTCCCGCGCCTCGAGCCGGCCTCCGGCACGCGCGTGCCGGAGGAGAGCCCGTGGCTCATCGACGACGACACCTTCGCGCGCATCGTCGTGATCGCGCGTCTCGCCGTGCCGTACACGGGCATCATCGTGACCGCTCGCGACGGCATGACGCAGCTCGACTGCTCCTCCAACATCGCCATCAAGGGCTACAGCGACTTCGCGAACGAGGCCCACCAGGAGAAGGAGCGCCAGCAGTTCATGCTCGGCGACAACCGATCCATCGAGGAGATGGTGCGCTACCTCGCCGATCGCGACATCATCACGAGCTTCTGCACGGCGGGCTACCGCTGCGGACGCACGGGCGGCTGCATCATGGACGCGCTCAAGACCGGACGCGAGGGCAAGTTCTGCAAGATCAACGCGGTGCTCACCTTCCGCGAGTGGCTTGACGACTTCGCGAAAGACCCCGAGACGATCCGCATCGGCAACGCGCTCATCGAGAAGGAGCTTGCGGGCATCAAGGAATGGGTGCCGAAGTTCTATCCGTCGGTGATGAAGCAGTACGAGGCAACGTGCGCCGGATCGAGGGATTTGTTTTTCTGAGGTTAGGACAAAGGACAGAAGACAGAGGACAAAGGATTGAGGACTTTGGACTTAAGACTTTGGAATGACTCATGGCAGGATTGAATGAGACGCCTAAGGGCGACCGCGTGCATATCGCGTTCTTCGGGTTGAGGAACGCGGGGAAGTCAACGCTCGTCAATCGGCTCACCGGGCAGGACGTGGCAATCGTGAGCGACGTGGCCGGAACGACCACCGACCCCGTCTCAAAGGCGATGGAGATTCTTCCGCTCGGTCCGTGTCTCGTCACGGACACGGCTGGCCTCGACGACGAGGGGCCGCTCGGCGAGATGCGCGTGAAGAAGTCGCTTGAGGTGCTCGCCACCACCGACATCGCCGTGTGGGTGGAAACGGGAGAAAACAGGTCAGACCTGTTTTCTCCCGTTTACGCGCGCTTCTTTAACGCGTGTCGGGCGCGGGACATCGCCGTGTTGCACTACCGGCGCGGCGACGACGTGGAGGCGTTCCGCCGCGAACTCGCGGCAGTGCGCCTTGCGGACGCGCCGCGTCCGCTTGTGGGCGACCTCGTGTCGGCGGGCGATCTCGTGGTATGCGTGTGTCCCATCGACGAATCCGCGCCGAAGGGCCGCCTTATCCTGCCGCAGCAGCAGGTCGTGCGCGAACTCCTCGACGCCGGTGCGTCTGCGCTCGTTTGTCAGCCGCCGCAACTCGCGGATTTGCTTGCGCGTACGGCGGGCGTGAAGTTCGTCATCACCGACTCGCAGGCGTTCAAGGCCGTGGCCGCCGTCGTGCCGCCTCAGATTCCGCTCACCTCTTTCTCAATCGTTTTCGCCCGCGCGAAGGGCGACCTTGCGGCGTACTGCACCGGCGCCGCCGCGCTCGACGCGCTGAAAGATGGCGACCGCGTGCTGATTTCCGAAGGCTGTACGCACCATCGCCAGTGCAATGATATCGGCACGGTGAAACTGCCGAAGTGGATTATGGCGAAGACGGGGAAGAAGCTCACGTTTGAATGGACAAGCGGCAACTCCTTCCCTGAGGATCTTTCGCCCTACGCGCTCGTGGTACACTGCGGCGGCTGCATGCTTACGCGCCGTGCGGTGCAGGCCCGCATTGCGCGTTGCCGCGAGGCGGGCGTGCCGATCACGAATTACGGCGTGTGCATTGCCGCATGCAACGGCATTACAGCCTCGCCCGACACGTGCATGGTGACACGTGTCGGCGCGATCTAACGCGTGCGGTTGACGAGGACGCGCGCTAGTTCGGCAAGCGACGTGGCGTCGCCGGGAAGTCCGGAGAGCGCCGCGAGGGCGGCATCCGTTTCCGAATGCACGAGGCGCAAAGTCTCGTCGCGCGAGAAGGGCGAGTCGTCGTCCAGCAGGTCGTCCTCGTACTGAAACGCGAGTCCGAGGTGGTAGGCGTAGAGGCGCAGCTTCTCGACGGATTCGTCGTCGCCTCCGCCAGCAAGCGCGCCCGTCACTGCTGCCGCCATGAAGAGGTCGGCCGTCTTGTGTTCGTAGATGAACGGCACGTCCTTCGTGCCGGGGACGATGTCCTCGACCTGTCCGCGCACCACGCCGAGGGCGCAGCGTCCGAAGAACTCAATCATTTTCGCGCGCGCGCCGGGGCGGCGTTCAGGCGTCTGCGCAAGCGCCGTGAACGCAAGCGCCTGCAGGGCGTCGCCCGCGAGGATGGCATTCGCCTCGCCGAACTTGGCCCACACGCTCGGTTTCCCGCGCCGTTCCGCGTCGTTGTCCATCGCGGGCAGGTCGTCATGCACGAGCGTGTATGAGTGGAGAAGCTCCACGGCGCAGGCGGGCAACAGAGCGTCGTTCGCACTTCCGCCGACGGCGACCGCCGCCGCCAGGCAGATGCGCGGGCGGATGCGCTTACCGCCGCCTTCAACGGCCCAGCGCATCGCGTCGACGAGGATGCGTGGCCGCTCCTGCTCCGACAATAGCCGGAGCAGCTCGCGCTCTACGCCTTGAATGGCTTCCTCAATCACAGACATTTACTTCCCTGGAAAATTGTTCACAAATGCCACCATTTTACCTCTCCATGTTATATCTCACGCAGAGTCGCGGAGAGGCAGAGTTCGCAGAGTTTATCCCCATTGCTTGAGTATGTATTTGTTTTCACCAATTGGGTGAAAGAACTTTCCGAGATTCTTCTTTTCATGGTTTTCTTTTCCGTCGGATATCTGAACTTTCTCTGCGCTCTCCGCCTCTCTGCACCTCTGCGTGAGACTTTCAACCGAGGATTTTAGGATGATGGCATTGAAGATTTGTGAACAATCAACGGCTCTTGTACTCGTCGAGCTGCTTCTTGGCGCAGTTGGTCGTGACCGTCTGCGCGCCGCGTTCGAACGCCTTGAGCGACTCGTCGAGCTTGTCGACCGTCCACACGTGGAACTCATATCCGGCGTCTTTTACCTTCTTGATGATGTCCGCCGTAATGACCTTGCTGTTGAACTGGCAGTCAACGCCGTCCGCGCCGGTCTCCTTGATGCCCTCGATGATATACTCGGCCGTCACGGGTTTCTTCGCGCCCTTCGGGCCAACTTTAGCCCCCGTGAGCCAGTAGACCTTGTACTCGGGCATCAGCTCCTTCAGCTTCTTGCACGTCTTACGGTTGAAGGCGATGAAGAGCGCGTTCTTCGGCGTCGCGGTCTTCTGCTTTGCGAACACGTCCTTGATGTACGGCACGATCTCCGGGCCGGGCTTCACCTCCACGTAGATCTGGCGTCCGTCGCGCGCGAGCGCCAGCACCTCCTCGAGGAGCGCGGGACGCGTGGGCGAGTACTTCGAACCTTTCCACTTGCCCCAGCCGCCCACGTCGGCCTTTGAGACTTCCGTTTCCCAGTTCGCCTCGGCGCACTTCTTCGTGCAGGCGCCGCCGGTCGTGCGCTTGAGGTCGCGGTCGTGGAACGTGAACACGCGCTTGTCGGCCGAGAGGTAGATGTCGCACTCGAAGCCGAAGCCGCGATCCACGGCCATCTTGTAGGCGGGCAGCGTGTTCTCCGGCGCGTCGTGGGATTCGCCGCGGTGGCAGATGAACGTCGTGTAGTCGGGCTTCGCGATGCCTTTGCAGGACTTGGTCTGGCAGCAATCGCCAAACGCAAAGGTTCCGGCGGCAATCAGGGCCGCCAATCCAATGATCTTCTTCATTTTCTAGTTCCTTTCTTGTTGTTGTTATGCAGAAAGTAGGTTAGGTGCGCTTGAGCTGCGGGAAGAGAACGACGTCGCGGATGGAATCGGTGCCGGTGAGGAACATCACGAGACGGTCCACTCCGAAGCCGAGGCCGCCCGTTGGGGGCATGCCGCATTCGAGCGCCGAGATGAAGTCCTCGTCGATCTTTTCCGTATCCTCGCCCGCCTGGTTCTCGAGCGCCTTGCGCTGTTCGAGCGGGTCGTTCTGCTCGGTGTAGCCGGGACACAGCTCGCGGCCGGCCACGACGAACTCGAACACGTCCACTAGCGACGGATCGTCCTTGCACGCCTTGGCGAGCGGGACGAACGCATGCGGGATGCGCGTCACGAACGTGGGCTGCATGAGGTTGCGCTCGATGAGCTTGTCGTAGACCTCGTGCGTGAGCATCAGCTCCGTGGTGACGCCGTCCAGCTCCAGATTGGTGTCGGTCTCGCGTCCCTTGGCCTTGGCCTTTTCAAGCTGCGTGGCGAAGTCGAGGTCGAACCAGTCGTCGCCCATCAGCTCCTTTACGAGATCCTTGTAGGCCACGCGACGGTAGGGCGGGGTGAAGTCGATCACGTCGCCCTTGTCGCCGTAGGGAACCTTGCGCGTGCCGATCACCGTATCGCAGAGGTGCGGAAGGAGGCCCTCCATGATGTTCTCCATCGACTTGCGGTCGCCGTACGCCTCGTAGATTTCGCACACGGTGAACTCGGGATTGTGCGTGCGGTCGATGCCCTCGTTGCGGAAGTCCTTGCCGAGCTCGAACACCTTGTTCATGCCGCCCACGAGAAGGCGCTTGAGGTAGAGCTCGGGGGCGATGCGCATTACGCAGTCCTTGTCGAGCGCGTTGAAGTGCGAGAAGAACGGCTTGGCGGCGGCGCCGCCGGCCTGGTCCTGAAGGATGGGCGTTTCCACCTCGACGAAACCACGATCCCAGAGGTACTTGCGGATCTCCATGATGAGACGGGAACGCGTGAAGAAACGCTCGCGGCTTTCGTCGTTCGTCATCAAGTCGACGTAGCGGCGGCGGTAGCACTCCTCCTGGTCGGCGAGGCCGTGGAACTTCTCCGGCGGCTGCTCGAGCGCCTTTGCGAGGAGGTCCCAGTCCTTCACGATCACGGACTTCTCGCCTTTCTGCGTGGTGAAGAGCCGGCCCTTGACGCCGATGATGTCGCCGAGGTTGAGCTGCTTGAAGCCGGTGAAGAGCCGTTCGTCCAGCTCGTCGCGCTTGAAGATGAGCTGGAAACGGTCCGTGCCGTCGTTGAGCGTGCAGAAGTTCATTTTGCCCATGCGGCGGATCATCAGCAGGCGGCCCGCCACCGTGACCTCCTTGCCTTCCTCGAACTCGGCGCGGACGACCTTCAGGTCCGTGTGCGGAAATGCGTGGCCGTACGGGGTAAAACCCAACTCCGCGAGAGCCTTCAGCGATGCCAGCCGGTTCTCGCGGTATTCGTTCGTCTCTTGTGCCATGGTCTTACGCCTCTTCGAACTGGTCCTTGCCCACGCCGCAGACGGGGCACGCCCAGTCATCCGGCAGGTCCTCGAACGCGACGCCGTTGTTCTCTGCGGGATCATACACGTGACCGCAGACCTTGCACACATACTTCTTCATGGACTTCTCCTTCTGTTTTTCCAGGGGACAGGCCCCCCGGACGGCGCATATTATACGCGATTCAGGGTCGTAGTTCAATCCCGAAATGGTTGAAAGTCTCACGCAGAGGCGCAGAGAGGCAGAGAGTGCAGCAAGAAAGGTATTGCAACTGGCCAATTGCAAAAAAACGCACACACCCCCTTGCATTTTCGCGGGGAAAAGGCTATACTACTCCTTTCCCTTGAACAGCGGAGGAAAAATGAACGTAGAATTTTTGAAAAAAGCGCACGAGCGCATCCCATCGGTGCCGGTTCTCGTGAACCTCATCTCAAAGCGCGAGAAGCAGCTCATAGCGGGCGAAAAGCCGCTTGTGATGCCGCTCTCGTCTGAAGAGGACAAGGTGGACACCGCGCTGCGCGAGGTCGCCGAGGGCAAGCTCATCTCCGAAATCGACTTCGACGCGATCGCGCGCGCCGAGGACGCGAAGACGCGCCACTCGAAGCATGCGGCGCTGAAGTCCATCTTCGCCGACTGATGGCCGACAAGAAAAAGAAGAAGGTCCCCACTGGTGACTTGACCGTCAACCGCAGGGCCTGGCACGACTATGCCGTTCTCGACAAGATCGAGTGCGGCATCGTGCTTTCCGGCACCGAGGTGAAGGTGGTGCGCAACGGAGAGGCCTCTCTTTCCGGCTCGTATGGCGCGGTGTTGGGCGGGGAGCTGTACGTGGTGCAGATGAACATACCCGTGTACGCGTTCGGCAACCGCTTCAACCACCGTCCGCAGCAGAACCGCAAACTGCTCGTCCACAAGAAGCAAGTGGAAGAGCTGCGCCTCAAGACCGAGGCCAAGGGCCTCACGCTCATCCCGCTGCGCCTCTACCTCAAGAACGGACGCATCAAGCTTGAAATGGGCGTGTGCCGCGGCAAGGCCCTCCACGACAAGCGCGACGCGCTCAAGAAGAAGGCGCTGAAGCGCGACATGGAACGCGGCGATGTCTAGCGTGCTTATCCGTGGTGGCTTGGTAATCGACGGCACGGGGCGTGCCGCCTTCCCCGCCGACGTTCTTGTGGATGGCGACCGCATCGCCGATGTGATCGAGCGCGATGAATCGGGGAGGGCCGCGCTCCGTCGCGGCCACGCTGATTCCGAAATCGACGCCTCCGGCTGCCTCGTCACGCCTGGCTTCATCGACTCCCACGCCCACAGCGACGCCTACCTGCTCATCGAACCCGACGCCCCCTCCAAACTTTCGCAGGGTATCACCACCGAAATCAACGGACAGTGCGGTGGAAGCGTGGCGCCCCGCTACGGCGCGGCGCGCCTTTCAAGCGACTGGGCGTCTATGACGTATCCTGGGGGCGACGGCACGCCCGGCCCCACATGGCGTTCGATGCGCGAGTACCGCGCCCTGCTCGACCAGGTGCGCCCCGCCATCAACACCGTCCAGTTCGTGGGACACAACACGTTGCGCAGTTCCGTTATCGGCTATGACGCCGTGCGTGCCACGCCCGAGACTCAGCGCGCGATGGAGGATTTGCTCTCGCGCGAACTCGACGACGGCGGGTGGGGGCTCACGACGGGTCTCATCTACCAGCCCGGCAAGTACTCCGACGCGGCCGAGGTGACGGCGCTCGCGCGCGTGGCGGCGGCACGCGGCGGGTACTATGCCACGCACATGCGCTCCGAGGGCGACGCCATCATCGAGGCGATTGACGAAGTGCTCGACCTCGTGCGCGCCACGGGCATCCGCGCGGAAATCTCGCACCTCAAGACGAGCGGCAAGCGCAATTGGGGCAAGATCGACGACGTACTCGCCAAGATCGAACGCGCCATCGACGCAGGCGAACTGCTCGGCAGCGACCGCTATCCCTACTGTGCGGCGGGCACGGATCTTGACGTGGGCTTTCCCGACTGGGCGGGCGAAGGGGGCGTGGTGGCTGAAATCAAGCGCCTCGCAGATCCCGCAACCCGCGCTCGAATCGCCGCCGAGATCGACGCGCAGGATCGCGACTGGTCCACGGTGATGATCGGGGGCACTTGGAGCGAAGCGACGCGCCCTTTCAGCGGCAAGAAGATTGGTGATTTGATCGCAAGTCCGGAGAAACCGGAAAGTCCGGAAAATCCGGAAATTCCGGAAACTCCGGAAAACCAGGAAGGCTTCGCCGCCACACCTGGTTCCCTCATCTGCTCCATCCTTGCTGCCGACGCTTGCCGCACGGGGGCGTTCTTCTTCGGCATGAGCGAAGAGAACCTCCAGAAGATTTTCTCGCGGCCGTGGATCGTGCCGGGGAGTGACGCCTCGCTGCGTGCGCCGTGGGGGCCGCTCGGCGCGGACCATCCCCACCCGCGCGCGTATGGCACGATGCCGCGCTTCTTCAGAATGCTCACGGGATGCGTGGAAGGGCACGCGCGCATCTGTTCGCGTGAAGAGGCAATCAGGCGCATGACCTCCGTGCCTGCGGAGCGCTTCGGCATACGCGACCGAGGCGTGATTCGCGCGGGAGCGTATGCTGATATTACGGTGTGGAACGAGGATGCGTTCCGCGAGACGGCAACCTATACGTCACCGCATTCTTTCAGCGAGGGAGTTGAGGCCGTGATGGTCAACGGCTCGGTTTCATACCATGCCGGCAAGTTCACGGGCAATCGCTCCGGCCGTTTCCTTGAGAGGTGATCCGGAATCCGCAACTCAAAAGGGCGCATCTGCGTTTTTCACCCAAGCGCATTTGGATTTGGAAACAACTATGACAACTAGTGTGACAAATATTAGGGAGGCGGCTTTCCGGCATTGCAAAGGTCTTTCAAGTGTAACAATCGGGAATGGTGTGAGGAGTATTGGGGATGAGGCGTTTGCAGATTGCGTGGATCTTAGAAGTATGAGAATCCCGAATAATGTACTGTGGATTGGAGTAGATATATTTAGAGGTTGCGAACATTTGACAAGTGTGTTGTTGCCTGAACGCTTCAAGCCGAAGGTAACTATGTTGGGTTGTTCGACTTCATGTGAGATTAAGTACTATGATTAAATGTAATTATCTCACTCGTATAGGATGATTTTGGAGTGTACTATGCAGTAACATAGTACACGTACGATACGTTAGTAAAGGAGCTAAGATGAAAACAAAGAAGATAGAGAGAATGTCGCAGCGCAAGTTGCGAATCATGGTGTCGTCGGCGGTGCCTGGTGGGCGTAAGGACGATAGAATAGAAGGCCCAAATCCTACGTGGGGAAGTCGAAAACTCCGTTAGGGTAGCTCAAACCCTTCGTTAGGGTAGCTCAAACCCTCCGTTAGGGTAACTCAAACCCTCCGTTAGGGTAGTTGAAACCCTCCGTGAGGGTAATCCAGACTCTCCGTGAGGGTAAACCTCCATGTAGGGAGCCCCCAAATCCCACGTAGGGAGGTCGAGCCCGACACGTAGTGAGGCCGAACCTAAAAATCCCCCCTTCCTGGGGAACGGCGATGCCTCTTCTCGGTCATGCGCAACGTCTGGAACCTCAAGCCCGCGCATATCGCCGATCAGATTACCAAGATCGAGTTGATACACGCCAAATCGTCGGACTTCGCCGCCTACGGGCCAAGGGCGGAGGCCTTCGACCCGCGAACCTTCACCTACGACCTCGATCCCGCCTTTGACCACGTGGCGTGGCAGTACGAGCTGGAACGCGTCAAACGCGACGGATCGTCCCTAGCCGCAGATAGGGGGTTTCAAATGTATCTCATGGGAGAGCCATGAGAGACCTCCTCATGCGCTAAAAGGGCATTCGGGGTGTTGGCGTGCGGCGGCGTCAGCCACAAGGCCGACGACATCCCCGCCCCTACCCCCGTCATCTACCCGGGGGGTACTACCTCATAATACCTATTATATAGGTATTAGGTAGTAGGGGGGTAGGGGTAGGGATGTCGAGACGGCACCCCAATGCCCGGACTTGGACAAGACTGGGCCGCCGCCGCATCAGCCCGAGGGGTGTGATTGTTCCGCACCGTAATCGCACGAGGGTTTCGGGGGCGTCAGGTACAAGAAAGAGCGCAAGTCATAGCTGATGGATGCGCCCAACTCAAAAAGATTTTGATTTTTTCATTTGCATTCGCGCCGATTCCGTGTATAATTGCACTTGTTTCTTAGGGAAAGTGTACACTTCCCCTGTAGGATTTTGTCTGAATAGGACGGTGAGCCTTATGAAAAAGAGCATTTTATTGGCGTTTTTCGCCTGTTTTTCCGCGTGCGGCGCGCGCGCGGAAGTGGTTACGCCCGCCATGGCGATGGCCGCTGCCGACGCTTGGGCCGAGCGCAACGCGCAGTTTGATACCGGTAACAATGCCACGAACGTGATCACGGTCTGCGACACCAATGCCGCGCAAACAGTCCTGTGGCACCAGGTGTCGATGGCCGGCGGCGGCTGTCTGATCATTGCGCCCGTCACGGAAATCGAACCGATCGTCATGGCGCTTGAACGCGACCCCGGCGAACTGCCTGCCGCGCATACGCTGCGCGCCATACTGACTCTCGACATGCGCGGCCGTCTCCGCTTCCTGAACCTCTACCCGGAAAACGCACCGTCCACCGGCGGAGGGCGGCGCCTTGCGGCATCGTCATCGAGTGAGCCCGAGGATGAAGAAAAGGCTGCACACAAGGAGGTGGTGCGCCAGGAATGGGCGGAGCAGCAGCAGTCGAAATGGGAGAAGCTCCGTGCGCCCCGCAAGGGCGGCAAGGCGCGCCTCGGCGCAGACCTCACGAAAGCGGCACCCGATAGCGCGATGAAGGTGAAGATCGTGTTGCCGGGCTTTGAGCCGGGGGGTAAGCTCACGCACTGGAACCAGAGCGGCGGCGTCTACAACATGTACACGCCGGGGGGCACGCCGTGCGGCTGCGTGGCCACTGCGGCGGCGGCGATGATGGAGTACTTCCATGTCGGTGAAAAAGCAGGGCAGGAAATCGAAAAGGGAAAGGCGGACGCGGGTACTACTTATCTGGGAAAAACTTACGCGAGCAAGACGAAAGGCGGCAAGTACGACTGGGCAAATGCAAATTCAGAGCTTTACGGCCGTGTGGCATACGACGCTGGCGTTGCCGTTGGAATGGGCTGGAACGTGGGAGGATCCGGCGCTCAGGAGTCGGCCACAGCCACTGCGTTTAGGGATTATTTCAAGTTCCAGGAAGCCCGTTACGTACAACGTCCCAGGCCAGACCAGTACGAAAAACTCATCTACGCCCAATGCCGTTCGGGTGCGCCGGTTGGCATGGGCATCGGTAAAAGCTCGGGCGGGTCAGGACACTCCGTCGTCGCGGTCGGCTACGGCATAGACGACGACGACGTGGAGCGCGTTCGCGTGTTCCTCGGCTGGGGCGGGTCGGGCGACGGCTGGTACGCGCTCCCGTACATCAACACCAAGAGCACAATCGCCGGCGACGAAGACCTCTACGACATCCTGGACGGCATCATCACGATGATCGGCTACGAGAACGACAACGTCGTGCCCGTTTTCGGACGGATGCTACCCTACATCAACCCGCCCATGATGATCAACGGCGTCGAGTACAGCCACGAGAAAAACGGCGACTACTTCGACAGCATCTTCACCGACGGCTTCTTCGGCGCGCGTGTTTCCGCAGCCGGAACGCAGGCGAACCGCCAGGTGGAGCTCTCCTGTGCCGGCAAGTCGGGTAGCGTGACCATCGGCCCGGCCGCAAGCAAGAGCTCGTCTTACGCCAGCAGCGGCGACGCCATCTGCAAGTGGGTGCCCGATCCGGTCTTCTTCCCGCTTCTCAATTCCGAGGTGGCGCTGAGCTTCGCGGATGCACGGGAGAAGTGCATCGCGTCGTTTGAGACGACCACGAACAAGCCCGTCTTCGCCTTCAGCGGAAGCTGGGGCGAACCGGCCACCGACGCCGCATGGAACTACCTGTACTGGCTGGATACGGAAGCGGACGACGCGACGAAGGAGGCCTTCACCAACAAGTACATCGTCCTGTGCGTCCCATATAGCATGGGGCTCTCGTCGGAGTCCGACGGAAAACCGTCCATCGGCCTGTTCGACGGACGCGCCATTTCCGCAGACGAGAACAAGATGTGGTCGTTCTACAACGGGCGCCTCTCGTACTGGACAATCGGCAGCGCGACGTACACGAACGACGTGGACGGCGCGGGCTTCCCCTATACGAACGTGGTTGAGACAGCTGACGGCCCGTATGTTACTTATTCCTACACGAACGTGATTGACGGCGTGAGCGGTGAGGGCATTGACTACGTCACGGGCGAACTGATCACGAATGAATTGATCCGCGTGATGGAGGTGGGTCTCACGAACTTCCTCAAGAGGGCGTCAGGCATATCCCTGACGGTGGAGCACAACTGTCCCGAACTGCCCGGACACCCGGTTCCCGACTATGGTTTTTACGAAAACGCCTACACGAACGGCGTCACCATCAATGTAACTTCTCCCGAGTATGCCACGAATTCCGCCAAAACCGTCGAGTTCAGATGCGTAGGCTGGACCCTTTCATCGACTAATGGCCCCGCAGTCGTGACTAATGAAATTACGGTTACGGACTTCACCCCCGCTCGCGACGGATCATATACCATCACATGGCTATGGGAGACCAACGCCGTGAAGATCACGCGGGAGGTCATAGACGATAATAAGAAGGTAGGCACCATCACGCCCAATAAGGGGGACAACGATTGGTACAAGATTGGAGATGTCGTCACCTTCACCGCAATCGGGGGAAAGAAACTGACCACCTCCTACGATTTCAATGGTTGGGGGTTGGAAGGATTTCTGGAGGATGACGAGTATTCCGAATCCGGGAACCTGTTTGTGCTTAAGGTGGCGCACCCCGCGAAATTAAAGGCCACGTTCTCCCAGAGAAAAACCGATGCTGGTACCTTCTACCTGACGGTGACGAACTTCGGAATCAAGGTGGGTGACTCCGTGCCGGAAACGCTCGTTGGCGGCATTGCGCTTCCATACGAAACGGTCACGAATCTCACTCATAGCATACCTACGGAAGTCATGCTTGCAACGAACGCCTACACAGACGTTGATGGCGAAGAGCGGACCTGCCTTGGGTGGCGGCTTATTGATGAAGACGGGAATTTTCTCTGTGCCATTTACAACCTCGGCTTTTATGTTGTTGTGCCGACCAATTTCGTCAATGCTTCCTTCAATGACAATACGGTTATCCAGCAAGGCAATGGCGGCGGTCTTGTCATCAACGGCAATGACATAAAAGATCCTGATACGGGCAAGGTCATCGCGGAGGAGGATGGCCTCAGGCTCTTCAATCTGGGCGATACAAGCCCGCTGTCATGGATCGGTATCAATCCAAATGTCTACGGCATCACGAACGGGGCGTCGGTCACGCTCCAGTGGATGTGGGAAATTCCAAGGGAGCCGGATCCGAACACCACGTTTGACATCGTATGGAACGATACCCTGGACAATCTCCACATCGGCTACGAGACGAACCTCCTCTCCAAGGCGGAAATGGAAGAATTGGGCGTGGGGCTGGACGACCTCACCGTGACTGCGCCGGCGGGCTGGATTGTCACGAAGTCGCTGGACGCCGACGGCAACGCCATCGCCACGCTCTCGCGCGACGACGTTCTCCTTACTTCAGCCATGAGCTACTGCACGCTCACGATTGAACCCAAATCCGACGAAGACGGCAAGTTTGAAGTGAAGGCCGACGTCTTCGGCGTGCGCGGGTTCTGGTACGTGCTCTACGGCTCGGACGACCTCACCACGTGGGAGGCGGTCACTTCAGGCATGTATGAGAGCGGTACGCCCGCCGCGCAGGGGCAGGGTACGGCGGAGGCACCCTTCTCCGCTGTCAGTCTTTCGATCATCGTCACGTCCGGCGATTCTGGCGCCGGCGCCAAGCGCTTCTACAAGGTAGTTACCGGGGCGACGCAATCTCCCCTTACAGAAATAAGCCCATGAGGTGAAATATGATGTTTCGTTCCTCTGTTTTTGCGCTTATTGCGGCCACGATGTCCTTCGCGGCCGAAGGGGCGAACATTACTGTCAGCGCAACGGTTGACTCAGGGATTGATTCGGTTGAGCTGAACGCTGGGAACCAGAGCATGGAAGCTTCCAGCGCAGGTGCCACATGGAGTGGATGGCGCATTGGCACGGCCTACACGCCAACGTTCAAGGGCGTCGCAACGGGGTATGAAGGGCGCTGGGCGGTTGAAAAAAGCGGCCAGGCAACGTTGTCCGGAGGAGAGGAAGACACCATAACCATCCCGACGACGTCATATTCGGGCTGTTCGCTGAGGTTCTACAGCCAGGCGAAGCGGTACAAAGTGGCGTTGGACCAGCAGGGCGGCAGCGGCGAAACGACGTCGGTGACGGCGACCTACGGTGCGGCGATGCCTGCGGCGACGATGCCCACTCGCACGGGCTACACGTTCGGCGGGTACTACACGGGCCCGAACGGCGGCGGCACCCAGTACTACACGGCCTCAGGCGAGAGCGCGAGGAACTGGGACGCGACCTCGGTCACGAAGCTGTATGCCAAATGGACGGCGGGCACGTCCGCAGTCACGCTGGACCGGCAGTCTGGCGCCGGCGGCTCGTCTGGCGTGACGGCGACCTACGGCTCTGAGATGCCGACGATTACCGTGCCCGCGCGGACGGGCTACACGTTCGGCGGGTACTACACGGGCACGAACGGCGGCGGTACGCAGTATTACACGGCTGCTGGCGCAAGCGCGAAGAGCTGGGACGGTACGAGGGACACGACGCTCTACGCGAAGTGGACGGCCCTCACGTACACGGTCAAGCTGGACCGGCAGTCCGGCACCGGCGGCGACAGATCCGTCACAGCGGCATACGGCAGCGCGATGCCCACGCTGACCACGCTCCCCGCCCGCACGGGCTACAGGTTCGGCGGATACTACACGTCGCAGAACGGCGGAGGCACCCAGTACTACAAGGCGGACGGAACCAGCGCGAGGAACTGGGACAAGACGAGCGCCATGACGCTCTACGCGAAGTGGGCGGCCGCAACGTACACGGTCAAGCTGGACAGGCAGTCGGGGAGCGGAGGCCCGGATACCGTGACTGCGGCCAGCAACGAGGCGATGCCTACGCTGGTTTCAACCCCCACGCGCCAGGGGTACACGTTCGGCGGGTACTACACGGAGGTGAACGGCGGCGGGGTGCAGTACTACAAGGCGGACGGGACCAGCGCGAGGAAATGGAACAAGACGGACGACGCGACACTCTACGCGAAGTGGACGGCGAGTACGTACACGATTACGCTGAACATGCTGGACGGCAGCGGAGGTTCGAGTTCCGTTTGCGTGAAGTACGGTTTGCCGATGCTTACGCCGATCGTGCTACCCACGCGCACGGGCTATACGTTCGGCGGGTACTACACGATTCAGGGCGGCGGCGGCAAGCAGTACTACACTGCCTCAGGCGGGAGCGCGAGGAACTGGGAAGAGACCTCGGACACGATGCTGTACGCGAAGTGGACGGCGAAAACGGTCACGGTCACGCTCGATCAGCAGGGCGGATCTGGCGGCACGAACTACGTCACCGCGGCCTACAACTCCGCAATGCCGCCGATTGCCGACGGCTTGCCCACGCGGACGGGCTATGCGTTCGGCGGGTACTACACGGGTGCGAACGGTGGCGGTACGCAGTATTACAAGGCGGACGGGACGAGCGCACGCAAGTGGGATAACTCGTCCATCAAGACGCTCTATGCGAAGTGGACGGCGGACAAGGGCCTGGTCACGCTAGACCAGCAGTCTGGCTCCGGCGGCGACGTTTCCATTACCGCGACGTACGACTTGGCGTTGCCGACGATAACCGTGCCCACGCGGACGGGCTACACGTTCGGCGGGTACTATACGGCGCAAGACGGCGACGGGACGCAGTACTACAAGGCGGACGGGACGAGCGCGCGCAAGTGGGATGACACGGACATCAAGACGCTCTACGCGAAGTGGACGGTCGTCGAGTACACGGTCACGCTCGACCAGCAGGACGGGTCTGGCGGCTCTACGCGCGTGACTGCGAAATACAACAAGGCGCTCCCGTCCGTCGCATGCCCTACGCGCAAAGGCTACACGTTCGGCGGGTACTGGACTGACATAAAAGGCGGCGGCAAGCAGTACTATACGCCATCGGGCGAGAGCGCGAACGACTGGAACGAAACCTCGGATACCAAGCTGTATGCCATGTGGACGGCGGAAACGGTCACGGTCACGCTCGACCAGCAGCCTGGCACCGGCGGTTCGCCTAGCGTGACGGCGACATACGATTCGGCGTTGCCGAAGATCACCGTGCCCACGCGGACGGGCTACACGTTCGGCGGGTACTATACGGGAGAGAACGGCGGCGGGATGCAATATTACGATTCGAACGGGAGAAGCGCGCGCAAATGGGATAATACGGGCATCAAGACGCTCTACGCGAAGTGGACGGTCATCAAGTACACGCTGACGTTCGACAAACAGTCGGGCACTGGCGGCACGTCCAGCGAAACGACGACATACGATTCGGAGCTGCCGACGATTACCGTGCCCACGCGGACGGGCTTTACCTTCGGCGGATACTGGACGGCGCCGGACGGCTGCGGCACGCAGTACTACAAGGATGATGGCACAGGCGCGAGGAAATGGGACGAGACGGACAACACGACGCTCTACGCGAAGTGGACGGTCATCACGTACACGCTGACGTTCGACCGGCAGGATGGAACGGGCGGTACGTCTAGCGTGACGACGACCTACGGTTCGGCAATGCCTGCAGCGACGATGCCCACGCGGACGGGCTATACTTTCGGCGGGTACTATACGGAACCGAACGGCCGAGGGACGCAGTATTACGACTCTGATGGTAAAAGCGCGAATAACTGGGACAAGACGGACGACACGACGCTCTACGCGAAGTGGACGGTCATCGAATACACGCTGACGTTAGACAAGCAGTCGGGCACTGGCGGCACGTCTAAGGTGACGACGACCTACGGTTCGGAGCTGCCGGCGATTACCGTGCCCACGCGGACGGGCTATACTTTCGGCGGATACTGGACGGCGTCGGACGGCGGCGGCACGCAGTACTACGCGCCTGACGGGACACCGAAAAAATGTGATTTTACATCGGATTTGGCGTGCTACGCAAAGTGGATTCCATACGAGTATGAGGTCGCGTTCCACCAGAACGGTGCGGACGGCGGCGGCACGATGGCGAACATGCAGCTCACATACGACATTCCCACGAGTCTCGCCGCATGCGAGTTTACGCGCACGGGCTATGCGTTTGACAGGTGGTCCAGCGACACGAACTACAACTCTCGGACGAAGTACTACGCGGACTGCGAGGTGGTTTCCAATCTTACCACCACCGCCGGAACCGTCGTTGACCTCTATGCGAACTGGACGGGTATTGTCTACACGGTGACGTTCGACGCGAACGGCGGCGAGGGCACGATGGATCCGATGGCTTGCTCCTATGACGTGCCTATGAACCTCCCCGCGTGCGAGTTCACGCACGGCGACGGCTGGGGCTTCAAGGAATGGACAAACGCCGTGGGTAAGGTGTTTTGTGACGAGGAGCTCGTGACAAACCTCACCGCAACGGTTGGAGCGGAAGTGGCCCTTTACGCATGCTGGACGGGTGCCACGTACGCCGTCACGTTCGATGCGCGCGACCCTCGCGGTGACGGCGTGATGACGAATGGCACGGGTGAGTCGGTGAGCGTGCTCACAAATTACGTTGTCGTGGGCGAAGAATGGGAACTTCCCACCCCCACAAATCAAGTCAACCCGCATCTCTTGTTTGACTGTTGGATTGCACCGGGGGTGACGAAAAGGTTGCCGAACGAGGTGCCTCCGCCATCCGTCTGCGTGACGAACCTTGTGGCCACGTGGAAATGGAACTCTGATGAGTTGGCCATTGCCGTGAACGCGCCCGAACTGGAATTTGAAACGTTTGGAACAGCGGGGGCTAATGGAACGACCAATGATTTGCCGTATGAGGCGAATTGGTTTGTGCAGTCCAATTTTACATGCGATAATGAAACCGCCGTGCAAAGCGGTGCCTTGCAGGTGCCGGTGTCGCCCGATAAAGATTACTACTCAACATGGTTGAAAACGACTCTTCCCAGAGAGGGCGTTCTCTCGTTTCAATGGAAATGTGCGGCTCAGGAACGTTACAGATATAAAGATGACTACGACCCCTCAAACGATATTGATTCAGGTGATGTGCTTCGTTTCGGTCTCTGCAACAAGGATGGAAGCTTCACGGAGATTACACGTTTGGAAGGGACTACGGACTGGGAGGATTATGTATATACTAACACTGCACCAGAAGTCGTGACCTTTGCCTGGGCATTCCAGTTTAATCGTGGTGGTGGTCAAGGCGGCGGCACTGGCTGGGTGGACCGCGTGACGTGGACGCCGGAAAAATACACTGTTAGCTTCAATCCGAACGGCGGCTATGGCTGGATGGACGACCAGACATTTACCAACAACGTCGCCTCGTGTCTCTCGTCTAACGCCTTTACGAACATCGGCCACAAGTTTTTGGGCTGGGCTACGAACGAGACGGATGAGGTCGTATACTCCGATGGTCAGGAGATTTCCAAGCAGCCTGTTCCAGGTGGAACGGTGAAGCTCTACGCGGTCTGGGATCTGAACAAGTACACGATCTCTTTCCGTGATGGCGAGAATGAGGTCAAGTCCATCACGCAGGATTATGGTACGGCGGTGACACCCCCTCCGAATCCGTCGCGGACGGGCTACACCTTTGTGGGGTGGGCACCTGCCGTTCCCGAGACGGTTCCCGCAGAGAACATGACATGCACGGCGCAGTGGACGACGAACAAGTACACGATCTCCTTCCGTGATGGCGAAAGAGAGGTAATGTCCATCACGCAGGATTACGGTACGGCGGTGACGGCTCCCGAGGATCCGTCGCGGACGGGGCATGCATTTGCGGGCTGGACGCCTGGCGTTCCCGAGACGGTTCCCGCCTCAAATGTCATTTGCACGGCGCAGTGGACGACGAACAGGTACACGATCACGTTCGATGATCGTGGGGAAGTGGTCAAGTCCATTACTCAGGATTATGGTACGGCGGTGAAGCCGCCCGAGGTTCCGTCGTGGGCGGGCCACGAGTTTGTGGATTGGACGCCTGCCGTTCCAGAGACTGTTCCCGCTTCAAACGTCACTTGCACGGCGCAGTGGACGACGAACACGTACACGGTGGAGTTCGATGTCAACGGCGGCGATGGCGAGATGGACGACCAGGATTTCGCATACGACCAAGTCTCAGGTCTCACGTCTAACGCCCTCACAAGGGTCGGGTATACTTTCAAGGGCTGGACGAACGTGACGGATGAGGTCTTTTTCGCCGATGGTGCTGCGGTTTCCAACCTGACCGACGTCGCCGGCGGAACGGTGACTCTCTTCGCGGTCTGGACGCTGAACGATTACACAATTACGTTCTATGACCGTGGGGAAGTGGTAGAGACCGTTACAAAAGGTTACGGTACGGCGGTGACGGCTCCCGATCTGTCGTGGACGGGCCATGAGTTTGCAGGCTGGACGCCTGCCGTTCCCGAGACGGTTCCCGCAGAAGACATGACATGCACGGCGCAGTGGACGACGAACACGTACACGGTGGTGTTCGATGTCAACGGCGGCGAGGGCGCGATGAACGACCAGGATTTCACATACGACCAAGCCTCAAGTCTCACGTCCAACGTCCTCACGATGGTCGGGTATAAGTTCGAGGGCTGGGCAACTGATGCGGCGGGCGAGTTCGTTTACGCCGATGGCGCCGTGGTTTCCAACCTGACCGACGTCGCCGGCGGAACTGTGACTCTCTACGCGGACTGGGCGCCGGATACGTACATGGTCACGTTCGATCAGCAGGGCGGAGCAGGCGGCTCGTCTAGCGTGACGACGACTTACAACGCGACGCTCCCGACCATCACATTCCCTACGCGCACCGGCTATGCTTTTGGCGGCTACTATACGGCGCCGAATGGTGGCGGAAAGCAGTACTACGCGCCTGACGGGACGCCGGAAAAATGTGATTTTACAACTAATTTGGCGTTCTACGCAAAGTGGATTCCATACGAGTATGAGGTCGAGTTCCTTCCGAACAGTACGAACTGCGACGGCACGATGGCCAAACAGACTCTCACGTACGATCGCCTCTTGCGTCTCTCGCCCAACGCCTTCACGAGGCCCGGGCATGTTTTCGCGGGCTGGGCAACGAATGCGACGGGAGAGGTTGTTTACGACGACGGTGCTGCGGTTTCCAACCTGACCGACGTCGCCGGCGTAACAGTGACGCTCTTTGCGAAGTGGACGGCACTTGACGACGGGGTGCCTGATCCGGGTCCTGATCCGGTCGAGCCCGAGCTGGTGTGGACGTTGACGTTCGATGCGAACGACGGCTCGGATGAGATGTCGATGCAGTCATTTACGAATGGCGT
The DNA here is from genome assembly GCA_902779075.1 of uncultured bacterium. The sequence continues at coordinate 83,859 of CACZAK010000008.1, read as the reverse complement.
GGAGCAGGCGTTGGCCTCAAATGAGTTTGTCCGCGTGGGCCATGCGTTCGCCGGGTGGGCGACGAATTCAACCGGCGAGGTTGTCTACAAGGACGGTGAAAGCGTGACGCTTGCCACGCATGCGATGCTCTATGCAGTGTGGACGCCGGACATGTACACGGTGACGCTCCACGCGAACGGCGGCGAGGGAAAAGATTCGGTTGTAGTCAAATACGGCACGATGGTTGAAGACATTACGGTGCCAACCCGCGCGGGCTACACGTTTGCCGGCTGGTTCACAGCGGCGGAAGGCGGAGATTCGGTCCATGGCGACGTGCTGGTGACGGGCGACATGGAACTCTTCGCGCATTGGACTGAATCCGACGAGGAGGATACGGATACCCCCGAACCGGAGAACACCGACCCATCGGAGCCGGGGGATACGGACACGCCTGAACCGGGGAACACCGACCCTTCGGAACCGGGAAATACGGATACGCCCGAACCGGGGAATACGGACACTCCTGAACCGGGGAACGCCGACCCTGCGGAGCCGGGGAATACGGACACGCCGGAACAGGGAAATACGGACACCCCTGAACCGGGGAATGCGCAGGGGCGGACGTATCTTTGGACTCCGGTTCTGCCTGACGGCGGCAATGGCGGCGATGCCGCGTTTACCGGAGAGATCGCGGAGTCATACGACGGATATTTACAGGATGCCGCCGGCAATGTAATGGGCACGATCACCCTTAAGGCCGCAAAGGCAAAGGGCGCAACGTCCAAGCTTACGGTGAAGCTCCAGTTGCTCGCGGAGAAGAAAACGACCGTGAGAGGCAGACTTGACATCGGCACAGGCAGGTTTGAGGCGACTGACAGTTCCGGGCGTGCGCTGTCGCTGCTGGTTGGCGCGAACAGCCTGTCCGGGTCCTACGGTTCGTACTTCATCGATGGCGGACAGAACAAGTTCACCACCAAGAGCGCCGCATCCAAGGCCATTGGCACGGCGGTGCTTGAGAAGTGGAAGGGCGTGACGACCGTGGCGTGGCGGCTCGCCGGGGACGGCTCGCCCTACCAGTTGCGGCTCGCCGGGGACGGCTCGCCCTACCATACGTTGTCCGTCTCCGTTGCCAACAAGGGCAAGGCGAAGGTGACGGGCACGCTCGCGGACGGAACGAAGGTGTCGGCGAAAGGACAGCTGATCGTTGGCGAGAGCTGGAGTTGCATTCCCGTGACATACGCCAAGAAGAACGCGAGGTTCGCGTTTAACGTGTGGTTGCCGAATGGCGCGGACGCGACGGGGCGCGTCCCTCCCGTGGTGACTGGGATTGAGGGAGCGATCGTGGGCGCGCCGAGGTCGCTGAAGGGCGGGGCGGAGTTCAGGATCGACGCGGCGGCGCTCGGGTCGATGCTGGGGAAGACCCTGCTTCCGTACTTGCCGGACGGCGTGCCCGTGGCGGGTGGCGCGAAGTGGACGCTGCCGAAGGCGGGGAAGGTCGTCTACGTGAAGGGCACGGCCACCGTGAACGAGGCGAAGGCTGGCGCGAACCCGTCTGGCCTGAAGCTCACGTACAAGGCGAAGGCCGGCACGTTCAAGGGATCGTTCAAGGCGTATGCGGATGTTGGCGGCAAGCCGAAGGCGACTACGGTGAAAGTGTCGGGCGTCGTAGTCGACGGTATCGGCTACGGTGCGGCCACGGTCAGGAAGGTTGGTGGCGTTCCGGTGAAGATTGAATAGCCGCACGGAGGAAAATTTCCTATTGCCCTAACGGCAGAAATTGTGCTAAACTAAAAAACGCTTCCGAAAGGTTGGCCTTACAGAGGCAGGACAGATGAGACATATAAAAGAAAAAGCAGTCGCTCCGCTGGGAGCGGTTCTGTGCGTGTGCGCGTGCCTAGTTGGGTGCGAGCGTAGGGAGACTGCACCCTCGTCTCCCGCGCCCGCGCCGAAGGTCCAGCCGGCGGCCACGCCGAAAGAGCCTTCGCCCTTGTCGATCGAGGCGCGCGCGAAGGACAAGGACTACCAGGCGATGCTCAAGGGTAGCGTGGCGGCCCAGCGGCGCACGCTGGCGGAGCGGGAGAAGATCGAATCGCGCCTCGCCGTGTTGCGGGAGCGCGCGAGGAAGGCGCTGCCCGAGGGCGCCACGGACGCGCAGGTGCTTGAGGAACTTGAGAACAATCCCAGGAAGTATCCGGCCTGGCGCGAGCTATCCGCCGCGATGAAGGCCAACGTGGCCGAGGAAGGGAAGCTCAAGGCGGCGGCCCAGTCGGCGCTTCGCCGGAGGATTTTGCATGAAAAGGCCGCAGGCCGCGCACAGGGCGCGCCTACGGCGGAAAAATGATTTACCTAGAAGGAAGGCGGTTCAACATGAACATGAAGAGAAAAATTGGCATCTGTGCCACGCTCCTTGCGGCGCTGCTGTTCGCAGTGCCCCAGTCGGCCCAGGCATCGGGCAAGATAAGGCGTGTCGACGTCTACGACCCCAGCGGCCTTCACACGTTTCCGAACCACGATGGGCACGACAGGCCGCTGACGGTTGGCGACACTATCTACATCCGCTTCCGCCTTGCGAACCTCGAATGGCGGCGTACCGAGAATGATCCCTCCTACACGAATCCGTGGGCGTTCACGTACACGGGGCCGCTGACTGGCAACGTGAGCATTGACGAGTTGAACCGGATCGCGGCGAACAAGCCGTGCCTCGGCCTTTGGGTAAGCGGTAGCCTCCGCGAGGCGGAGTGTGTCAACTGGCCGATGGGCGTTGCCTCCGACTGGCTGACCGCCGACGCACAAGATCCCAACGACCGAGGCTCGCTGAACGGCAAGCACTACACGGACCTCATCTTCAAGTACACCGTACAGGCTGGCGACATCGCCCTTCCTCTCCAGCTCGCCAATGAATCCGGCAACGGCCCCTCCACAGGCGCCGAGGGGTATTACCTGAAGCGCGGCAAGCAGGACACTCTCTGGAAAATCCAGGCTACCACGAACTCGGCGGACACTGCGTACACCGTGACGGCGGATTTCAAGTTTGGCGACGCGAACCTTGCTCTGGACCCTGATTTCAGCGGCGACGGAACTTCGTCCTGGCTCGATGCGCAGGACAGCGAAAACCGCGACCTCGACCTCTACATGGCGGGCGCGTACATCCAGGCCATTGACTTTGACAAGACATACTTAAACGAGGGCGAGGGGATTTGGCGCTCCATCGCGCAGGGGTCGACCACGGCCGACCCCGGTACGCCCATGGTGGAAATCGCCGGCGGCGCGGCCGAGCCGATGAAGCTCTACCTGTGGACGACGAACGACGTCGCCGAAATCGTGGTCGGCGGACAGGTGTATGAGGTCGTGGAGCGCGACTTCCGCGACGGGACGTACAAGGTGGGCACGCTCAGCATCACCGCCGGCAACGAGAACGTGCCGTTCTCCATAAAGGCGACGGGAGCGGTCGGCGGCACTGCCGATATCTTCCTCTCCGCCACGCCTACGAACATCTACAATGATTCGAACCTCCTCATCACCAACTTCATAAAGCGCACCATCAAGGTGGGTGAGCCGCTGCCCCCCAGCATGACCGTGAGCGTGAACGGCAAGAACCGGGATACGGTGGAGGCCAACCCGGACTTCAGCAAAGCCCTCGTGGCCGTGAGCGTCACATTGTCCGAGCCGTGGACGAACAACTACGAACTGTCCATCCCGATCAAGGTGACGGTGAAGGAGGATCCTTCGCTGAACGCGACGAACTACGTGAGGATGTCGAGTGAGTCTGAATTTTTCAACGAAGCCTGGGAAGACGTGCTCACGGTGCCGGCCGGAAATCCGGCGAGCGGGAGTACCACCCCCACCTATTCGCTCTGGATGTACGCCAACCGCGGATCGGTAGAGACGGAGAACACCGGCCTGCTCGTGGAGGTGGATACGAACCGTCTGGACGCGGCCGCGCGCAGCATCTTCATCGGCAAGTTCACGCCCGCCACCGTGCTGGTGAAGCGCAGCACGCCCGAGATCACGAGGGATGTGATCGTCACGGCGGATGCGAACGCCGACGCTCAGGTGACTGTGAACGTGGCCGACGCCTGGGGAGAGCTTCGCCCCCCCTGTACCTACACGGTCTACTGGAGCAACTCCGGCAACGACTCGCCTGCTTACTACACGCCGATTTCTGACCTGGCCGCCACGGCTTCCGGCGACATTACCTTCAATGTCAAGTACTCGCAGAAGGGCGACTACGAGTCGCTGTTTTACGTGGTGAATGCGGATGGCAAGCAGTCGAACAAGCGCACCGCGTACGTACACGTGAACGCGGCGAAGGTGGTGGAGGCCACGCTCCTCAACCGCGGGAAGTTCGCCGAGTCCAATCCGTTTGACGAACCTCAGCCAGTCGTCACGCTCTCCTTCGGCGACGAGGGTTTCAGAATGCCGGACGATTCCGAATGGGGATATGTATTCTTCGTGCCGAAGAGCGATAATGCGTCCAACCTGGTGACGTGTGCGGCGATGGACCGCGACGTCGAGCACGACTGGAAGTGGGGTTTCCCGGTGTATCGCGAAGATAAAGAAGCCGGTCCGATTTCAATGACGCTCCTTGACGGTACCGCGAAGGGGCTCAAGATGGAGTACGACATCATCGTGCGTTCGGACCCTGACTTCGACTTGGGCTATCAGGTGACGAGCTGGAGCTCAAAGGGTTTCTCCTTCACCGTTACGAACGTGGCGCCAAACGTCAGCGCCGTGAAGATGGGTGCGGAGACGCTGTATGAGAGCGGCGGCCAAATGGGGAATGTTTCCCTTGGCGTGACGAAGTCGTTCTATGCCGAAACAGACGATCCATCGGACATCGACTTCTACGCCGACGAACCTAACTACGCCAATCAGGCAACAGTGTTCCAGACGCACTGGGACATCAAACTCGGCACCAGCACCCTGTTCACCACCAACGTGTTCGGACCACCGACCGTACCGTTCAACTACACCTTCAGGCAGGCGGGAACATATACGGTTGAAGTGTCGATGCGCGACAAGGACTCGATTGACCGCACGCGCTATCCCGACAGATTCGGTCCGAAGTTCACGTTCACCGTGATTGTGGACGCCAAGCCCGCCATCTCGCTTGCGCCTCATTTCGGAACGACCGCGTTCAATGAAAACTCCGGCGGTGCCGGCGAGAACGCCCTGAGCCGCATCGACGTGAACCTCTCGACCCTGCCGACCGAGCAGGTCGCCGTGCAGCTCACAATCGAGCGCGCGGGAGCGGACAACGGCAACTATCCCCTGCCCGAACTCAGCACCACGACGCTCTCGTTCGGCGGCGAAAGCCCCAATACAACCAACGCCTGGTTTACGCTGCGGAACCTGGACGGTACGGACCGTACGCTGGATCCCGGTTTCGTGATTCGCGCAGCCGTCACCAACACGACGGTGAATGGCGACAGCGTGCCGTGGAAAGAAGTTTACCGTTCTACGGAACTTCCGATCACCATCGCAAACCTTGCGCCAGAAGTCACCCGCCCACCCTCAAACACGGTAACGAAGGCCATCAACGAGCCGTTCACCATCAACTACACCTTCAAGGACTTCGGCTCATACGACATGTATAACAATGGGGTCAAGGGCGAGACCCTGTACTGGTCAATCACCGGCGAGCCCTCGGTTGAGCAAACGATCACGCCGAACATGAATACCTACCGCGGCACGTTCACGACCCAGTTCTCCAGCGCCGGCACGAAGACGATTCAGCTGCAGGTCGTGGACAAGGACGGCGGAGAGTCCGAGGTGGCCACATGGTACTACAGGGTTGATGCGTCCAAGCAGCTAATCGTCAACCCGTGCGGACCCGGTACAAGCGGTGGAGGCAATTTCGCGACCACGTGGACCGGACAACGTAACGTCGGCGTAGGCCGCGTGTGGGCAACAGGAGGCACAATCAAGCCGTTCTCCAACTTCTCGCACATCTACACCTACGCGCCGTCCATAGCCTCCGGCACCGCATTCGCCCATGGCTACAGCGCGGGGGCCGAAGACAGCGGCTCGCTGACGCCTGGAACGGACTATGCCGTCACGGACAGGGCGCATGGCGGCAGACACCCTGCAACAGGAAATTATTATAAGGCGGACGCGACGAAGGACAGCTTCTTCTACGCTTGGCTGCTAACGACGGGCGGCGGTGCGGCCGGCACCACCACGTCCCTGCTGAAACTCTCCCCGGAATACGGTGCGGACAGCGTTGCAATGCAGCGCGTCGACCTTCCCGAAGAGGAGAAGGACGCCACTTACTATCCCGACACGGTCCTCGATGCAATCTTCTCGAAGGAATACCTCGTCTCCGACAACCTCGGCGACATCAACGGAGACCAGATTCCGGATGTTTACGCCGTGAGTCCGATCTGGGACGGCGGCAAGAGACTGTATGAAGTGGCCGGCTTCTCGGCCGAGTCGGGCGGCGACGTGTCGTTCCGCGCCTTCTCCTACAATGACGACGGCGACTACCTGCCGTCCAAGTCCTTCCAGGGCGGAATGCCGAGTACAAGCGACGGCTGGTCGACACTTGGCGAGCCATTCACCGCCTATAGGGAAATCCGCGGCCAACATGAGGGACTGAACCACCGCACGGAGCACGACGGGCTGAACCACTACGTCCGCGGCGAGTGGGTGTCCGTACCGCACTTCTCCGAGGCCGAGACGAACGCCGTCGCGTATTGGAACGCCAAGCGCAACGGCAGTCCCACGCCCGATCTCGTGACATGGACGGAATTCAAGGCGGCTGCGACTAACGAGGCGACGTACGCCACGGAATTTGCGGAATGGTCCAGCAAATTCGAGACCGCCGTCAGGGATCCGAACAGCTGGATCCCCGAGAAGCGCACGGACCCGACGCTTTGGGACACCGATGGCGACAGTCTGCCCGACGGCTACGAGTACTACTTCTGGTATAGGGCCGCCGTCGGCACGATTAATGACGGAAAATGGGTGCAGATGACGGGCGAGAAGTTCACGCTGAACAACATCACCAAGGGTGATCCGCTTTCGCCCGAAGACATCATGAAGGCGTTCGACCCGACGGTTATGGCCAGCGGCGACATCGCCACGCGCGACACCGACAACGACGGCCTCACCGACCTCGAGGAATTCGCCATGGGCACCAATCCGGTCCACTGGGACTCCGACGGCGACGGCATGAACGACCTCTGGGAGGTGATGCGCGGGTTGAACCCGCTCAAGGTTCCCTCGAATCCCGAAATGAACCCGGACGGCGACTTCATGGCCTCCTACCACACGCCGAAATCGTACGCCATCGTGACGCTCAACAACGGAAAGGTCTACGCTCTCGAGCAGAACGGAACCAACCTCAAGACGTTCGAGGCGGAAAGCTTCGACGGCGACGGCGGCAAGACCAAGGGCGGCACGAACGTGCTCGCATCCGTCGTGTTCGGCGTGGAGGACGTCTCGAACGTCACGGCGATCGCCGTGTTCCACTACGGCAACAACTCCGCCGTGTGCGTGCCGAAGAAGCGCGGCAACCCCAATGCGCAGGAGAAGCCGCTCGATCCCGACGAGGTGAGCCTGGCCGATACGGAGGTCGTGTCGGTCCAGCTCAACCAGGATCTGATGCTCATCCACGACCAGGTCTACAACCAGCTTGAATTCCACCCGTACACGGCTTGGCACATCAACTCGAACGGAGACGTCTCCGCCCGCTGGGGCGCGGCCGTGAACACCGTGGCGTACAACTGCGTGGACGAATACCGCCTGATGAAGTACCGCTACGAGACGGGAATCGCCACCCGAGACAATAACCGGCCGCTTGCCGACATCTTCCTTGACCTCACCACCAATCCGAACAAGCCGTTCTCGGAGGCTGCCTATACCGTTTCCTGGGCCGGCACTGACGGCGGCGGATCGGAGCAGGTCGCAGCCGTCGCGGAGATTCCGACGTACTCCAGCACGAACCACGGCGCAGACACCGACGAGGACGGCATCCCCGACGGCTGGGAACTGTACGTGGGCGCCAACCCCAACGACGCTCCGGACGCCAACGGCGACGGCGACCACGACGGCCTGAGCCTGCGCAACGAATACGCCGGCTCCGACTCCTGCAACGCCTACGGGTTCGCCACTAACGGCAACAACGTGGGAACAATCTACCAGTACCATCCCGGCCACGCAAAGGGCTGGTACAACAAGTTCACCCCGACCGACCCCAAGGACGGCGATACCGACAGCGACGGTCTGAGCGACGGCAGCGAAGGCAGCGCGTTCATATACGGCGACCCGACGGACGACGGCTCCACGTGCATACGCGGCGGCGGCCTCAACCCGTGCGGCGTCGATACCGACTTCGACCTCCTGCCCGACGGCTGGGAGCGCCAGTACCAAGGCACGGTGGTTCCGGCAGGCAGAGGCTTCGAGGGCATCAATCCGGACATAGTCCAGATCATCAAGCGCAACGACAACCTTGGAAGCAACGCCGTCATCCGCGCCTACATCTCGTTCGGCATGGACGGCACGTACAACGACGCATTCAAGGTGCCGACCGCAAATCAGGTCGATCCGAGAACCGGCACCCGCCGCAACCTCGACTTCGACAACGACGGACTTCTCAACTTCCAGGAATACCTCGTGCAGGTGCTCCGCCACCTCCGCTACGACGACACCGAAACCCCGCTCATGGGCAGTTACCTGCCCGACGGCATCGCCGGCACGCGCAAGTACATCGGCTTCCTGCCGATGCACGTCTGGGACGGCGCAACCTTCTTCAAGACGGCGCGCGCAGCCGGATTCACGGGCCTCTCCGCACGGCAGGGCGACGGCTTCAAGTTCAGGGAGCTGGGTTACTTCGCGCCCCCGGAGAAGACGTGGGATCTCACGATGTCTGGAAGCCGTCTCCTCAAGCCGCCGAGGGGACTCAGCGACATCGCCACGGCTGACGACGAAAACCGCATGGGCGCCTCGCGCTACGTCGGCACCGACCCGCGCGACTGGGATACCGACCGCGACGGCATGGACGACTACTACGAACTGTTCCACGGCCTTAACCCGCTGTTGGGCAGCAAGGACATAATCTCCGAGGCGTACAACACCACCCTGAGCAACGATAAGCTGTTCAGCGCCCGCTGCACCGCATGGTCGAACTGGGAGGAGAAGGAACTCGTCTACGACGCGATGAGGTTCCCGTGGGCGATGGGCGTTGCCGAGGCGGACGCCGACGGCGACGGCCTGCGCAACACGGACGAGGCGTTGCTCGTCAACATGCCCAACCCGCCGAACTACCACACCGACCCGACGCCGCTGTGGATGACGGACTCCTCCTCTAAGATAAGCGTCACGGCGCAGTACTACTGCCGCGACCCATACGCGAGCGGCGAGGGCGATGACATCCCGGCCCTATCCACCTTCCCCTGGTTCACCTACGTCGACGGCAGGGATCCGGGCAGCGTGAACAAGTACATGTTCACCTTCGAGGAGAACGAAGGCTACGACACCGACCACGACTGGATTCCCGACGAGCAGGAGCTCACCCACGCCGTGACCTCCGCGACCAGCCCGCTGCACGGCTCCGATCCCGACCGCCGCCAGGCGATGTACTTCCCCGGCGAGGAATCGGTGGTGCAGACCTACTCCGGCAACCTCCACCGCCGCATCGGCGAGAACTACGCGATGCTCCGCGCGTTCTCGGTCGAGGCGTGGGTGCGTCCCGAGGACCTCTCGCGCGAGCAGACGATCGTCACGCGCGTCTGCAACTATCCCTCCAGCACGCTCTCCAACGCTACGCATCAGGTGCGTGCCAACTTCCGCATCAAGATGGAGGCAGGCGGCCGAGTCTGGGGCCAGTACGACTCCGACGACGCCGTGCCGAACGGCAGCCCCAAGGGCTTCGGCACCACCTCGGTGGAGGGCATCACGCTTGAGTCCAACAAGTGGTCGCACGTGGCCCTGACGTTTGACGGCAGCGCGCTCATCATCTACGTGAACGGAATCCCAGTGGGCAATTCCCCCGCCAGCCTCATTCCCGCGAACGGCCTCATCGTGACGTTGCAGGAGGTCAACCCGAACGGCTCCAACTACGGCGTTGACGGCTACGATACATATCCGAGCGCGCTGCTCATCGGCGCGGACGCCAAGGAACTCGGCGCCCTCGACATTGGGCCTGAGTCCGCGTGGACGAACTACTGCGCCCACTACAAGGGTTGGGTCGACGAAGTGCGCGTGTGGGACGGTGCCCGCACGGAGGCGCAGATCAAGGCCGACTACACCAAACGCTACACGCTCAAGGACGTTTCAGAACTTCGCGACATGGTTTATCGCGAGTGGCTTGAGGGTGGCACGCACAACCCGAACGACGGGCGTCCCAACCTGTCGCCGGAACTGGTGTTCCACTACGGCTTCCAGCAGCTGCCGAGCGAAGTCGAGGCCGACTACGTAACATCAGAGCCCAGCGGCTTCACCGAAAGGGTGCTCGACAACGTGAAGTGGAACGGACGCAGCGTCGATATCCGCTGCGGCTGGTGGAACGCCGTCCCGATCGCCAGCACCGTTTACGGCAACCGCGCAATCGTGCCGTGGGTCCGCGACACGTGCGCCATGCTGCCCATGATGGACGGCTCCACCTACGACAGCCGCTACTGGAGCGAGCTGATCGGAGGCGTGACGTTCCCAGTGGAAGTTGGCGTCGCGCAGTTCCTGTTCCCGAACGTAGCGAATCCGTATCCATACTGGAACTACATGGCCGAAACGTTCTTCCGCGAGCAGCGGCTCAATTGGATGCGCGGTTCCATCGGAGGAGATACAACAAATGTCGTATTTGACGTGTACAACCGCATCCGCTTCGGTACCCGTACCCTCTTCGTAGGCGGCTCGGATCTTCTGCCGCTCGGCGGCGCATTCGCGAAGCGCTGCCCCGACTTCTGGGATGGCAACGGCTCGACTGACGCCTGGACGGCCACGGTGGACGACACCGACAACGACGGCCTGCCCGACTGGTGGGAGGCCCATGCCGTAGCCGAATATGGCGCGGACGCCGCAACGCTGATAGCGGCAACAATGGTCAACTACAAGTTGCCTTCCGGAGCGGTCGTCGAGATGTCGGCATGGGAGGCGTACCAGATCGACCTCGCGCTCGGCATCATGCCAGGCGAACCTCCCACTTACGACCCGGCGTACGAGAGCCTTGCCGACAACAACAACGACGGCCTGCCCGACTGGTGGCAGAAGCTCTACGACGTCTACGACCTCGACCCGGACGACGATCCTGACAACGACGGCTTGTCGAACTACTATGAATGGCTGATTTCGTGGGGCGACGAGTACGGATTCGGCATCGCCAACGGATTCCCCCTGCTGAATCCGCGTCGTATTCGCACTGGTCGTAGCCAGGAGGTGACGGACTATTTCCTGCGCAACGACACATCGGCCGAATACGCTGGATACTACTTTGGCGAGATTACTTCCGACCACGACTTCATGGAGGACTGGTGGGAGAAGACCTACAAGCAAGATTATGCGAGCATTGGCGTGTACGACCCCTGGGACGACAAGGACGAAGACGGATGGAGCAACTTCGCCGAATGCCGCAATGCCCTTTGGGGCGGCACATATACAGCGGACGCCATCAGCCGCTACTTCGACGGCGAACAGATGTCGCTGTGCTATCCCTCGCCTGCTCTTGGCGTGCGTGTGACGTACAATGGCGCGCAGAACGTAGTGGGCAAGCCGCTGGTGGTGCGTACGCACACTGGCTTCCAGAAGCGAGAGGACGCGACGTTCGTGGTGGTTGGCGCGAGCGCAGACGTGCAGGAGAACACCAAGTTCATTGGCGGGTACTACACTGGCGCGACGACGCTTCGCGGCTTCATCGATCCCGGAGCGGTCATCCCTGCGGAAGGGCATTTCAAGCAGGCCTGGTTGGTAACGGGCAAGACATACCGGTGGGATGTCCCGAATTACTACACCTACCCGCGCGTTGGATCGTATGAAGAATTTATGGCAGACGTCCTGCGCTTTGGAAGAGCTAATGTGATTTTGCTCACTTCCGAGCTTGATTGGAAGAATCTCGGTACGACTCGTGCGATTGATTCGCTGGGTAAGCACGGCGTAATCGACGCGGTTGATGGCAGCAAGCAGATCGGTACGATTGACTTCTCGACGGGCGAGTATTCGCTGGACATGGCGGCGATTGCAACGCTGAACGAAAATGACCTTGAAGGATGCGTGTTCAAGGTGGATTACCAGACGCGCGTTTCGCGCGACTGGCCGCAGTCGTTCTGGCTGAGCGCGCCGAAGGAGGGACGTGTCCGCGAAGGCAAGAACACGATTGAGGCGTTCATCGACCTCAACGAAGACGGAAACTATACGCCCGGCGAGCCGTTTGGCGTGGCGCAGAACGTGGACGTTGGCTGGTATCGGACTTCGGAAACGCTGATCGAGCTAACGGACACGATCAGCGTGGTGCCGCGCATGAACATTGCCTCGCTGGCAAACGACCGTACGGTTGTCGGCGGAGTTTCGGGCGGCGTGGCTCTCGGTTCGGGCGAAGAGGGGAATTCAGAAGGTTCGTCAGGCCAGAGCTCTGGTAACAACGCCAACGGCCTTACGAAGCAGGTCCGCATCGTGCGCCGTGCGATCAACGGCGTTGATGCGCCGAATCGCATTCTGATGAACAAGTCTTTCGTGCTGAACGACCGTGCATACATCCACGAAGGGGATGTTCTCTCGCCGTCCCGTCTGGATCTCGATTGGCAGTGGCTCGCGACCGACGCTGCTGAAATGGAGATCGACACCATCCGCACCGTAGAGTATGCCATCGAGGAGGTGCGTAAGCTTTCGGACGGAGCCACCACGAACATCCAGCTAGCTACCTTCTTGAACCACTACAACCCCAGTCGTTCCGTGCCGACTGCCGTGAGGCCGGTTGACGGCGAACCTGTGCATTCTGCAACGCCGACGTTCCGCTGGGCCGTGGGCGACGAAACCATGACGGCGTTCGAGCTGCAGGTGCGCGACGCGGACGGAGTGGTCGTGTACGACAGCGGCATCCAGCGCCTGCCCGGTCGTACTGCGACCTTCGTGGACACGGCGCATTACGCTTTCAATCCGTTCCTCTCGGTTGACGCCTGCACGAGCACGAACGGTTCGCCCGTATTCGCGGACGGCACTAACTGGCAGTGGCGCGTGGCGTTGTTCAACGCAAAGTACAACACCGCAGACGAGGCGGCGTGGAGCCAGTGGGCCGATTTCCGCACGGACACGGTGAACGACGGCATCGCGACGGGCTACGGCTCTTGTACGGCTGCCGTGCGCTACTACGGTCCCGGCACGATTGATGACCCCGGTCTAGTGGTTGTCGATGCCTTCACCACGCCGGACTTCTCCGGTCAGCCGCTCGCACGCGCCCGCCTGTCGAGCACCGACAAGCTTTCAAGCATTGACGACGTGACGACGACGAACGCATGCTTCCGCGGCATCGAGCCAGGCACGGTCTACCTGCGTGCGTTCTTCGACCGCAACAACAACGGCAAATGGGATCGTTGGGAGCCCTGGGGCTACGCGAACAGGCGCGACGAGCTTGCGAGCGTGAGCGACATCTTCAGCCCGAGGGGAATGACGGTCACGGGCGACCGCGCGGAGAACGTTCCTTCGATCACGATATACATCGAGGACACCGACGTGAACCGCAACAAGATTGTTGACGTCCTTGAGGACGAAGCACTGTTCGGCAACACGGTAAGCGAAGTCGATGCCGACGGTGACGGCATGGGAGAGGTCGAAGAGAACGATATCGGCACCGATCCCTCGGTATGGGATTCGGATGGCGACGGCATGCCCGATGGTTGGGAGTTCCGGTTCGCCGCTACCGATCCGCTCATGGCGGATGCGAGCAAGACTGCCGAAGGCGACGTGATGGCATACGCGGAGGAGAGCTGGATGCTCGTCACCGATGCATCTGACGCCATGTACCTAGTCAACCCGACGAACACTGATGTGCGCGTTGGCGATGTCCTGCCGCTCGCACGCCTCGTCTCCACATACGACTATGCCGGAAAGTACGGCGTTGGCACGAACCTGACCGACACCGTGACAACGTTCCGCGTGTCGAAGGTAGAAGACGTTACTGCCGTGTTCGTCCATGCTCAGGTGTACGACAGGTACGGCTACAGTCCGCTGACTGCCGTTCCTGCGGAGAATGCCGTGCATACAAAGCCGTTCACGTCGCTTGACAAGTACCTCCTCATCCGCTACTTCGAGTCGCTCGGCTTCTGCAACGAAGCGGAAGTCAACGCCAACCGCATCTGGGCGGACTTCTCGCTCAAGCCCAACGACCCCGACAACGACCGCGACGGCGTATATGACGGGTGGGAACTTTACGTGATGTTCGGAACGAACGAGATGGGCGTCGTCAACTTGACGGGCGGAACTATCGTCAGTCCGTGGAACTCTGAAGATCGCTACACGAGGTTTGACGGCAGCACGGGTGGTCTTGCGCTCATCGAAGATTATGACGATGGATACATGCCGACAGATCCCTGGCATAGCACCACGGAGGCGCTCGGACTTGTAGGCATCGACGATGTTGACGCATTCCGCTTCCGCCTGAAGTCGATTGAGTCCCAGCTTGCCGACGACGACAACGACGGTCTCTCCAACTGGGCGGAGTACCTCGCATACAAGTTGACGGGCAAATATTTTGACGTGAAGAATCCATGCTCCGTCACGCCCAACCGTCTTGATTACTTCTACCAGTTCGAGCAGGGCGGCGTGATGAAGTACATCGGCGAATGCATCGACATTGACGGGTTCGGCCTCATCGCCGACCACGACTTCATGGAAGACTACAACGAAGACCTGTACGACGTCGATCTGCTCAACCGCTACTCATACGACCCGTTCCTCGATGCGGACGGCGACGGTTGGAGCAACTATGCCGAGGCCAGGGCCGGCACTGCATCCGACCGGACTGTTACGCTTTCGATAGAAGATTCAAAGTATCCGGAATATCCAATACCGGTCATCAAGGCCGACTTCCTGTACAGGGGTAGCGAGTCCCTTGGCGGAGGCGTGATTTTACAGGCATATAGAGCTGGCAGCGCCAAGAGCGACGCAGAATGGAAATCCGCGACTCCAGGTTTGGACGGTGTCAAGACCAAAATTTTGGGCACATGGCGCAACGGGGCATTGCGTTTCATGCTCTCGCCCAGTAATGTTCGCCCGGGCAGTGTCAACATACAGGCAAAGGACCTCGCGTTCGTCTATGCGGACTCAAGGTATGACTGGCCAAGTTGGTACAACGACATTTGGTATGCAGGTACCGCCGCAGAGGCAGAGTGGTTTGACATAATTTCCGACAGGCAGCGAGACGACGATAAACTGCGAGGTGATCTGATTTACAATAAGACCAGTCTCACGGGGTCGTCAAGCGATCCAAACGCATCTGTGACCAACCATGAAATAAAGGTCGTTGGTTGGGTTGATTATTTGACGGGGCAGTGCGAAATCGACTTCACAGCTCTTGACGGTTATTTCTATAGGAACATAATGGCGGGTGCGAACTTCCGCGCCATGCGTTATAACTTGGAGAATTCGTATTTCCGTGTACGCCACAATAGCGAGTTTGTCACCGACAGTGTCAAGCAGACCTTCTACTTCTCCGAATGCGCTAACGGCATGTTGCTTGAGGGGAAGTATAACTTCATGGCGTTTATTGATGCCAACAGCGATGGTACGTATACGATTGGCGAGCCGATGGGTGTCGTTCGTGACGTCAACGTCGGATGGGACAGGGTACCCGACCTTTTGATTGAGCTAACGGATGATACGGTCGCCGGGGCGAGGTTCACGGTTCCGGCGCAGACCAACGGGGCGACGCGCGTCAGGGTCCTTCGCACCGCCATCAACGGCGTACCCATGGAACGCAAGCGCACAGTCTATGTTAAGACGCTTGACCTTACCAAGGGGCGGACTTTCTCCGAGGTTGACTTCATCAAGGACGGCGAGTACGACTTTGACTGGGCGAACCTCGCCGCCGACGCCCAGGCTCTCCTCGGCATTGAGGCATCGAACATTCTGAATGCCGATTACGCCGTTTACCTCGACAGCGGAGATCCTACGCCGATCTACACGTTCAGCCGGTCGTTCGACGCGATGAACCTGGCTCCTGCCGTAAGCTGGGCTTCGATCTCGAACCACAACGTTGTCGCAACCGCCCAGCCGACTCTTAAGTGGAAGGCTTCCGCTGGCTATCCGGCATTCGCTTTGCAGATTGCGAAGGACGAGGACTTCACGGACGTCATCTACTCCGTTACGAACCTGATGCCGGCCGCTACTGCCGACGGATGCCAGTTCAAGCCGGACGTGTACGCCGGGTACGGACTTGAAGACGGCTCCAATTACTTCTGGCGCGTCCAGCAGGTGAACGCCAAGTTCACAACGAACATCTGGAGCTCGGCCGCATCCTTCACGATGAAGGTTGATTCCTCGAATGCGGACACGGGTTACGGCAAGCTCCGTGCGGAAGTCCGTTACTTCGGACCGGCCACGGACGACCTGACGAACGTCGTCGTGGGCGTTTATGAGAGCGCGGACTTCGTATCCATGCCTGTGGCGCGCATGCGCCTCTCCGGCGACGGCAAGGTGACCGACCTTACCAACGACCTCACACAGGCGTTCTCCGTTGTTGCCACAAGTGGCGTGAGCGTCGTGACGCTCGACGGCATCAAGCCTGGCACATACTACTTGATGGCGTTCATCGACTCGAATGGCAACAGCGTCCGCGACCCGTGGGAGACTTGGGGTTACGCGAACAAGGTTGGCACGGATGGCAGGGACATCTACACGCCGGTGTCCGTGACTGTCAAATCCGCAAAATCCGCCACGCCTTCCGCATACATCGTGATGGAGGATACGGACGTCAACCAGAACTGGATTCCGGACTGCATCGACACCGTTGACCTGGAAGGCTGGAAACCCTCCTCCGAGGTGAAGCCCGACGAGCCTACGGCTGACGTTGATACTGACGGCGACGGCCTGACGGATGCCGAGGAAGACGACTACGGAACCGATCCTCGCAATCCCGACACCGACGGCGACGGTCTGCCAGATGGCTTCGAGGTCCAGGCCGGCACCGATCCGCTCTTCCCTGACTCCGACCTCGCCGGCGCGAACGACGTGATGGCGTACAAGCTCGACACGTTGACCATCATGGTCGCCACGAACGCCGAAGGCTCCGTGACCAACAGATTCGTGGTCAACTCCCGCTTCGAGGACGGTTACCCGCAGATGAGCAACACCGTTTACACCGTGTTTGAGGTGAACGGCCAGCTCTTCGTCGGCGCGCCGACCAACCGTGCGGCGGCAACGGACGGTTACATGTACGGCTACATGACGACAAACGTGGTGGTTATGCACTCGGCCGTGTACGACTTCTACGGCTACGACCCGACCACGGCGAAACCTGGCACCGCGACCGTTGACGACGAAGGCAACGCCACGACCGCCCTGGGCGCAAACACCGTTCCGTTCTCGGCGTACCTGAAGTACGTCACGCAGCAGTACTACCTCAAGGAGTTCGGCGACGCGACGAACGACTTCGCTCTCGCGATTAACAAGCTCGACTCCAACGCGAACTACCTGCCCGACGGCTACGAGCTGTATGTAAGGTATGCAACGTGGCACGACCCGTCTGTTTCGTACTCCGACGCTGACGCCCGCGCCTCATACGGTGACAACGCAGTGCAGGTCCCGTATGACCCGTACGACGAATACTACTTCTACAACAAGGCACTTGCGGACGGCACGTTGCTTGAGTTGGTGCCACCGTACGACAATGGCTTCGCGGTGTCGAACGGACTCGCGGGGGCGACTGCGGAGGAGCAGACAGCGTTCTGGAACTACGCTGGTGCGAACGACTACATGGCTTATGCCGAGGTTGATGCGTATGTGTTCGAGACTAATGGCGTTGCATACGTCCTCAACTTCGACCGCGGCCTCACGTATAACACGATCAGGCTAGGGACAACGAACACGACGCTTGTTGTCGCGAACGTTGCGACGAACGACTTCCCGATTCCTGTGGGCGGTGAAGCGCTTTCGGTGACGAACGCGATGTCGATGAAGAAGGTCGTGCTGATCCACTCAGCCGTCTATGACTGGTACGGCTTCGATGCTACGACGGCGCAGCCTCCATCCACACAGACCGCTGATAGCGGCTTGTTCGGCGCGTCGGGCGTGGAAACCGTCAACGCCTCGAACACGATTCCGTTCACGGCGCTTTGGAAGCACATCACGACGGAGATGTACCTGCCGGCGTTCGGCGTGGAGCTTGAGAATCCGCTCTCAAGCGAGAGCTTCGACTACAACGCGAACGGCCTGCCGGACGGCTGGGAGCTTTATGTAGCGTTCGCGAACCCGGACACCGCAGCCGGCTTTATCGAGAACACCTACTGCACATTCCCGGTGGTTGATCCGTCGGCACTCTCGAACTTGGTTTCCGCTGCCGGGGTGAATAGGTGGAAGACGGTATACGATCCGTACGTTGCTGACCATGACGGCGACGGAATGCCGACTGCGTGGGAGATCTGGGCGAATGAACTCAATCCGTTCACTAACGATACTTCCACCGTGTCAACAGACGACGAGAATGATTTGATTAATGACGTAATGGCGTATGCGATTACGAACTTCACCGTGTTTACCGTCGTGGATGGTGCAACCACGAACATGTATGCATCTCTTGACAAGGAAGCGAAGATTGCCGTCGGCGACGACGCATCCACGTTGGAGAACCTCCGTACGGTTTACGACTACGCCGGAACTCACGGCCTTGGCAGCAATGTCACCGCAGCCGTCTCCGGTCGTATCGTTGGTGTCGAGGAAGACGCGAAAGTCGCGCTTGTTCACGCGCAAGTTTACGAGTTCTTCGGCTACGATCCGACGACGGCGAATCCGAATGACGTTTCCAGGAGGGGCGACACTTACATTTACGGATCCAACACGAAGGCGTTTACTGCCCTTGATAAATACCTCGTCTGCCGCTACCTTGCCAAGGCGTACGGTCTTGCCGACGAGGCGAACATGGCATCCAATGCGCTTTGGACGGCCTACACGCTGAAACCCGGCAATCCCGACAACAACATGGACGGCATCCCCGATGGTTGGGAACTGTACGTAATGTTCGGGAACGGTGGAATCCCTGCAACGATTGACCAGGCAAACGTTTCACCTTTTGCGAATGCACACGGTGTCGATGCGGCCTCTTGGGTAAGAGCTCCTGGCAGTTCGCCAGATGGGACCGGACTCACTGTCTTCGACCAGTATGACGGTGGCAATACGCCAACCGATCCGTGGACTTCGAATACGCTGTTCGCTGCGGAAATTGGAATCAACGACGCCATCGCCTTGAAGTATAACATCAAGACGCCGGAATCACAACTTGCCGACGATGACCACGACGGTCTCTCCAACTGGGCGGAGTACCTCGCCACGCAGTTGATGACGAAATTGGGAATTGAAGTGGAGTTCAAGGTCGATGATCCCTGTTCCGCACAGGCAAATCTCCTCGACTACTTCTATCCTGTCGACCAGGATGGCAAGACGATCTACATCGGCGAGGCGCTTGACGACGCAGGGACCCACCTCATCGCCGACCACGACTTCGTGGAAGACCAGTGGGAGGACATGTTCGACGTCGCGTACGCCAACCGCTACGTGTACGATCCTCTGCTGGATGCCGACAACGACGGCTGGTCGAACTGGGCTGAGGCAAGGGCTAATACCGATCCTTCGCGCGAGGCAATCATTTCCATTGACGAGATGGTCCATGTGGATTATCCAGTGCCGACAGTTGGCATCAAGCTCAGCAAGACCACCGGCTCCGCGATTGAGAAGTCCATTATCGTTCAGGCTTGGTCTGACGAGGAAATGTTCGGAATCCCCGACGCACGTTGGGAAATTCCGATCGTGAATGGCACCGAGGACTCCTCGAACCAACGTGATGTGACTAACACGGTTGTTGCCGCACATACGAAATTGCTTGGCCTTAATCCGATGAGGAAGGTTCGCTACAATTTCGGACCTGGTTCGCTCATTGGTGGTTCGCTGTCGCTCTCGTTTATGAGCATGGATACGTGGCATGTACACGAATGGCAATACTATTGGGACGATGAAAGGGGCTCGCAGCGTTGGAATGTAACGAATCCAGATTGGTATGAAACTCTCATCGATGCGCAGAATGGCAATGACATTGCCACTGGTGTGGTTATCATCAAGGGGAGCCAGACTGAAGTTGGAACAGTCAACTATGTTACAGGCGACGTGACGATTGACTTTGAGAAACTTGGTTCCCGCGCAGGAATTATGGGTAACGGAAACTGGTACACTTCGTATGAGGAACTTGCTGAAAACGACACGACGAACAGGTACACAAGCCTTTGGTACTATGACCTCGACATGTCGAAGGCATACGTCAAGGCGTCGTGGAATGCCAAGGCTCTCGCAAGTAGCACAACAACGACAATCTACATCTCCGACAGCGACGAGCACGAGGAACAGCGTCCGGTCAAGGGGCATCTTCGTGAGGGCAAGAACACGTTTATGGTGTTTGAAGATAGGAACAGCAACGGATTGTATGATTTCGGTGAACCCTGCGGAATCGCACGGAACGTCAACGTCGGTTGGGACCGCGTTCCCGTGTTTGAGGTTGAGCTCAATAACGGCACTTCCGGCATCATGCCTCGCTTCACTTTCCAGTCTACAAACGCCGTTGAGAGAGTGCGCATTAAACGCACGGCCATAACGGACATAGAGGGTAAGAGCGTAAAACAGCAACGCGTAGTATGGTCTGGCAAAATAGCTGCTTCCTACCGTAAGTGGATTACGGAGGCGGACATGCTCCGTAATACCCGTTTCTCCGACGTCGACGAGCAGTATGACTTCGACTGGTCGAAACTTACTGAAGATGCCGAGAAGGTCGGAATAGGCAGCAGCAATATCTGTAGCGTGACGTATGAGGTTTACGTTGGAGAGTCGTCCACGCCCGCCTATACGTATACCAAGAACTTCGATCCGAAGGGCGTTGCTCCCGTGGTGAGCGATGTATCCACCAGCTACAACTACAAGCAGCTCTCCGCTCAGCCAGAGCTGAAGTGGCGCGGCACGGAGGGCTACACGGCCTTCATGCTTCAAATCTCGAAAGATCCTTCATTTGCCGAGGACAAGGTAGTTTACTCTGTCACGAACATGCTGCCTGTCGCAGTTGACGGCGAGTATGCGTATAAGCCCGACATCTACGTTGGTGACGGACTTGACGACCAGACGAAGTACTATTGGCGCGTCGCCCAGCTGAACGCGAAGTTCACGACGAATGTCTGGAGCGACGTCGCATGTTTCGAGACCGATGTCAAGACGTCCAACGCCAACTCCGGCTATGGATCGCTCGGCGTTGAAGTCCGCTACTACGGCCCTGAGGATGTTGACCTCACCAACGTCGTAGTTGGCGTTTACGAATCCGCCGACTTCGCGTGTGCGCCCGTCGCCCGCAAGCGCCTATTCGGCGAAGGCAAGACGACATCGCTGAAGAACGACCTCGATAAGCCGTTTACGGAAGTGGTGACCAACATCGTCATTGATGGCATCGCCCCTGGCGACTGGTATGTCATGGCGTTCATCGACAAGAACTGCAACGGGAAGCGGGATCCTTGGGAGACTTGGGGTTATGTGAACAATGTCGGTGCAGCTGTAAAGGATCTCTACACGCCCGTGTCGCTTCACGTCGCCTCTGAAAAGGTGGAGCTTCCGGCCGCGTTCCTCGTGATGGAGGATACGGACGTAAACCAGAACATGACGCCGGATTGTCTTGAATCTCTTGACGGGTGGGTGGTGAAACCCGACAATCCTGGTTATGAGCCTTCCGATGATGTCGATTCCGACGGAGACGGTCTCCCTGATATTTATGAGGAGGATTTCTACGGAACTAATCCGCATAATCCCGATACCGACGGTGATGGAATGCCCGACGGTTGGGAACTCGACCACGGCACCGACCCGCTCTTGGCTGACGCCGATCTCGCCGGTGTGAACGATGTGATGGCGTACAAGGTCGATACCGTGACCATCATGGTCGCCACGAATACCGAGGGTACCGTGACCAACAGGTTCGTGGTGAACTCCCGCTTCGAGGAGGGTTACACGCAGCAGAGCAACACCGTGTACACCGTGTTCGAGGTGAACGACCAGCTCTACGTGGGCGCACCGACGAACCGTCAGGACGTGATGAACACTTACGCTTACGGTTATGTGACCAACGTGGTTGTGATGCACTCCGCCGTCTATGACTTCTACGGCTACGACCCGACGACGGCGAGGCCGGGAACTGTCCAGACGGTCGCCGGCGAAGACGGCGCCGAGACCGAACAGTCCGTCCAGGGCGCGAACACGGTTCCGTTCACGGCGTTCCTCAAGTACGTTACGCAGGAGTTCTACCTGAAGGAGTTCGGCGACGCGACAAACGACTTTGCGCTCGCGGTTGAAAAGCTCGACTCCAACGCGAACTACCTGCCCGACGGCTACGAGCTGTATGTCCGCTACGCCGTGTGGCACGATCCGTCGTTGACGTATGATGACGCGGACGCCCGCGCCTCCTACGGCGACAACTTCGCTCAGGTCCCGTATGACCCGTATGACGAATACGGCTTCTGGAACAGCCTGGTGGCTGCCGGTGCCATCAACGGCACGGCGACCAACTTCGTTGCCGGAGTCGCTAACGCGGAGCTTGTGGCGGCACTCGACGTGTACACGAACGACTGGAACTACGCGAACGGCGTGATGGCTTACGCGCAGACTACGGCGCACGTGGCGACTAACGGCACGGACAAGTTCGTCGTGGTGATCGCGGGCGCGAACGATCCCGACGGCGTCGCTGAGGGCGCGGTGAAGACGGTTCTCAGGACGGTGACGCTGCCGAACGGCGAGCTGGTCGCGTGGGGCGAGACGGCCGATGTCGACGTGGCGGGCCTGCCGATCGGCGAGGAGCCGGTGACGCTCGTCCACAGGGCGGTCTACCACTTCTACGGCTTCGAGGCGGACACGGCCCGCGGCTGCATCAACGACGGCGCGGCGTCTGCGGCCCCGGCGGCGGCGGCAACAGACGGCGAGGGCGGCGAAGAGACGGCTGCGGCGGCCGCAACCACTGCGGCGGGCACGGGCCACACGGCTCCGTTCACGCACGCTTGGCGCTACTTCACGAAGGAGATCGTGGGCTACGCGGATCCCGTCGAGGTCGTGTACGACTTCGAGGACGGCACTGGCGACGGCCTCGCGGACGGCTGGCAGCTGTACGTCGGCGGCAGTGACAGGCATGCATACCAGTACCGCTACGACCCGGAGGACGACTACTACTTCTACAATAACCTTGCGGTGCAGGATCCGGAATTCGCGGCTTCGCTGCCTCCTTACGACAATACGTTCGCCATCACGAACGGCATCGCGAACGCGACGGTGGAAGCGCAGAAGGCGTTCTGGGACTGGGCGCCGGAGGACGACTACATGGCATACGTCCAGACCAACGTGCTGATTTCGGTGGTCACGAACGCCGGCGGCGTGGCCTCGATCTACGCGATCGACCCGGGCACGAACACGCTCTACGAGACGTTCTACGTGGGCAACGAGCTCTTCGTGGGCGCGGTCTGCACGAACGAATACGCCTACAATGCGATGGAGAACGGCGACTTCATGACGATGGTCACGAACGCGACGGTCATCCACTCCGCAGTCTACGACTGGTACGGATTCGACCCGACGACGGCCAAGCCTTCGTACTGGTGGCCCGAGTCCATTGCCTACCTGGCGGAATCCAACTCGAACTACACCGTCGGCGCGAACAGCGTTCCGTTCACGCGTAGGCTGAAGTATATCACGCAGACGATGTACCTGCCGATGGTGGGCGCGGAGGACGACTACTTCCTCACGACATCGTGGACGGCCGATCCCTCTACGTGGTGGACTGACACCAACGGCAACGACATGCCGGACGGCTGGGAGCTGTACGTGAAGTACTCCGCCTCGAGCGATCCCAGCAAGCCGGACGACGATTACAGGGAGGACTTCACCGACGGCAGCGACCCGAACTCCGACGACACGGACGGCGACGGAATCCCTGACGACGTCGAGCAGTTCTTCGGCGTAACCGATCCGACGGTGCCAGACGGCAACCTTGCGCTTGAGAACGACGTGATGGCGTTTGCCACCGTAAACGCTACGGTCGTGACAGTGCAGAATACCGCGGAAGGCAGCCTGCCGGTGAAGTACCTCCTCGCAGAGGAAATGGCAGGCAAAACCGTGGTTGCGCCCAAGGTCGGAGACTACGCTGATTCGCTTGCGCTGCGCGCGACGTACGAATATCTCGTGTCGACCGACGCCAACGACGGCTCCGTGACGAACCGCTGCGGCGTGGGCACGAACGTGACGCTCACGGCCGCTGCCGGAACAGCCAACCGCATCGTGGCAGTGGCAACCGAGCCCGTGGTGCTCGTCCACGCGCAGGTGTACGACTACTTCGGCTTCAACAAGGACACCGCGAACCCGACGGCGGTCACGAAGGAGGGCACGAACTATGTCTATGGCGCGAACACCAAGCCGTTCACGGTGCTGGACAAGTACCTCGTCGTCCGCTACCTCGAGGCATACGGCCTTGCCAACGCGGCGGCCGACTGGAAGGCGCTTGCGCTTGCACCGTCCTCGTCTGACAGCGACGTCGACGGCGTACCGGACGGCTGGGAACTGTACACGATGTTCGGAACCGAGGGCGTGACGGCCACGCTTGCCGCCGCCAAGATCAGTCCGTACAACTACGCCGACGCCCGTGCGGTCGCCCCGGCAGGTGACATCACCCTGCTTGAGAAGTGGAACGGCGGCGCCCCTGCGTACGACCCGTGGGTCAAGGATTCCAACGACAACGGCGTGGACGATGTCGATGAGATCAGGTACGTTCTCGATGAACCGTACGGTGACGCCGACAACGACCAGCTGCCGAACTTCACGGAGTTCCTGATCGCGAGCGGCTTCTCGCAGTACTCGGAATTCGCCGGTGTGTCGGACATCTCCGCGACGAACACCTACTCGCTGACGAACCTCATACCGGACTATTTCCGCCGTATAAACAACAAGCTCTACCTCGGCGAAATGTTCACCGACCACGACTTCATGGAAGACCTCTGGGAAGACCTGTTCGACGTGACGAAGGTCACGCGCGGACTCTACGACCCGTGGCGCGATTCGGACAGCGACGGCTGGAGCAACTACGCCGAGTGCCGCGCTGGCACCAATCCCGAGTTCGAAGCCAATACATACGGCGTAAAGGGTATAGTCGTAAAGAACTATCCTATACCGACAATCCACGCCAAGGTCGTGATGGGCCCGGGCGAGGGCATGCTGAACGGCACGATAGTGGTGCAGGCTTTCTCTGACACGAGCAAGCTGACCGGTCTGCCCGACGCGACATGGACGGTTCCTGTGGGAACGTCGTCCGACGATTCCACAACTGGTTCGTCCTCATCCGATTCCAGCGAGAATTCGGCGAAGACCAAATACCTTGGCGCAAACCCGAACGGCGAGGTTTCCTTCACCCTGTCTCCCGGATTCGTCAAGCCCGGAAGCATCTCGATGTCGTTCCTTGATCCGGACTTTGAGGTCATCGACACCAACGGCGTCGTTACGGCGCTTGGCGACATCAACACCGCCGAATGGCAGGCACTTGCCGAGGATCGTCAAGTTACAGGTACGTCTAGTGGCAAGATTCTGGTCAGCACGCCGACGAATTCACTGGAGATCGGCACAGTTGACTACCACACGGGTCTGGTGACGGTTGACTACACGAAGTTGCCGACATCGTTGCCTGTTGTTGGCGAAGGCAATGATGCGACGAATTCCGTCCTACTGCATCTCGCCAACAGCCATGTGAGGGTTTCCTGGGAAGCGGAGGTTGCAGGCGGTAATCCGTGGATGACGCTGCACCTTACGGATAGTGATGACACAACCTCCGATCAGGCTACCTACGGCCACGTGCGCGAAGGCAAGAACACGTTCGTGGTGTTCGTTGCGGACGCAGCCGGCAAGTGGGTGCCTGGTAATGCATACGGCGTTGTGCAAGACGTTGACGTTGGCTGGTCGGAAGCGGAATTCACGGTAGAGCTGACGCGCACGACGCCGATCATGGCCCGCTTCAACTTCCCGGATGCATTCCGTGTCGGCGGCACCGATCGTGACGAGGTCAACGCGCTAACCGGGTATTACCGAAACAGGGAATCGCTTTATCCTGGAACGAACATGCCGACCAAGCTTTCGCTTACGCGTGTTCGCGTTGTCCGCAACTGGATCAATGGCGACCGTGCCAGAAACGACGTGTTGTTTGACAAGAGATTTGACCTGTCCGTTCATCCGGCGCTGACCGAGGCCGATTTGCTCGCCGACGGCAAGCTGGATCTGGACTGGGGTACGCTCAACAGGGCCTTTAATGGCAGCGCCACAGCCTCAGCTTCGCTGGAAAGCGCCACTTACCGCGTTGTGATTGGCGAAGACAACGATGGCGGGTACGTGGATGTAGGTGAATATGAGAACTTTGGCAACAACCTGCCCGTCCTCTTCTCCAACCGCTTTGAAGCGCGCACCTCTCAGACACTCACAGTCCCGGATCCGAAACTTGAGCAGATCGTTTATCCGAGCCGGCCGAGGTTCCGTTGGTCGCATACGAACTCGATCGACAAGGCGTATCCTGCGTTCCGTCTCCGCATTTATGCGGATAAGGACAAAAACACGATTGTTTACGATTCCGGTTCGCAGCGCGCTCCTGCTCGCGATTCGAACGGAATGTACGAGTGGACTGCGCCTGTTTACGCGGGCATGGTCACGCCTGCAGGAATGGTGCTCACCACTACAAACAACTACTACTGGGCGGTTTCGATGCTTGACGCGAAGTTCACGAACTTCAACAACGATGAAAAGGTCACGCCGTTCCGTCTCGGTACGAGTGGCAACCTGCTTGACGGCAAGGAATACGGCTCCATTGCCGTGCGCGTGAAGTACTTCGGCCCGCTCGTTAGGCTTTCTGCGGTTCCGACGACCAGGAAGAACCTCGTGCGCGTCCAGGCGTTCACGTCGCCGGACTTCTCCGGCTTGCCCGTGGCTGAGACGTACGTCAGCGATGTTTCGAAGGTTGCATATACATCCGTTATCGTCACTAACGCTGTCATTCGCGGCGTGGCGGTCAACGGCACCTACTATGTGCGCGCCTACATCGACACCGACGCCGATGGCGTGAAGTCCGATTGGGAGTCGTGGGGCTACAACTGCTTCGTGCTTGATCCAGCGGTCACGTCCGTCTGGAGGCCGAAGCCGGTTACAGTGTCCTATCAGGACATGATGCCCGATGCCACAGTGTTCATTGAAGATGCGGATACTGATAACGACGGATTCCCGGATGCTTGGGAGTGGAACGAGAAAGGAAACCTTTCCAGCCAGGGCCCGATTAGCGGCAATACGTTCTTCGCGACGGTCAACCCGACGTTGGACTCCACGTTAAACGCCTACTCGCTGATCGCGGGCGGTATTGAGGGGGCCACGGCCGCGACGGGCAACATGCGGAACAACAGGCTGCAGGCTTCAATCAGCGCAAGTGCGCAGATGCTTGCCGACGCGGCCGAGTCCACTGCGGTGCAGATCAAGGCGTTCTCGCTTGAAGACGGCCTTGAGCTGGAGGTCGTGAACACCACGTCCGGCGGCGATCCCTCAAGCATGATCGTGTTCTCCAAGCAGGCGACGGTCCAGTTGTCGCTCGCGTGCTCCACGACGCCCGACTTCGCCGACGCGGTGGAGGTGCCGATCAAGTCGATCACGATCTACGCGAACAAGACGACCGATGGCGATGGCGTCGCCGTCACGGCCGAGGAGCTCGCCAATGCGCGCGCCAAGGCACCAGAGGCCCGCTTCTTCAAGGCAATCCTCACGAAGTGATTGTTCACAAATGGCAAATGTCACAATTGTTCACAAATGACAAATCTAAATTAAACGGGAGGGCCGCGCTCCGTCGCGGCCAGAAGCAAATGGCTAAGAAAATCAACAAGGTACTGGTTGTAAACTGCGGCTCGTCGTCGCTGAAGTTCCAGCTCTTCGACATGACCGGCGAGAAGATGCTCTGCAAGGGCCTCGTCGAGCGCATCGGGATCGCGGGTTCGCGTCTCGTCTACACCAAGACGGGCTGCGACAAGATCGTGCGCGAGGTTCCGATGAAAGACCACGTCGAGGCCATCGCGCAGGTGATGGCGGTCCTGTGCGACCCCGATCACGGGGTCGTGAAGAGCCTCGCCGAGATCGACGCGATCGGCCACCGCGTGGTGCAGCCGCGAAGAAGCTCATCCAGAAGTGCGTGCCGCTCGCGCCGCTCCACAACCCCGCGAACCTGCAGGGCATCGAGGCGTGCGAGAAGGCGGCGAAGGGCGTCCCCAACGTGGGCGTGTTCGACACGGCCTTCCACCAGACTATGCCAGGCTGCGCCTACCAGTATGCATTGCCGCGCAAGGTCGCACGCAAGTTCGGAATCCGCAAGTACGGCTTCCACGGCACCTCGCACAAGTTCATCACGCAGGCCGCCGCCGCGTGGCTGAAGAAGCCGCTCAAGAAGGTGAATCTCGTCACGTGCCACCTCGGCAACGGATCGTCGCTCGCCGCCGTGAAGAACGGCGAGTGCATCGACACGACGATGGGCCTCACGCCGCTCGACGGCCTGATCATGGGCACGCGCTCCGGCACGATCGACCCGGGCGTGATCTTCTTCCTCGGCAAGCAGGGCTACACCTTCGACCAGCTCGACAAGATGCTGAACAAGGAAAGCGGCTTCCAGGGGCTCGCCGGCGCGCAGGGCGGCGACTCGCGCGACGTGGTTGCGAAGGCCGAGAAGGGCGACATCGACGCCGTCGAGGCGCTTGAGGCGTTCGGCCACCGCACCGCGATGTACATCGGCGGCTACAACACGCTTGTGGGCGGCGCGGACGCGATCGTGATGGCGGGCGGCATCGGCGAGAACGCGGCGGAGCTGCGCGAGCAGATCGTGAAGCGTCTCGGCGCGCTCGGCGTTAAGCTCGACAAGAAGGCGAACCTCAAGGTGCGCTTCGGCGCTTCGGGCGTGATATCCACGAAAGATTCCAAGATTCCCGTGATTGTGATCCCCACGAACGAGGAGCTGATGATCGCCAGGGAGACCGTGGCGGTGCTGAAGGGCTAAGGCATCTGATAATCTAGAAGGTCTAGCGATTCTAGGTCTTCTAGAAAATCTAGCACATCTAGCACAACTAGAACATCTAGAAGAAAAGCGAAAAGCAAAAGCAAAATGAAAGCAATTGAAAAGATTATTGAAAGAGCTTCGGCGCTGAACGGCACGGTCGTTCTGCCCGAAGGCATGGACGCTCGCGTGATAATCGCGGCATGCAGCTGCGTTGACCGCAAGATATGCACGCCCATCGTACTTGGCACCGCAGAGGAAATCGCGGCCGCCGAGGCGAAGGCGGGGCTCTCGCTCGCCGAGCACGGCGTCAAGACCATCGACTACACAATCGGCGACGCCGAGCTTGAGCAGGCGTACCTCGAGGCGTGGAACGCCAAGGAATCGAAGAAGCCGCCGGAGAAGCAGAAGATCATCGACCTCGCGACTGCGCAGAAGACTCTCCGCACGAAGCGCATCTACTTCGGCGGCATGATGGTTCGCCTCGGGCGCGTGGACGGTCTGGTGGCGGGCTCCATCGCCTCCACCGGCGACATGCTGCGCGCGGCGTTCCACACGCTCGGCACGCAGAAGGGCGTGAAGACCGCGTCCAGCTGCTTCATCATGGACCTCAAGGCGCCCACGCCGTCCGGCGACAGCGTGCTCGCGTTCGGCGACTGCGCGGTGATTCCCAACCCCACGGCGGAGCAGCTCGTGGACATCGGCCTCTCCACGGCCCAGACGTACCGCGACCTCACCGGCAACGAGCCGCGCGTCGCGTTCCTCAGCTTCTCCACCAAGGGCAGCGCGGCGGGCGAGCTTGTAGAGAAGGTGCAGAAGGCGGTGGAGCTTGCGAAGCCGGTGTTTGCGGAGAAGGGCATCGCGATGGACGGCGAGCTCCAGTTCGACGCGGCGATCGTGCCGGAGGTGGGCGCGCTCAAGAACAAGGGCGGCGCGATCCAGGGCAATGCGAATGTATTCATCTTCCCGGACCTCCAGGCCGGCAACATCGGCTACAAGATCGCGCAGCGCCTCGGCGGTGCGATGGCGATCGGCCCGAACCTACAGGGTCTCGCGAAGGCGATGAACGA
This sequence comes from uncultured bacterium, assembly GCA_902779075.1. The sequence goes on along the minus strand of CACZAK010000008.1, from coordinate 53,558 downwards.
TCTCTCGCGCGGCTGCTCCGCCGAGGACATCGTGGGCACCATCTGCGTGACCTTGCTCCAGGCTCAGGCGAAGAAAGGAGCTGAGTAGCCCGGAAAATCCGGAATATCCGGAAATTCCGGAGAATCCGGAAAATCCGGAGAATCCGGAAAATCCGGGAAACTGCCATGACCGCAAACGACCAGATAACCCGAGCGAAGGAGGTCTTCGACATTGAGATCGAAGGTCTTAGGCGCGTGCGCGACTCGCTGGGCGAATCCTTCACGCGCACGATCGCGCTGATGCAGGATGCGCTTGCGCAGGGCGGCAAGGTGGTTGTGTCGGGCGTCGGCAAGAACCTGCACGTCGCGGAAAAGATGAGCGCCATCTTCGCCTCGACGGGGGTCAATTCCATCGTCCTCAATCCCGTGCAGGCGATGCACGGCGACTTGGGGATGACCGGGGCGAACGACGTGCTGCTCGCGCTCTCGTTCAGCGGCGAGAGCGAGGAAGTGGTACGCCTCATCCCCGCAGTGCGTCGTCACGGCCTCAAGGTGGTGGCGCTCGTGGGCAATCCCGCGTCCACGCTCGCGAAGCTCGCGGACGTGGTGCTGGAGATCCCCTGCGGCAAGGAGGCGTGTCCGTTCGGCATGGCGCCCACGAACTCGACGACGGCGACGATGGCGATGGGCGACGCGCTTGCGATGGTGATGATCGACGTGCAGTCGTTCGACCGCGAGCGGTACGCGCTCAACCATCCGGCGGGCGCGATTGGCCGCGCGCTCGTGCTGAAGGTTTCCGACATCATGCGCACGGGCGACCGCTGCGCGAGGGTCGCGCCCGAGACGACGGTGCTTGATACGCTCCTCGCGATGACGAAGGCGCAGGGCGGCTCGGCCGTGGTGGTTAATCCCGATGGCACGCTCGCGGGCATCTTCACCGACGGCGATTTCCGGCGGCGCATCGCCGAGGCGGCGCGCGCGGCCGAAAGACCAGATGGCCAAACTGCGTTTGGCCTCTCCACGCCGGTCTCGGCCGTGATGACGGCGAAACCCCTCTTCATTCGCGACGATGCCTACGCCGCCGACCTATTGAAGGTCTTCGAGCGTCGGCGCATCGACGATCTCCCTGTTTGCGATGCGGCCGGGCGGGTGCTCGGCTTGGTCGACATTCAGGATTTGCCCAAGATGAAGGTTTTATGATACAATAATCCACACCCCAAGGAGGAACAAAAATGATGACCAAGAAAATTCTCTGTTTCGCGCTTGCGTGCGCGTGTATTGCAACTGTTTCCGCGCAGTCGTCGCGGCGCAGCGGCTATCGTAACAGCAGCCGGAACGCCCGCACCGAGGCCGAGGAGGCGCAGGACAAGATGGACGCGAAGGTGAAGATCAGCCAGATGCCGAGCATCGGGCCGCAGTCGCTCGTCATGGCGCCCGGGCTCAACGCGCAGGGCGGACTCCAGCCGATCACGAAGAAACGCCGCCAGTGGGGCGTCTATGACATGACGTACCGCACACAGCAGAGGTGGACGGAGGAGCTCACGGTCAACTGGTACGTGCTGTGCGATACCTCCAAGGCGAAGGAGAAGGACAAGTCGAAGGCCGCGAAGCGCCTGCCGCCCTACGTCTACTACACGCTCGTGACCCGCTACGTGAACATCCCCGAAGGCGACCACCGCTCCTGCTCGTGCCTGCCTCCGTCGTTCATCGAGCGCTACGGCGAGCCCGTGGTCATTTCCTGCGAGATCGTCACGTCCGCCGGCAAGCTGCTGGACGGCGAGACGGTGGTCAACAGCTTCCAGTGGGTGAGGCCCGGCAAGATCTCCGAGGAGACGAAGACCGAGATGGAATGGTGGAACAACGACAAGATCATCAACGCGAAGGACAAGGCGGGCGAGCCGATGATCGAGGTCCGCCAGGGACTCGTCGACCGCTCCAAGACGCCTTTCTGGCTCGTCAACAATGCCGACTACGAGGCAATCCAGTAAAGCATATTAGGTTTCTGAAATGTCCCGCATCCTCACCCTCAACATTGGCGCGTCGAAGGCAACGCTGGCCGAATACGCGCTGAGCGGCAAGCGGAACCTCACGCTCACCGCGTACGGCAGCGCCGATTTGCAGACCGTCGACGTGAACGACGCGATGTCCATCGCCGCGTCGCTGCCACCGATCATTTCGCAGATAATGCGCGAGACGGGCATCCACCCGGCTCCGCTTGTCGTGTCGCTTGGCGGGCAGATGGTCTTTCCGCGCTTTGCGAAGATCGCGCCGGTCGGCGACGCCGCGAAGCTAGAGCAGCTCGTCCAGTACGAAGTCGAGCAGAACGTGCCGTTCCCGATCGACGAAATCGTGTGCGACCACCAGTTCCTCGGCACGTCGGCGGACGGCGACATGGCGACGATGATCGTGGCGGCGAAGCTGGACGGCGTGCGCGCGGTGACAGATGCCGTGGCGTCGGTCGGCCTGAAACCGGCCGTCGTGGACGTCTCGCAGATGGCGGTACTGAACGCGCTGCGCTACGCGAATCCGGGGCTTGCGGGCAGCAACGTAGTTCTCGACATCGGCGCGAAGACCACGAACCTGATCCTCGTCGAGGACGAGAAGATCTACACGCGGTCCATTCCGTATGCCGGCAACACCATCACGAAGGAGATCGCGCAGACGTTCGGCTGCTCGTTCGAGGAGGCGGAGCGTCTCAAGCAGGAGCGCGGGTACGTGTCGCTCGGCGGCGTCACGGAGGACGAGGACGAGATCACGGACAGGGTGTCCAAGATCATCCGCACCGTGCTCACGAGGCTGCACGCCGAGATTTCCAGGTCAATCAACTTCTACCGCTCGCAGCAGGGGGGTGCCGCGCCGTCGCGGATATTCCTCACCGGCGGTTCCGTGCGGCTCCCGCAGCTCGACGAGTTCTTCCGCGAGACGCTGCAGGTCGATGTGGAGTACCTCAACCCGTTCACGTCGGTGCGCATTGGCGGGAAGGTCGACGCGGCCGCGCTGGAGGGCGACGCGTTTACGCTCGCGGAGTCCGTGGGCCTCGCCCTGCGCCAGACGGACGTTCCCGGGCTGATCCGCATAGACCTGATGCCGCCGGAGCTCGTGGCGCAGGCGCGGAACGTTCGCCGCATTCCGTTCCTTGTGGCTGGTGCGGCAGGACTGCTTGCGGCTCTGGGCCTCGGCATAGTGATGCAGAACCGCGAATGCGCGATTGCAAAGGCGCAGCTGGAGGAGGTCCAGTCGCAGAACAGCGCCCTTGAGAGCAAGGAGAAGCAGTTGAAGTCCGTGCAGGGGCTGGAAAAGGCCGAGATGGAGAACTGCGACAAGCTTCAGAAGCTCATGCGGACGCGCGTTGACGCGCTGGCACGCGTGCGGGCGGTGCAGGCGAGCCTTCTGCCCGGCATGTGGATATCCAAGTGGGAGCATGTGCCGTCGTCGGGCGGTGACGATTCGGACGGACTTGAAGGCGTCAAGATCGTTGTCTGCGGCTGGAAGGACGCGATGGAAGCCGGCCTGAAAAAATGGAAGAAGGACTGGGAACAGCTGAACCCGGAACGCAAGGTCGGAAACGTCAACGTTGCGAGGATCATCAAGCAGAAGATCGAGGCGTCCGGAATCGCCGCTCCTGCCGACGCCGACGCGCAGGGGGGCGAGGCGGTGTCGGTTGAGCTGCAGCCGGGGAAATCCCTGGAGGAGATCACGCTGGCGTTCAAGTTCGCGCCGGTGAAGTCGATTGATCCCAATGCCCCTGCCAAGAAGAACAAGAACAGGAGGGGAAGGCGGTGAGTATGACGAAACAGCAGAATATCTACGCATGCCTCGGCGGCGCGGCTGGTCTGTGCGCATTGGCGCTCGGATGGTTTCTCTACAGCGCCTACGCGGATTATCAGGCCGCACTCGAGGGCGATGAGGAAGGTGCGGAGGGGCTGAGCGCCGCGAAGGAGAAGAACAACAAGTTCTACACGCAGAGCAAGCCCTTCCCCTCGTCCGACTCGATCAAGCAGATGGAGTCGAACAAGACCGTCTACGCGGAGTGGATAAACCGGGCTACCGTGCTGGCCGCGCGCGGCGACTGCCCGCCTCCCCCGTCCGACCTTGACGGAACGGTGTTCAAGCAGAACCTGTTCGAGCAGGTTACGAAAATGCAGAAGTTCCCCGGCGGCGTGGGCGGGCGCATCTGCTCGGACAAGTTCCTGTTCGGCTTTGAACAGTATCTGGGCGAGGCGGGCAAGACTCCGGAGACGCTGGAACTCCTTAAGCTCTATGCGCAGTTCGTCACGATCACGAACGTGGTGGACCTGTTCCAGGCGAGCGGCGTGCTGGAGATCCGGAAGATCGAGCGCGTCGAAATGCAGGAGAATGCGGAGAACGCACAAGCCAGGGGCGGCCAGCGGAACAGGGAAGGCAAGGGCAAGGCGGGGCAGAAAGCCGTCGCCCTGGACCCGAAGCACTTCGACTTCAACCTGGAGTTCGTCGTAAGCGCATCGTCTTTCGTGAAGGTCCTCAACGGCCTGGCGAAAAGCCCGCGGTTCTATGTCGTCAGCAATCTCAGCTTCGAACAAGAGGGCGAGTCGCTCAAGGCCCGTCTTGACCGGGTCGACTCGGCGTCGTCGGGCGGCAACTCGTCGTCCAGGGAGCGACGGTCGCGGGGGCGGGACCGGAGTCGGGAGAACAATGAAGAGATCGCGAGCGGCATCGTGACCAATCCTGAGACAACGCCGATTCTCGTGCGCATGAAGCTTTCGGCCTACGATTTCGGGAAGAACAGGGCGCAGGTGGAAGCCGCGCTTGCGGAGGCCGAGGGCGCATCTTCCAAGAAGGATGCCGCATCTTCCAAGAAGGAGGGCAAATAATGGCTGTCGCCAAGAAGAATTTCTTTAAGGACCATTACGACTGGCTAGTCGCAATCGCCGGACTGGTCCTCTTGGTGGGCGTTGGCGTCATGTTCGTCTCATCGCTGGATAATTCTCCGGAGGAGGCCCGCGCCGCATGTGCGGCCGAACTCAGGCAGCGTCCGCCTCAGTACAAGGCCGCCGCCGTGGATCCCGAGATTCTTAAAGTGCTCGGCGAGGCAGAGAGGGATTTCGTGGCGCCGCCCCGGATTGAAGTTCCTAATGACAAGAAGGGAAGCTTCCTTGCGAGCGAGTGCCGGGTGTACTGCATGAACGTCAACCCCACGAACTTCTGCCACAAGCCGATTCCCTACAAGAGCAAGGAGTGTCCGTTCTGCCATTTCCCGCAGTTGTCGTCGGAAGATTCGCTGGATGCCGCACGCGGCGGCATGGACGCGGACAAGGACGGCATCCCGGATGTCTGGGAGAGCAAGTACGGCTTCAATCCGCTTGATCCCTCAGACGCGAAGCTCGACGCAGACGGCGACACGTTCACGAACCTTGAGGAGTACGAGGCCAAGACCAATCCCAAGAATCCTGTATCGCATCCAAACTTCCTCGACTTCCTGACGGTTGCCAGCGAACTGCGCACCGACAAGCTGCCGTTCCTGTTCAAGATGGCAACCCCGCTGCCCAGCGGGCACCGCTTGACGTTTGAAGTCACCGGCAAGGAATACAGGAGAACCACGACCGCGCTCATCGGCGAGGAGGTCGTCTTCCAGCTCGCGAAGGCCAAGTTCGTGAAGGGTCGGATGCAGGACGACAAGGTCAAGAGCGGATGGCGCGTGCTGAAGTACGAGAAGAAGGAAGAGCGCGTCGCCAGGAGAGGGTCGGAGCAGAAGATGACCGTGGACGTGTCCACCGTCGATCTCGAGCGCATAAGCGACAAGCGGGTTGTCACCGCGCAGGTGGGGGCCAAGTCCGTCTCCATAGAGGAGCAGGTCGACCTACAGTGGAGCCGCGCCGGAGGAAAGAAGCTTACGGTCACAACTGGAACTGAATTCTCGTTGGCGGACCGCAAGTACAAGGTGAAGAAGTTGGCCAAGGGCAGCAGCGGTTGCGAAGTGACCGTCGTGGACTTGGAAAACAATACCGAAAAAATCCTACGGTGAGACTTGATTTGGGAGCAAGAATCGGGTATTATAATGACATCCTTTCAAGGAGCAACTAGATGAGAGCAAAAAAAATCTTTGCAGCCGTCTCTGCGGTTTGCGTGACAATTGTCCTGGCAACGAGCGTATTTGCACAGGACGACCTTGATAATTTGCTGAACGATCTTGAGGGGGAAGTGAAGAAAAAGCCCGCCGAAGATGTGAAGCCAGCGGAGGCCAAACCTGCCGAGGTGAAGCCTGCGGAGGAGAAGCCCGCAGCGCCTGCGCCCGCGCCCGAGGTGAAGCCTGCGGAGGAGAAGCCCGCAGCGCCCGCGCCCGCGCCCGAGGTGAAGCCTGCGGAGGAGAAGCCCGCAGAGCCCGCGCCCGCGCCCGCACCGGAGCCCGAGGTGAAGCCTGCGGAAGAGAAGCCCGCAGAGCCCGCGCCCGCACCCGAGGTGAAGCCTGCGGAGGATAAACCCGCAGAGCCCGCACCCGAGCCCGCACCGGAGCCCGAGGTGAAGCCTGCGGACGAGAAGCCCGCCGGGCCTGCCTCTGAGGTTGACTCTCTCGCACAAGTGCCGGCGGCCCCAGCGGAACCTGCTCCTGCTGCTCCGGCGCCAGTGGCTGAAGAACCGGCGCCTGCCGCTCCTGTTGAGGAGCCTGCGCCCAAGCCGGAAACGCCCGCGCTCGAAGCTCCTGCACCTGCTCCTGCTCCCGCGCCCGAAGCTCCTGCACCTGCTCCTGCTCCCGCGCCCGAAGCACCCGTTCCAGCTCCTGCGCCTGAAGCTCCTGTTGCGGAAGTCCCTGCGCCCGCAGTGGCAGAGGCGCCGGCCAAACCGCCGACGGAGGAGGAGAAGCTTCTGAGCGACATTCAAACCATTGAGGAACTTCGTCGCGACGCCCTGAAGATGCATGCGCTCAAGGAACTCGATGAGGCACGTGCGGCGCGCATGCGCCGTGACTGGGATGTCGCCTTCATGAAGTTCCGGCTGGCGAACGAGGAGTTCAAGATGGAGGCGCAGTCTCCGGAATTCCAGAAGGAGTGCGAAGAGGGCATGGCCGAGGCAAGGTACGAGGCGGCCAAGCAGGCGCTCAAGGAGTCGAACCGCGAACTTGCGGCGCAGTATGCCGAGGAGGCCCTGAAGATGCGTCATCCGCACGCGGGTGCGTTGCTGGACGGCCTGAAGGCTGAACAGGTGAAAGACACCGAGACCGACATCACCGACATCCAGCACCGTCGCAACGATCCTGAATACAAGAAGGACCGCGATCTCATTCGCAAGCGCCTGCGCCTCTCCGCGCAGTACATGGCGGTTGCGGACCTTGGAAGCGCGCTGGAGCAGTGCGACCTCGTGCTGCGTTCCGATCCGTACAACCAGCAGGCCATTGCGCTCCGCAGCCGCATTCAGCGCAAGCGCCAGATGATCATCGACAAGGAGCGCGAGGCAATGCGCAACGGCATGATCGCCGACGTCGGCAAGGCATGGCGTCCTGTTTACGCGGTCGACTCCATGGAGTTCAAGAACCTGGACGGCGGAACGATGAAGACGCCCATCGGCGGAGACCCCGAGCGATCGATTGAGCAGTCGATCGAAAAGCGCATGAAGGAAATGATGCTGCCGTCGATTTCGTTCCGTCCGCCGGCAACGATCATCGACGCCGTGGACTTCTTCCGTCAGGCTTCCAAGGACTTCGACCGTCCGGAGGTTCCGGTTGACCAGCGCGGCTTCAACTTCATTCTGACGCTCAACAAGACCTTGACGGGCGGAGGCGAGGCTCCTGCGGGGGACAACAACAACGCCGAGGCGGCCTTCGGCGCCGCAGCGGAGGAGAATGTGTCTGACGGCGCCGTGCCGCAGATTCCCAACATCGCGGCCTCGAACCTCTCCCTCTGGGAAGCGCTGGACCATGTCTGCAAGCAGGTCGGCTTCAAGTTCAAGGTGCAGGGCTCCGTCGTGATGGTCATGCCCAAGAACATGACCACGGACGAGCTGATCACCCGCTCCTACAACGTGGTCGAATCGTTCGTGGAGCGCATGAACGACGCCTCAAGCGGGCTCAAGGACCAGAAGGCGGGCGACTTCGGCGGCGGTGGCGGCGGCGGAGACAATGCAGGAAGCAGCAACGACGAGGATTCCTGGAAGAAGTACTTCGAGGAAATGGGCGTGACGTGGCCGGCGAATTCCCGCATCAAGTACATCAAGGCCATCGGCAAGCTCCGCGTCACCAATACGGCCGACCAGCTCGCCATCCTCGAGCAGGCACTGAACGAACTGAACGTCACGCCGTTCCTCATCGAGATCGAGACGCGGTTCGTGGAAGTTGCGCAGGAGGATTTGAACTCGCTCGGCTTCGAATGGCTGCTCAACAGCGACTATTCATTCAATCTGGGCGGCAAGCTGAAGAAGGCCCTCAACCTCAAGGATGGTGCGTGGAACATAGCGGAGTCGGGATATAAGCAGACGGGGGGAGAGAGGAGAACTTATTGGGAGAATGGGTATCGGGCTGATTACAATGTGGACGGGAGAGGTAATTATTCGCGACTTCCAGATGTGCCAACAACGGTATCTGGGGAATCGACTGATGCGACTTCATCTTTGGTGCCTAACGATACATATGGTCCGCTTGCTGGAGAGAGGATAACGGAAACCTATACCTGGAATGGCGCGGCGGCGACGGGATGGAGCAATCGCGATAGTGAGGGGTTGCGCTACAACCGCGCAAACGGAAACCGCACCGGTAAGAACATGGGCATCAACGCCGTCAATGGCACGGACTACACTACGGGCATGCGTTACCTTTCAAATTCCGACAACCACATATCCGGCAAGGGCGCGTCGAACAACGACCAGTTCATGAAGATCAATGCGTTCCTCGGAAACGCCGATATTTCGATGATTCTCCACATGCTCTCGCAGCGCAGCGACACGGATCTCCTCTCCGCGCCGAAGGTGGTGACGAAGAGCGGCCAGGAGGCGACGATCAAGGTCGTGACGATCTACCGCTATCCGACTGACTACGACGTGACGATCCAGTCCGCCAGCTCTTCGGGCAGCAGCAGCATGTACGGATCGACAAGCGGTGGCAGCAAGATCCTCCCGATGGTCGAACCGCAGAACTTCGAGACGCAGGAAGTGGGCGTGATTCTCACATGCACGCCGGATGTTTCGGCGGAAGGCCAGATGATCAACCTCCAGCTCACGCCGAAGGTGATTGGCGAGCCCGAGTGGCGTGACTACGGCATGAAGGTGCCGCTGGAAGCCGTCATGGGCCAGAAGAGCAACATGTTCGGGGGGATGAACATTGAGGGCACTGCGTCTGAACTCGCGAGTCTGATGAACACCGTCAGCCAGTCTAATACCGACTCCGAGGAAATCCAGTGGTTCACCGTCCCGATGGAGCAGCCCTTCTTCAAGGAGCGTTCGATTGATACGCATGTCTCGATCTACAACGGCGCTACGATAGTGATGGGCGGACTCATTACCGAAGAGCGCAAGTCGATGGAGGACAAGATTCCGTTCCTCGGCGACATTCCGTTCATCGGCCGTCTCTTCCGCAGCCGCAGCGAGTGGTCGAACAAGCGCAACCTGCTCATCTTCGTCACGGCGCGCCTCGTGGATCCGCGCGGTCGCCAGATGACCCTGGGCACGGGCGACGATGCTGGTGCCACTACGGAACAGCCGGAGGCCGGCGTCACTCCGGCCCCCGCAAAGTAATTGATCATGAGAATTGCCTTGACAGGCGGAATCGCCTGCGGCAAGAGCCTGTTTGCCAAGTTCCTCCGGGAACTTGGCATTCAGGTTATTGATGCAGACGATGTCGTTCACGAACTGGAGGCGCCCGGCGGCGCTGCCGTTCCAGCCATTGCCGCTCGATTCGGCCAGGAAGTCATCGCTCCCGATGGAGGGGTTGACCGTGCTGCATTGGCCGCCCGCGTATTCAAGGATGCATCTGCCCGCGCCGACTTGGAAGCCATTATATTCCCACTCGTCCGTTCTTGCCTTCGGGAAAATAAACAAAGCACCATTCACATAATTCCCCTACTTTTTGAATCGCATTGGGAATCAGATTATGATATACTTCTCTGCATCGCCTCCCCGGTCGATCTTCAAATCGCTCGGATGATGACGTCTCGCGGTTATTCGCGTGCGCATGCGGAGGCACGTCTCGCGGCGCAATGGCCCGTGGCTGAGAAAGCGGCTCGATGCCATTACACCGTGATGAACGATTCAACTCCCGAACATCTAAGGGATGAGGCCCAGCGCCTTGTCGTCTGGTTGAAGGAACGGATAAAAGATGAGTGCTGAAGAAGTTAAGAAATCCACGGCTGCGGCTTCCGCCGAAGCGAAAGAGACCTCTCCAAGTGGCGATGCCTCCACGTCTGCCACGCCCGCCCCTGCTCCCAAGAAGAAGCGCGGACGTCCGTCGAAGGCCGAGTTGGCGGCACGTGCGGCGGCGGCAGCAGCGGCGGCGGTTGATGCGCCTGCGAAGAAAGCCGATAATGAGACAGCAAGCGTACAACAGCAAGATATAACGCCGAAGCCTGCGGTCGAGCCGAAGCCTGCGGCCGAGCCGAAGCCCGCGGCCGAGCCGAAGCCTGCGGCCGAGCCGAAGCCTGCGGCCGAGCCGAAGCCTGCGGTCGAGCCGAAGCCTGCCCAGGAAACAGCAAGCGTACAACAGCAAGATACCGCACCGAAACAAGCGCAAGATGCGGCACCGAAACCGGCGCAAGATGCCACGTCGAAACCGGCGGAAGCAGAGAAGAAGCCTGCCTCTGCGCAGCCTGCGGCGCCGCAGCCCGGCGAGCAGCCGATGAGCAATCGCCAGCGCCGTCGCATGGAATGGCTAGCGCGCGCCGCTCAGCGCAACGGGAACCGTCCGAACTTCAAGGGCGGCGGCAAGTTCTCTCCGCCGCCGCAGGGGAACCGGCGTCCGGCATACGAGGTGCCGCAGAACCTTCCGCCGCCAGTCCCCGCCGTGCCGCGCAACCCCGACCTGCCCGAGTACAACCTTCAGGACATCCATACCTGGGACAACGCCGACATCGTGGCGAAGATGTGGCCGGACGCAAACCCAGAGGACCTCGGCGCGATGAAGCGCCACGAGATCATCTTCGGCGCGATCCGCACCTACTTGAACCGCGGCGGTGCCGTGATGACCACGGGCTGCCTGGAAGTGGTGAAGGAGGGCTACGGCTTCCTCCGCAGCGCGAAGACTAACTTCCTGGCCTGCCCCGAAGACGTGTTCATCCCCCAGCAGCAGATCCGCCGCCACGCGCTCCGCACGGGCGATACCGTCGTGGGCCCGATCCGCGACCCTCGCGACAAGGATCGCTTCTTTGCGCTCGGCAGCGTGGTGTCGGTGAACGGCAAGACGCCCAGCGAGGCCGCGCGTATAGTCCACTTCGAGAACCTCACTCCCACCTTCCCCACGCGCCGCATCATTCTTGAGACGACGCCGGGCGAGACGTCGATGCGCGTGGTCGACCTTTTCACGCCGATTGGCTTCGGGCAGCGCGGGCTGATCGTTGCGCCTCCGCGCGTCGGCAAGACGGTCCTTCTCCAGAAGATGGCGAACGCCATCACTAAGAACCACCCGGATGCAGTCCTCATCGTGCTGCTCATTGACGAGCGCCCCGAGGAAGTGACGGACATGCAGCGCAACACGAAGGCGATGGTGCTTTCCTCCACGTTCGACGAGGAGCCGCAGCACCACGTGAACGTGGCGGAGATGGTGATCGAGATGTCGCGCCGCCAGGTGGAGAACGGCAAGGACGTGGTGATCCTGCTCGACTCGATCACGCGTCTCGCCCGGGCCTACAACACGGTGCAGCCGCACTCGGGCAAGATCCTCACGGGCGGCGTGGATGCGCTCGCGCTGCACCGTCCGAAGCGCTTCTTCGGCGCGGCCCGCAACATCGAGGGCGGCGGTTCGCTCACGATCATCGCCACGGGCCTTGTCGATACCGGCTCCCGCATGGACGAGGTGATCTTCGAGGAATTCAAGGGCACGGGCAACATGGAGCTGTGCCTCGACCGCGGCCTTGCCGACAAGCGCATCTTCCCTGCCATCGACATCGACAAGTCCGGCACGCGAAAGGAAGACCTCCTGCTCGCGCCGCTGGAGCTGGAGAAGACCTGGGCGCTTCGCCGCGCGCTGTCCGACGCCGGCCCCGAGCGCGCCATGCAGGCAGTGCTCGCCGGGATGAAGAAGTACAGGTCGAACCCAGAGTTCCTTTTGTCGATCGACGCGAAGAACCTCTACTAAGAAATTGTTCACAAATCACAATTGTCACAATTGTTCACAAATGACAAATGTCACTTTGCGAGATGCTAGTTTGCATTGCAAGATCGTGTCTGAGGAGGGGTTTGTCCATGTAGAACAGGTAGAACATGCAAAACATACAGATGATTTATATGTTCTGCATGTTCTACATGGACAATCAAAAAGATATTTTGCAAATGTCCCATTGATGGCAATTGTGAACAATGAAGATTTATGAACATTTAAAAAGCGGGAGGGCCGCGCTTGTCGCGGCCGCATCCATTCTGCTGGTGTTGCTCGTCTGGGCGCTTTTCCGCCAGACGGGCGACTTCGAGTTTCTGCGCCTTGACGACCACGACTACACGTACCGCTGCGAGTTTGTAAAGGACGGACTGTCGTGGGCGAACGTGCGCGAGGCGTTCACGAACGTGCGTCACGGCGGTATCTGGATGCCGGCGACCTACATCTCCTACATGTGCGATATCACGCTGTTCGGTCCCGGCGCGGGAGCGCACCATCTCGTGAACGTGGGGATCCACGCGCTGAACGCGGTGCTTCTGCTATGGCTGCTGGTTTCTTTGGCCGCAAAGAACGCAAAGGTCGCAAAGATTATCTTATTCCTTCTTGCCGCATTCTGGGCGCTGCACCCGCAACGCGCCGAGGCGGTGGCATGGATTGCAAGCCGGAAGGAACTGCTCTGCGCCACGTTCATCCTCGGCGGTCTGCTCTGCTGGCTTCGTGCGCGGCGGAGCGAGGGATGGGGCTGGATTCCCGCCCTCGTCGGCACATACGCCTGTTTCATCCTTGCCTGCATGAGCAAGCCCACGGCGATGTGCTTCCCGTTCCTCGTGCTGGCAGTGGAGGGAATTCGACATTCGACGGCCGACAGCCGGCAACCAGACGACATTCGACATTCGACGGCCGGCAATCACCACTTTACATTTTACACTTTACACTTTACACTCTTCCTTCTCCTCGCCGCCGCAACAGGTGCGCTCGCGGTATATTCGCAGACCCACCCAGAAGGCCATGCCGTGCGCGAGCTTTTCAGCGCATCGCTGCCATGGCGTTTGCTAAATGCCGCAGTCGCCGTGGGGTTGTACGTTTTCCAGATGTTCATCCCCGCAGGTATCCATCTTGATTATCGCGCCGTACCGGGAGGGTGGCCGGTGCAGGGTTTGCTCGGCCTGGGTGTGCTGGCCGTGCTTGTGGCGGGTGCGTGGTGGTGGTGCCGCCGTATTAGGCGGCGGGCGGAACAGGATAGGGCATCCGATTGCGCTGGGCTTTTTTGCATGGGTGCTGTGATTCTCTGGTTCTTCGCCGCGCTCGCACCTACGCTCGGCATCTTTGGCAGTTTCGGCGAGCACGCGCGTGCAGACCGTTTCCTCTACTTGCCCGCGATGGCTCTGCCGATTGCGGGGGTTTTGTTGTACGGCGCGCGCGGGGCGCGCGCCCTACCGGTGCGGCCGCCTCGGCGAGGCGGCCCTACCACTGGGACTACGGGCATCTTGCCTGTTGTGGGGCTTACTGTGGTCGTGGCGGTTTTCTTCGCGGTCGCCTATCCAGTCGTGGCGAGTTATCGCACGGACATGACGGCGTTTACGCGCACGCTTGCGGTCGATCCGGACAACTGGCGTGCGCTCGCGCATGTCGGCGAGACCAAGTGCGCGGCGGGCGAGCTCGACGAAGGCATCGACATGCTGAGGAGGAGCCGTGCGGTACTCGCACGCGACGCGACGGACGGCAAGCTTGCCTACGCGCTCATGCGGCGTGGGCGCGCGGAGGACTGGGGTGAGATCACGAACGTGTGCGCTGCCGTGGCTTCCGACTCCTCGCGCGATGCGCGTGGACAGGCTCTGGAGGCGCTCGGCACGGCCGAGCTGGTGGTACGCGACTGGCATTCGGCGGCGTTACACCTCCTGCTCTCGATCCAGGCACCCGGCCGGCACTACTCTTCCGCCGATGCCATCCTCAAGCTGGCCTTCGCGCAGCACAACGGCGGGCGTCGCGCGGAGGCGCGGAAGCTGTTTGAATGGGTGCGGGATAGCTCGGGGCGCGAAGACCTAGCCAGGCGGGCGCGGGAGGTCCTGTCGGTACTCGAATATTCACCGCGCGGCATGTTATTTTGGTAGGAGATTGAAATGGCCGATATCATCATTGAAGGGGCGAAGGTCCATAACCTGCGTGACGTTGACGTGCGCATCCCGCGCAACTCCCTTACCGTAGTGACCGGGCTTTCCGGAAGCGGGAAGTCGTCGCTCGCGTTCGACACGCTCTACGCCGAGGGACAGCGCCGCTACGTGGAATCGCTGAGCGCCTACGCGCGTCAGTTTCTTGACCAGATGCAGAAGCCGGACGTGGAGCGCATCGAGGGGCTTTCGCCCGCCATTGCCATCGAGCAGAGAACCTCCGGCGGCAACCCGCGCTCGATTGTGGCCACTGTCACGGAGATTCACGACTACCTTCGCCTACTCTACGGCAATGTGGGCGTGGCGCATTGTCCGAAATGCGGAAAACCGGTGCGTCGTCAGAGCGCGGAAGAGATAGTGGAGACCATCCTCAAGTATCCGGCCGGCGCGAAGCTGATCATTTACGCTCCGGCAGTTAAGGGACGCAAGGGCCGCCACGAAGAAACCCTCGCCGAGATCAAGCGCGCGGGCTTCGCCCGCGTGCGCGTGGACGGCACGACGTACGCCCTTGAGGAAGTGCCTTCCCTCGACAAGAAGAAGAACCACTCCATCGACGTGGTGGTGGACCGGCTCGTGATCCCCTTCTCCGCCGATCCGGCATTCACTACGCGCCTCACCGACTCAGTGGAGCTCGGTCTCAAGACAGGCAATGGCATCATCGTGGTGGAGCGCGTTGACGAAGGTCGCGACAAGCGCGACCCTCCCGCATTTGTGTTCTCCGAGAAGAACGCCTGTCCCGACTGCGGCATCTCCTTCGACGAGCTTAAGCCGCGCAACTTCTCCTTCAACTCGCCGTTTGGGGCGTGCCCCACGTGTGGTGGCCTCGGCTCTATCTTCTACTTCGACGAAGACCTCGTGATCCCCGACAAGACACTCCCCCTCCGCGAGTGCATCCATCCGTGGCGTCGGGCCGGCCACATGGCGATAATGTACTACAACGAAATCCTATCGCGGATTGCGAAGCAGTATAAGGTAAAGTTGGAAACGCCGTGGGAGGATCTGCCCGCCGATTTCCGGCACAAGCTGTTGCACGGTTTCGACGACGATCTCATCCTTCCCTGGCGCTCGAACGACAAACCCTTCGAGGGCGTGATGGCCACGCTCCAGCGCATGATGGAGCAGGCGGAAAGCGACGAGCGGCGCGAGAAGTTCGAGTCGTACCAGAGCGACCGCCCCTGTCCCTCCTGCCACGGCTCGCGCCTCAAACCCGAGTCGCGCGCTGTCACCGTGGCGGGCAAGAGTATCGTGGATGTGATGGCACTTCCCGTGAAAGAGGCCCTTGGCTTCTTCCAGGGGCTACTAGAGAAATCTAGCGGTTCTGGCGAATCTAGGGAAAACTTTTCAACTGTGAAGGACGTACTTAAGGAAATCGTTAAACGCCTTGGCTTCCTCAACGACGTTGGCCTCGACTACCTTACACTCGACCGTTCAAGCGGCTCGCTATCCGGCGGCGAAATGCAGCGCATCCGCCTCGCCTCGCAGATCGGGAGCGGACTCACTGGCGTCTTGTACGTGCTCGACGAACCGACCATCGGCCTTCATCCCCGCGACAACACTCGCCTGATCGCCACTCTTAAGGAGCTTCGCGACCGTGGCAACACCGTGGTGGTGGTGGAGCATGACGCGGAGATGATGCGCACGGCCGATTATATCGTGGATCTTGGCCCCGGTGCAGGCCGCGAAGGCGGCCGCGTGATGTACCAGGGCGATTTCAAGGGATTGCTGAAGGCCGGCACTTTGACCGCCGACTATCTCACGGGGAAGCGGCGGATCGAATCCGGCCGCGACGGAGCGCGGCCCTCCCGTTGCTCCGCGAGATTTGATGGCCGAACTGCGTTCGGCCACTACCTCACCATCTCCGGTTGCACGCACCATAATCTCAAAAACATCACGGCGAAGATTCCGCTCGGCACGTTTACCGTGGTGACCGGCGTCTCGGGGAGCGGAAAGTCCTCGCTCATCGACGAAACCTTGAAGCGCGAGCTGATGCGCCGTTTCTACCACGCGAAGGCCGTGCCGGGCAAGTTCCGCAAGCTCACCGGCGTGGAGCACATCGACAAGGTGATCGAAATCGACCAGTCGCCGATAGGACGCACCCCGCGCTCGAACCCGGCGACATACGTGGGTTTCTTCAGCGACATCCGCGAGCTGTTCGCGAAGACCGAGGGCGCGAAGGCGCGCGGCTACACGGCCGGTCGCTTCAGCTTCAACGTGAAGGGCGGACGCTGCGAGACGTGTGGCGGCGACGGTGTGCGGAAGCTCGAGATGAGCTTCCTGCCCGATGTGTACGTCACGTGCGAGCAGTGCAACGGGCGCCGCTTCAATAAGGAGACGCTTGAAGTGAAGTACGGCGGCAAGACGATCTCCGACGTCCTCGACATGACGGTGGCGGAAGCGTATGAATTCTTCGCGAAGGTGCCGCGTCTCGCGGCGAAACTAAAAACCCTTGTTGACGTGGGTCTTGGCTATATCGGCCTCGGGCAGCCCGCCACTACGCTCTCCGGCGGCGAGGCGCAGCGCATCAAGCTCGCGACGGAGCTTTCGCGCCGCTCGACGGGCCGCACGCTCTACCTCCTCGACGAACCGACGACCGGTCTCCACTTTGATGACGTAGCAAAACTGATGGCGCTTCTGCTCAAACTGCGCGAAAGCGGCAACACCGTGGTCGTAATCGAGCACAACGTGGACGTGATGCGCTGTGCGGACTGGATCATCGACCTCGGTCCCGGCGGCGGCGACGCGGGCGGCACGCTCGTGGCGGAAGGCACGCCCGAGGAAATCCGCGCCAATTCGGCCTCGATTACGGGTCGATTCCTGTGAGTGTTTTATGGTATAATATTAACCCGATTTTCAAAGGAAAGCAAGAAACTATGAAACCAATTTTGATGATGGGATCCGCGGCGTATTCGCCGTTCCGCCTCGACGCCCTGCGCGCCGCCCTCGCCGCCGCCGACCCGGCGCTCGCGAATGTTTCGATTGACGCACGCTGGGTGTACGCGATCGAACCGGAGGGCGAAGGCCCCGATGCCGAGACGCTCGACCGCGCGGCCCTGCTCCTGAATGCCGAGAGCGGGGAATGGGGAACGGGGAATGGGGAACGGGGGTCGTTCTACGTCACGCCGCGCAAGGGTACGATTTCGCCGTGGTCGTCGAAGGCCACCGATATCTTCCGCAACTGCGGCTTGAAGGGCATAGCGCGCGTTGAACGTGGCATCCGTTATTGTATTACCTCTGACGGAAGCGGCAAGAGTGCCGCTTCCCCGAATCAGCAGCCCCTCGGGGAAGCGGCGCTCTCGCCGCTTCAGAACAACAAGGCGATTGCAGCACTTTACGACCGCATGACCGAGGGCGTGTACACGGACCTCGACGACCTCTTTGACTGTCCGCCACCGAAGCCCGGCGTCACGTTCGACGTGCTCGGACGCGGCGTGGAGGCGATCCGCGAGGCGAATGTTTCGCTCGGTCTCGCGATCAGCGAGCCCGAGATGCAGTACCTCGCCGATTCCTTCAAGGCCGCGGGGCGCAACCCCACGGACACGGAACTCGTGATGTTCGGTCAGGTGAACTCCGAACACTGCCGCCACAAGATCTTCGGCGCCCAGTTCATCATCGACGGGAAGAAGCAGAAAGACTCCCTCTTCGGGATGATCAAGAACACCCACAAGAAGAACGGCAAGGGCACGCTCGTCGCCTACAAGGATAACTCATCCGTGGTGGAAGGCTTTGAGACGGAGGTCTTTGGTCCGGTGGGTGCTACTTCTAGCGATTCTAGAATTTCTAGATCCTCTAGAACTTCTAGCCCCGCTAGATCCTCTAGCGACCATACCTACCGCTTCCGCAAGCTCCAGCTCGACCAGCTGATGAAGGTCGAAACTCACAACCACCCGACGGCGATTTCGCCCTACCCGGGCGCGGCCACGGGCGTGGGCGGCGAAATCCGTGATGAGGCGGCGACGGGCAGCGGCTCGCGCTCGAACGCGGGCATCTGCGGCTTCATGGTGAGCGACCTGCACATCCCCGGCTATCCGCAGCCGTGGGAGCGCGAGTACGCGGAGTTCCCGAAGCGTCTCGCCACGCCGCTCGCGATCATGACCGAGGGGCCGATCGGCGGCGCGGCGTTCGGCAACGAGTTCGGGCGTCCGCAGCTCACGGGTTTCTTCCGCACGTACGAGGGCGTGGCCGCCGGGTTGTATCGCGGCTACCACAAGCCCATCATGCTCGCGGGCGGACACGGCGTGATCATCCGCGACCAGGTGGAGAAGAAGCCGGTCAGGACCGGCGCGTACATCGTGCAGATCGGTGGCCCTGCCATGCGCATCGGCCTCGGCGGCGGTGCGGCGAGCTCGATGATGACCGGCACGAACGACGAGGCGCTCGACTTCAACAGCGTCCAGCGCGGCAACGCGGAAATGCAGCGTCGTTGTCAGGGCGTGATCAACGCCTGTGCGTCGATGGGGCGGAAGAACCCCGTCCTCTCCATCCACGACATCGGCGCGGGCGGTCTTTCGAACGGCTGTCCCGAACTCGTGGAGGCGACGGGCGGAAAGTTTTCGCTCCGCACGGTCCACAACGAAGAGCCCTCCATGAATCCGATGGAGATCTGGTGCTGTGAGGCCCAGGAGCGCTACGTGCTTGCGCTGAAGCGCGAGGCGCGCGCGTGGTTCGAGGAACTGTGCGCCCGCGAGCGCTGTCCCGTGGCGTTCATCGGCGAGGCGACGGGCGACGGACGCCTCATCCTTGAGGATGAATACTTCCACGACCGTCCGATCGACATGGACATCAAGGTCCTGCTCGGCAAGCCGCCGCGCATGGTGCGCGACGTCACGCACGTCGCGCGTGCGCACGAGCCGTTGAAGCTCGCCGGCGTGCAGCCGCAGGATGCGTTCTTCCGTCTCTTGCACCTGCCCACGATTGCCGACAAGACGTTCCTCGTCACGATCACCGACCGATCCGTGACGGGTCTCGTGGCGCGCGACCAGATGGTGGGCCCCTACCAGCTGCCTGCCGCGGACTGCGCGGTGACGTCGATGGGCTACAAGACGCTCCACGGTCAGGCCATGGCGACGGGCGAGCGCTCGCCCGTGGCGCTCATCGACGCGCCGGCTTCGGGCCGCCTTGCAATCGCCGAGGCGCTCACGAACCTCGCGGCGGCGGACTGCGGCGACATCCACAACGTGCGCCTTTCCGCGAACTGGATGGCCCCGTGCGGCGAACCGGGCGAGGATGCCAATCTCTTCGACACGGTGAAGGCCGTGGGCATGGAGTTCTGTCCTACGCTCGGCATCTCGATTCCCGTGGGCAAGGACAGCTGCTCCATGCACACCACGTGGACCGACTCGAAGGGCCTCGCGCACAAGCAGGTAGCGCCGCTCTCGCTCGTCGTCTCCAGCTTCTCGCCCGTCGAGAACGTGCAGCGCACCTTGACGCCCGATCTGAAGAAGGGTGCATCGCAGCTCATTTACATCGATCTAGGTCAGGCGAAGTACCGCCTTGGCGGCAGCTGCCTTGCGCAGGTGTACAACCAGCTTGGCGACGAAAACGCGGATGCCGATGCTAAGCCTTTAAAAGCCTTCTTCAACGCGATGCAGAAGATCGTGAAGGGCGGTCTTGCGCTCGCCTACCACGACCGCTCGGACGGCGGCCTCGCCGTGACGCTCGCCGAGATGGCGATCACCGGCGGCCATGGCATCGACGTGACGCTTCCTGATGCGGATGCCGCCGAAAATCCGCTCGATCCGCTGGCTGTTCTCTTCTCCGAGGAACCGGGTGTGGTGCTGCAGGTAGCTGATGAAAAGCTCAATGAAGTGCTGGCCATCTTCCGCCGCGCGCGCCTTGGCGACTGCGTGCATGTGATCGGTGCGCCTACGGGCGATCGCGCTTTCACGATCCACGTCGGGTGCCGTCGCGTTCTCGCGACGGATATCACCTCCATCCGTCGCGCGTGGAGCGAGACGACCTACCGCATGCAGGCGCTCCGCGACAATCCCGCCTCGGCGAAGGAGGAATACGACAACGGCCTCGACGAGGCCGATCCCGGGCTCACCTTCAAGCTCACTTACGAGCCGGATGCCGGAGTATCCGGAAAATCCGGAAAATCCGGAAAGTCCGGAAAGCCCCGCATGGCCATCCTGCGCGAGCAGGGCGTGAACGGCCACATCGAGATGGCGGCGGCGTTTGCGCTTGCGGGCTTCGAGAGCGTGGACGTGCACATGACCGATCTTCTTGCCGGCCGCGTGGACCTCGCCGATTTCCAGGGCCTCGTCGCGTGCGGCGGCTTCAGCTACGGCGACGTGCTGGGCGCGGGCAGCGGCTGGGCGCGGTCGATCCTCTTCAACCGGAAGCTCAAGGCGATGTTCAAGAAGTTCTTCCACCGGAAGGATACCTTCTCGCTCGGCGTGTGTAACGGTTGCCAGATGCTTTCGCAGCTCAAGGACATCATTCCCGGCGCGGAAGCGTGGCCGGAGTTCAAGCGCAACATCTCCGAGCAGTTCGAGGCGCGCTACTGCACGCTCGAGGTGCTCGACTCGCCGTCGATCTTCTTCAAGGGCATGGCAGGCAGCCGCATCCCGATCGCCGTTGCGCACGGTGAAGGCCGCGTGGTGTTCCCTGCGGGCGTCGATACCGCGAAGGCGAAGGCAGCGCTTCGCTACGTCGACGGTCGCGGCAACCCGACCGAGCGCTACCCCTGGAACCCGAATGGCTCGGCGGGCGGTCTCACGTCGTTCACGACGCGCGACGGCCGTGCGACGATCATGATGCCGCACCCGGAGCGCGGCTTCCGCGCCGCGCAGCTCAGCTACAATCCGGGCGTGTTCACCAGTGAGGCCGGTCCCTGGATGCGCATGTTCCGTAACGCTTATAACTTTGCAGTTTCCCAAGGATGAGGCAGTTTGTGGTATAATATCTGCCCCGGGAGGATAGCAGATGAGTGAAGAGCAGAAAAAAGAGACCACGTTCGAGCAGTCGCTCGCGCGGCTGGAGCGGATTGTCTCCGAGATGGAGGGCGGTACCCTGCCTCTTGACGACATGATGAAGCGTTTCGAGGAGGGACGCGCGCTCGTGGCCGAATGCACGCGGCAGCTGGAGGGCATCCGCCAGCGCATCGAGAAGGTTACGTCCGCCGTTCCCCCCGCCGTGGAGCCGATGAACATCTTATGACGAGAGACATCTACGTACAGGCCAAGGCCGATCACATAGCCTCGCTCGCGCGAGCGACACCGCTCTCAGCGGTCGAGGAACTCGTGTGGAACGCACTCGACGCGGACGCGCGCGAGGTGCGGGTGGACCTTGTGCAGAACGCGCTGGGCGGCATAGACGCGGTGCGCGTGTCGGATGACGGCACGGGCATCGACATCCTCCGCAGCGAGGAGACGTTCGGCTCCCTCGGCGGTAGCTGGAAATTGCAGGCGGCGGGCGCGGGGCGCCCGCCCTACCAGCGTCGTCTCCACGGTCGGCACGGGCGCGGACGCTTCAAGGCTTTCGCGCTTGGTACGCACGTCGAGTGGCGCACCACGATGAAGGCCGGAGACGCGCTGCTCTCCTATACTCTCGCTGGCGACGCGAACGACCCGGGCGTTTTCCATCTCGCGCAGGCGGCCACACCGGGTCCGGCAACGGGCACCGAGGTGTACGTGACGGGCGTACGCGCAACGGTGGAGTCGCTTGCGCGACCCGAGCTGGTGGTGCAGACGCTTGCGGTGAAGTTTGCCCTCTACCTCAAGGCGTATCCGGGCGTGTCGGTGTATTTCTGCGGTCTGCCCGTTTCGCCGATCATCGTGCAGAAGGGCGAGACTGACTACAGGATCAGCCTCGACTCGGGAATGGAGGCGAGGCTCGAGGTGATCGAGTGGCGCAAGAAGTTCGCGGGCAAGGGGCGCATCGTGTTCTGCGGACGCGACGGCTTCACGCTCTACGAACGTCCATCCGGCGTGCGGTCGGGCCAGCCGTTCAGCTACACTGCCTATCTCGTGGGTGCGCGCTTTAGCGAGCTCGCGGCGGAGAACGCGCTCGTGATGGACGAGCTCCATCCCGAGGTGCGAGCGTGGCTGGATGCGACGCGCGCGATTCTGAAGGAGCATTTCCACCGGCGGACGGAAGAGGCCGTGCAGGAACGCCTCCGCCGTTGGATCGACGAGAAGATATACCCGTTCGCGCCGGATGACGCGAGCGAGGAGCGCGCAGCGTTTGACGCGGGCGTGGCCGAGATGCGCGCGCAGATCGACGGCTTCGATTCCATGCCGGTAGCAGAGCGCGGCTATCTTTTCAACCTCTTGAAGAAGGCGGTGTGCTGACGCCATGTTTGCAGCCCTCGCCAGCGATTCCTGGAGCAGCACGTGGAGTCTCCTTTCGGACGGCGTCGCGATCATCATCATCGCGGTGCTGCTGCTGCTCGGTGTCCTGCTCGGCTACGCGCTGCGCGGGCTCGTCGGGCGCTGGCGCGCGGAGACCATTGAGAAGCAGATGCGCCTTCGCGAGGAGGAGAGCGAAAGCGAGATCAAGGCGAAGCTGAAGGAGGCGGACATCGCGGCTCGCGCCGCAGTCGTGAAGGCTAAGGAGGAGTTCGAGGCGTCTGCTAAGAAGCGCCGCGCCGAACTTCAGGCGATAGAGGACCGTCTCGCGCAACGCGAGAACGCCCTCGACAGGCGCGCGGACCAGCTGGACGCAAAGTTCGCCGCAGTGGAGGCGAAGCAGTCCGCCGTTTCCGCCGCCGAGAAGAAGGCCGCGTCCGATCTCGCCGCCGCCGACAAGCGTCTGCGCGACCTCGCGAAGATGACGCACGAGGAGGCGCGTCGCGAAATCCTCACGCATGCGAACGCGGAACTCCGTGCCGACGCGGCGATTCTCTCGCGCCGCATACAGGAAGCCGCGCGCGAACAGGGCGATACCGTCGCCCGCCGCCTCGTGGCGGATGCAATCCAGCGGTGCGCCGTGACGCACCTTAGCGAGCTTGCGACGACTACGGTGCCGCTGCCGAACCAGGAGATGAAGGGCCGTATCGTAGGACGCGACGGACGCAACGTGCGCGCGTTCGAAGCCGCAACGGGCGTGACGCTGTTGCTGGATGACGCGCCGGACACCGTAGTGCTTTCTGCGTTCGATCCGATGCGCCGCGAGATCGCCCGCCGCGCGCTGACGGCGCTTATTGCCGACGGCCGCATACATCCAGCATCGATCGAGAGTGCGGTTGCCGATTCGCGCGCGCAGGTGGCAACCGCGAACGAGGAGGCCGGGACGGCCGCCGCCGCCGAGGCGGGCGTGCCTGGACTTCCGGCAGACATACTGCAGCTCATGGGCGCGCTTTCATTCCGCACGTCCTTCACGCAGAACGTCCTGCGGCATTCCGTGGAGGTGGCGCTCCTCATGGGCACCATGGCGGCGGAGATGGGCCTTGACGCAGCGCGCGCCCGTCGCGTTGGTTTCCTCCATGACATCGGCAAGGCGATCACAGCCGAGAAAAAGGGCGCTCATGCCGCACTGGGCGCGGAGTTCCTGAAAAACCACGGCGAGGTCGAGGCGGTGTGCGCGGCTGTTGCTGCCCATCACGCCGATCCAGGCACTGACGGAGGAGTGTACGGAGTACTCTGCTCGGCGGCGGACGCGATTTCGTCCGCCCGGCCCGGCGCGCGTCAGGAGAGCCTCGGCGACTACGTGCAGCGACTCGAGACGATAGAGAAGTTGGCGCGCGCGCGCAAGGGAGTCATGAACGTCTATGCCGTGCAGGCGGGGCGCGACCTGCGCGTGCTGGTGGATCCAGACGCCATCCCGGATACGGACGTGCCGATTCTCGCCGGGGAGATATGCCGTGACATATCTTCTCAGGTGAAGTTCCCCGGACTCATTCGCGTGACGGTCATCCGGGAGCTTCGGTGCGTGGAGTACGCCAAATGAAATTTGTTTCAAGAACAAAGCAAAACCAGAAAGGTAAAAAAAATGATCAAGCAAATCGTGAGTGCAAGTGTGGGCATAGCCGTATTTGCGGCTTGTGCAGCCGATGCTGCGGGAACGCAGGCAGGACTGGTAGGTTCTGTCGAGATTGCCGCATTTTCGGAATTCCAGCAGAAGGTCGTCGACGTAGGCACGACGATCAACAATCCCGCAGTGCCGATGCTGGTCTGTCCTGCGTTGCAGAACGCATTGACGGAGCAGTTCGGCAAGTTCCGCCAGGACGCACCGATGAAGGTGCTGTGCTACGCCAATGCAAACTCCGTCCGCAAGGTGCTGTCGGGCGACGTGGACGAAATGCCCGACAACGCATTTGAGCCCGTGTTGCTCTATCCTAGCGCAGAGGACGCGACGGCGTTTCTCGCAAGCCATCAAGGGGCGCAGAAGAAGGCGGATGGCTCCATCGAGTTGGAGGATGGTGGCGTTGCGCTGTTTGCGGCGGATGGCCGCACTTGTGCCTTTGCGATGAATGCGGCGTCGGCAAAGCGGGCGCTTGCTGCCCCGTCAATCCCTGCTGCCGCGAATCGTCCGCTCGTTCGCATGGACATCACGGAGCTTGGCCTTAGCCTTCTTGCCGATTTGCACAAGAAAATGGCTACCGACCAGGCTGCCCTTGTGAAGGAGTCCAGCACTAACGCAACCGAGCAGCTCGTTGCCGCTTTCATGAAGCTCCAGCAGTCGCAGATGCAGCGCCAGAACGCGCATCTCCGCAAGTTCGCGCGGGCTGAAATGACCATTGATCTCGACGCGACCGGGTTTGTCGTCAAGGGTTCCGGCACGCTCAAGCCTGGGGTGTCCTATTCGCCGGCTGCCGGATTCCAGCTGCCTGCGGGTGCGCTGGACGCCGTACCGGCGGGCGCTCCGGTGTTCTTCGCCATGAACTCGCTCCTCCAGTCGGGCATCCAGGACGAGCAGGAATTCCGCACCATGATCGGCGGAGTGCGTCCGATTACCGACAGCCTCTTCGCCTGCCTGCGGCAGGAGGCGCCCGAATACGCGGAAATAGCAGACGGCCTTCGCACGGCTACGGCCGACCTGCTGGCGGCTGTGCCGTATCCCGGTCCGGCCGAATGGGACGTGGGCGCCATCGCCTTTGGCCCGCAGCAGGAACCGTACATGGTCGTCGCCGGCGAAAGCCCGAAGGCCGCTCAGGCCAATGACGCGGTTATCCGTTTCTACGCCGCGCTGGACAAGATCCTGGGCAAGAAGTGGCCGGGTGTCGTGAGCGCCAACGGTGCCACGCTGACCCTTGACTGGGCAAAGCTGATCGACGTTGTCGCCGCAGTTTCCGGCGCGACGAAGGAAGAGCAGAAGGAAGTGGATCAGGCGAAGAAGACGCTCGCCTTGATCCTGGGCGGTACGGCGAGCGAGTGCTCCACCAGGTTGCTGTCGCCGACGACCTACCGCACGTTCCTCGGCACGAAGGGCTTCACGCCGCCTGCCGCTGCGCCGTCGGGCGAGGCGCGCCTCGCGGCCGTGCTGCCGGAAGCCGCAGCGAAGCGTCCGGCCAACGTGTTCTACCTGTCGCTGTATTCGCTGATGCGCGACAACGTTCTGCCCATCGTCCTGAAGGCCATGCCGAAGAAGGATACTGCTGAGATCCAGCAAATTGTGTCCGTGCTTCCGCCCTCCGGCGCGAACGGCGCACTTGCCGCTGCGGTTTGGTGCGAGAAGAGCGGCTCGTGCAGCTTCCTTATGCGCATCACGAAGGACGAAATCCGGAACTTCGGCGCGGCGGCCAACGCGATCATGGCTGCGCAGGCGCAGGCTCAGTCGAAGTCGTCCGAGAAGTGAGTTGAACGGATGAAACGGCTGACATGGATGTGCGCCGGGCTGGCGCTCGCGGCCGCGCAGGCTGGAATCGTCGAGGAGACGCATTCCAAGCCTGTGCTGGCGGCATCGGTCGAGGTGGCTCCGTTTGCGGAGATACGCCAGAGATTGCAGACGCTCGGCACGCTGGTGAACAACCCCATCGTGCCGATGGCGCTTGTTCCGGCCATCCAGTCGGCTCTTCAAGAGGAAATGGGGAGCTTCCGTCCGGACTCTGCGATTACGGTGCGGACCTACGTGTACCAGCCCGCGTGGCAGATCGCCGTGACGAGCACCGTAGAGTATGCGGCGGAAGACCTCATGAAGACGGAGGTCGCCTACGCCGATCCTCCGAAAGGCGCGCGCCAGCTCGTGCGCGCCGAAATTACCGCCACGGGCCTTCAAGCGCTGGAAGACTTTCTCTCCCAGGCGGCCGCAGAGGAGAAGCGCGCGCGGAAGGCGATGGGCGACGAGATTTCTGGCTTCGACCTTGTCTGCCGTCTTCTCGATGAGAGCAACGATCCTTCCGGTGAAATCGACCTGCGCGCATATTCGCGGGCGCGGTTCGCGTTCGACCTCGACGGGAACGGGCTTTCGTTCGACTTCGCCCTGGAACCTGGGCCGGGCGCGAAACTTTTCCCAGCCGCCGGATTCCGTCTGCCTGCGGGCGCGCTGGACGGCGTTCCCGACAACGCGTTGTGCGTACTGGCCTTCAACGACATGCTGTGGGGGATGTGCGGCGATGAAAAGACGTGGAAGGCGTCGCTTGAAAGTTCGGTGTGTTTCTGGGATGGACTTGTCAAACACTTGGTGAAGAAACCAGACGGACAGAAGTACGCTCCTTTTCTGAAGGACATGTCATTCGCCATTGCGGCGTGTCTGCGGGAATCGTCCTTCCCCGATCCCGCAGATTGGTCCGTGAGCGCGCTTGCACTGGGACCACGGCGCGAGCCGTATGTCGTGCTGGACGGCGTGTCGTCCTCTGCGCGTCGGGGCGACGCCGTTGACGCCCGGCTTCTCGATGCAGTTGCCGCCGCCGTCGAAAAGCAATGGCCGGGACGCGGACTCGTGCGCGCGTCCAACGGCCGGATGATCGTTGACTACGCGGCCGTGCTGGACGTGGCGGCCGCCGAGGCGAAGGTGAAGGGCGCGGAGCGCGAGCTGGCGCAGGCAAAGAAGCGGCTGGGCGCGATTCTCGGTGCGACAAAGGGCGAAATCGCGGTGTTGCCGCAAGCGGGCAAGGCGCATTCCGCATACATCGGTCCGGTCGGATTCCGGCGTCCCGTGTCGCAGAAGCCCCAAGGCGAGGCGCGTCTTGCGGCCGCGTTGCCGGAGGCGGTTGCAGACAGGCCATCCTGCTTTGGAATGATTTCATGTTATGCGGTCATGCGCGAATTCGTGTTGCCGGCGGCGGTCGGTTTCGTGGCGAAAAAGAACCAGGACCTGTTCAGAACCGTGGTGCAGTCCATGCCTCACGCCGGGGTGGACAGTGCCCTCGCATGTGCTTATTGGGCGCGCCCCGACGGCGCGCACCGTTTCCTCCTGCGCGTTACGGCGGAGGAACTGAAGAACTACGGAGCGATGTACAATGTCTTCTCCGCGATGCGTCTGTCGTCGGAAGGGCGCAGAGGCAAGTGATTTCCCGTAAGTAAAAGCAAAGAAGAAAATGATGGACAAAAGATACGACGCCAAGGCCGCCGAGGCCAAGTGGTACCCGATCTGGGAAAACAACGGATATTTCCACGCGGAGCCGTCCGAGGGCGGCACGCCCTACTCGGTGGTCATTCCCCCGCCCAACGTGACGGGCATTCTCCACATGGGCCATGCGCTCAACCAGACGATCCAGGACGTCCTCGTGCGCTGGCGCCGGATGAGCGGCTTCAACACGCTCTGGCTGCCCGGCACCGACCACGCCGGCATCGCCACGCAGAACGTGGTGGAGAAGGCCCTCAAGAAAGAAGGCAAGCGCCGTCAGGACCTCGGGCGCGAGGCGTTCGTCGCGCGCGTGTGGGAGTGGAAGAAACAGTACGGCGGCACGATCGTACACCAGCAGCGCATGCTCGGAAACTCGACCGACTGGAAGCGCGAGCGCTTCACGTTCGACGAGGGCTGCTCCAAGGCCGTCGCGAAGGTGTTCTGCCAGCTCTACAACGAGGGCCTGATCTACAAGGGAAACTACATCGTGAACTGGTGTCCGCGCTGCGGCACCGCCCTCGCGAACGACGAGGTGGAGCACGAGCCGAACCACGGACACTTCTGGTACATCCGTTACCCCGTCGTGGGCAGCGCGAAGGGCACGCAGGGCGAGCCGTACAAGGACTACGTGATGGTCGCGACGACGCGTCCCGAAACCCTGCCGGGCGATACCGCCGTGGCGGTCAACCCGAAGGACGAGCGCTACGCGCACCTTCTCGGCAAGACCGTTATCCTGCCGCTCACCGGACGCGAGATCCCCGTGATCGCGGATGACTACGTGGATCGCGAGTTCGGCACGGGCATCGTGAAGATCACGCCAGCGCACGATCCGAACGACTTCCTCGTGGGCAAGCGCCACAACCTCGCCGAAATCAACATCATGAACGACGACGGCACGATGAACGAGCTCGCCGGCGCGAAGTACTGCGGCATGGACCGCTGGAAGTGCCGCGAGGCGATCGTCGCCGATCTCGAAGCCGGCGGCTTCCTCGACCACATCGAGGACCTCGACAACCAGGTGGGCCACTGCTACCGCTGCCACGAGGTAGTGGAGAGCCGTCTCTCGAAGCAGTGGTTCGTGAAGATGAAGCCGCTCGCCGAGCCTGCCATCGAGGCGGTGAAGTCGGGTGAGGTGCGCTTCGTGCCCGATCGCTGGAGCAAGATATACTTCAACTGGATGAACAACATCCAGGACTGGTGCATCTCCCGCCAGCTCTGGTGGGGCCACCGCATTCCCGCGTACACCTGCTCGAAGTGCGGCGAGCTTATCGTGAGCGAAAACGCTCCCACGAAATGCCCGAAGTGCGGGGCCACGGAAAATCCGGATATTCCGGAAAATCCGGATTCTCCGGATCGGGTGTTCCAAAGGGATCCCGACGTGCTCGACACCTGGTTCAGCTCGTGGCTGTGGCCGTTCTCCACGATGGGCTGGCCGGAGAAGACCGACGACCTCGACTTCTACTATCCGACCACGGACCTCGTGACGGCGCAGGACATCATCTTCTTCTGGGTCGCCCGCATGATGATGGCCGGCATCCACTTCATGAAGAAGCCGCCGTTCAAGAACATCGTGATCCACGGCATCGTGCGCGACGCGCAGGGCCGCAAGATGTCGAAGTCGCTCGGCAACTCCCTCGACCCGCTCGAGTTGATCGACACCTACTCCGCCGACGCGCTCCGCTTCTCGCTCGCGCTCATCACCTCGCTCGACTGCGATACGAAGGTCGACAAGTCGAAGTTCGAGATCGGCCGCAACTTCGCGACGAAGATCTGGAATGCGGCGCGCTTTATGGAGATGAATCGCTCGGAGATTCCGGAAAATCCGGATAATCCGGAAAATCCGGGTGAGGGCTTCAGTCAGCTATCCCCCGACGAGAAGCACATCCTCTACGCCTGCGACCTCGCGTGCCGGAAGGTGAACGATCTCCTCGAGAAGTACCGCATCCAGGACGGCGCGCTCGCGGTCTACGACTTCTTCTGGACGCAGATCTGCGACTGGTTCGTGGAATACGCGAAGGACGCGCCCGACAAGGCCCGCGCCTTTGCGATCCTGCGCGACGTCTATTGGAAGGCCCTGCGCCTTCTCCATCCCTACATGCCGTTCGTTACCGAAGAGGTGGCGCACCAGCTCGGCTACCTCAAGGACGACGAGACGATCCTCAAGGCGGAATTCCCGAAGGGACTTTCCGACGAGGAGAAGGCGAAGCTCGGCCTCACGGAGGAAATCTACGACTTCGTGAACGCGAAGCGCGAGGCGATCACCGCCCTGCGCGCGCTGCGTGCGGAGTACAAGGTGAACCCCGCCGCGTTCGTGAAGGTGACGATCGACGCGCGCGACGCTGCGACAGCCGATCGCCTGCGCGCGGAAGAGGCGAACCTCAAGGCGTTCATGCGCGCCGAGGCGGTGGAGATCGTCTCGGACGGCGCGGACCGCGCGATGCCCGGCACGCTCACGAAACTCGGCACCGTCTATCTCTCGCTTGAAGGCCTGATCGACAAGGCCGCCGAGGCGAAGCGCGTGGCGGTCGAACTGGAGAAGACGCGCGGCTTCATCAAGTCCATCGACGCGAAGCTCTCGAACGAGAACTTCGTCGCGCATGCTCCCGCCGCGATCGTCGAGGGACAGAAAACCAAGCGCGCCGAGCTCGTAGAGAACGTCGCGCGTCTCGAAAAGCTCGCGAAGCTCTTTGCGTAAGGAGAACGCCATGCAGACCGTCACGAACCAGATCAAGCAGTCGATGGCGGGATCCAGCTGGATCCGCAAGATGTTCGAGAAGGGCATTGAGCTGAAGAAGCGCTACGGCGCGGACGCGGTGTGCGACTTCTCGCTCGGCAACCCTGATGTGCCGCCGCCCGCGAAGACGAAGGAAATCCTGGAAGGCCTCGCTGCGAAGGCGATTGAGCCACTTGGGCTCGGCTACTGTCCGAACGCCGGCATCCCCGCCGTGCGCGAGGCGATTGCCGCCTACCTCTCCAAGCAACAGCAGACCGACGTCAAGGCCGCGAACGTGGTGATGACCGTCGGCGCGGCCGGCGCGCTCGTGGCGTTCTTCCGCGCCGTGATCGAGCCGGGCGACGAGGTGCTGTGTCCCGCGCCGTACTTCGTGGAGTACGGCAGCTACTGCGGACACTTCGGCGGCGTGTTGAAGGCCGTCGATTCCAAGCCGGAGGAGGGATTCCGTCCCGATTTCGACGCGATGGAGAAGGCCATCGGACCGAAGACGCGCGCGATCCTCGTGAACTCGCCGAACAACCCGACGGGTTGCATCTACGCGGCGGAGGACATGGCGCGTCTTGCGTCCATCGTAGATCGCGTGAACGCGACGCGCGAAGCGGAAGGTGGGCGTCCGCTCTTCCTTCTCAGCGACGAGCCCTACCGCGCGTTCGCCTACGACGGCGCGACCGTGCCGGCCGTTCTGCCGCTCACGCCCTACGCCGTGGTGCTCGGCTCGTTCTCGAAGACGCTCTCGCTCGCGGGCGAGCGCATCGGCTACGTGGTGGCGAGTCCGGCGATGCCGGACGGCGATACGCTCGTCAACGCCGTCACGCTCACGAACCGCACGCTCGGCTACGTCAACGCGCCGGTGCTCGGACAGCGTCTCGCGGCCGCGCTTCTCGACCAGACGGTTGACCTCGAGATCTACGACCGCCGCCGCAAGCTGATGGCGAAGGTGCTGTCCGAGGCGGGCGTGGAATTCACGATGCCGAAGGGCGCGTTCTACTTCTTCCCGAAAGCGCCGGGCGGCGACGACATCGCGTTCGTCGATGCGCTTCAGGAAGAGAAGGTTCTCGCCGTGCCGGGACGCGGTTTCGGCATGGCCGGATACATCCGTCTCTCGTGCAGCGTGGATGAGGCGATCATCGCGCGCAGCGCGGAAGGATTCAAACGCGCAGTCGCGAGGTTCCAATGAAGCGAACTTTGGCATGGTTCGCCCTGGCTTGCACAACTGTTTTCGGCGCGGAGCCGGCGCGCTCGCCGATGGAGTGGAAGAGCGTACACACCGAGGCGATTGCCGCGTGGAAGGCGTCGAACAACGCGCCGGACGGCGTAGCCATGGATACGTCGGCGCATTCCGTGCGTTTCCTCGTGGAGGCGACGGGGCTGGACAAAGCCGATCCTGCCGAGTTCTTTGCCATCGGTCCGCTCTCCGACCGTGCGTACGAATCGCTTTTCGTAACAGTACCGTCGCCGGTGGCGATTGCCGAAGCGATTGAGCGCGTGGGCGTACCGCGCGGCGTGCCGCCGGACATCGCGGGTGCGCGTCTGTGGCCGTGCGGCGAGAAAATCACGCTCACCGCCAAGTCGGTTTCCACCAACGGGCAGAACCTGGCCTTCGCAGACCTCCTGAACGACACCGCTGCGAAGGAGGAGGGCGCGATCCTGCACGCGCCGTTCCTTTACACGGGCGGGACGCGCGATGCATCGGGGGCGGTCGTGGCCGCCACTAACATCCCCTGCGCCGTGTTTGCGCTCTACAGTCATTCGCCATCTCTTTTTCTGCTCAACGGACAGTTCGAGCAGTCAAGCGTGTACGGGCGTTTCCGCGCGAAGATCGGTTGTGCGGCCGGCGACCTCTTTGAGTTGACGCTGCGCTGGGACGGACGCACCACGGTGTTGCGCCGCGACATGGTTTTCACCGTTTCCAACATGAAGGACAACCTAGCCGCATTGCGTGCGGAGTCGGCGGGACGCGACCTCTTCGTGATACCGTCCTGCGGCGAGGGGACGACGGTGGACGAAGCTGCGTCCATCGCGCAGGCTCTGTCGTTGCTCGACGGAAAAGGACTCAAGGTCGGCGGTGCCGCGTCGGGGCGGTTCTTCTTCCGTGCGTTTTTGCCTGATCCCGCGTGGCGCGAGAGACCGGGGCGCATCTTCCAGCCGTTTGAGGTTCATGTGACGGCGGATGGTAAGAAGAAGTTCGTGTTTATCGAGGAAGATTGGTCTGGCGAAGGGTTGGATCCTGTCCTCAAGCCCAACGAAACGCCGTTCGCGGAGTGGTCGGAGCTGCCCAAGCTGATCGCGCAGACAGGCGAGAAGGGGTCGAAGATCAACGTGCTCTTTATTTTCGCGCCCAAGGCAACGCCCGTCTCCACCCTCACGCCCATCATTCCAGCCGTCGGCTCCCGCATCACCACATTCTACGTCTTCGGCGAATAACGTGAGGGTCGCGTTTGTCGCGACCCTTCGCGGCGCTCTCGCCGCTTCATCCGGTAGGGCGCGATCACCGAGCGCGCCGCGAGGAGGATTTTTTATAACCCAAGTTTTTCCAAAAGGGCATTCCCGACGGATTGATTTTTGATATACTTTTCCCGTGACCAGGAAAGGAAGCTAGAATGGCGATACAGATTCATCCCACGGCACTTGTGGACAAAAACGCCCAGCTGGGCGAAGACGTTGAGATCGGACCCTACGCGAGCGTGGGGCCGGACGTGAAGATCGGCGCGCGTACGGTGGTGCAGCAGGGCGCTATACTTCACGGGCACACGACGATCGGCGATGACTGCCAGATATTCCCATACGCTTGCATCGGCATGAAGACACAGGATCTCAAGTACGTGGAGGGATCGGTGAGCTACGTAGAGATCGGCAACCGTACCGTGATCCGCGAATTCGCCACCGTGCACCTCGGTACGAAGGACGGCGAGAAGACCATTATCGGTGACGACTGTCTCTTCATGGCGTACTGCCACGCGGCACACGGCGTAATCCTCGGCAACCACGTGATCTGCTCCAACTCCGTACAGCTCGCGGGCGACGTACACATCCAGGACTGGGCGATCGTGGGCGGTTGCGCGGCGGCGCACCAGTTCTGCACCATCGGCAAGCATGCAATGATCGGCGGCATGTCGAAGATCCGCCAGGATGTGCCGCCGTACATGCTGAGCGACATGACGGACGGCGCAATGCGCGTAATCGGACCGAATGTGGTGGGACTCACCCGTCGCGGTTTCAAGAAGGAAGTGATTCAGGCCCTGAAGGAGGCGTTTCGTTTCATCTACCACAGCGGCCTCAATCGATCTCAGGCGCTAGAGCGCGTGGAGAACGACGTAGAGCCGCTCGACGAAATCAAGGAACTTGTCGCTTTCTACCGCAATTCCACGCGCGGCGTCTGCTGACGGCAAAAGGCAGACTGGATCATGGAAGGAACGGCGCTTGATGGCTGGACGGTCTACCACAAGGCCGTGACTGAGTCTACGAATCTCGACGCGCGCGCGGGCAAACCCGGCGATGTGTTTACGGCGGACGAGCAGACAGCAGGACGCGGCCGCCTTGACCACACATGGTTCTCGCAGCCCGGCAAGAACCTGATGATGTCCGTCGTGCTAGACGTAAGCGGCATCGCCGCACCTGAGGTGGCAACGCTTCCTTTGGTGGTGGGACTTGCCGCTGCCACGGCCACGAGTCTGCTCCTCATGCGGCAGACATGGATCAAGTGGCCGAACGACGTCCTGATCTATAACCGCAAGCTCGCCGGCATCCTCTGCGAGCGTCACGGCGACAACGTGATCGCCGGCGTTGGCATCAACGTGAACCAGAAGGTGTTCGCGCCAGAAATCGCCTTGCGCGCCACGAGCCTCCTGCAGATCGACGACAAGGAACGTCCCATCGAGATGGTCCAGCGCGCGTTCCTAAAGACGCTAGCGCTATTTTATGAAAACTGGCGTCAGGATGGTTTCGCATCCATCTATCCGCTCATCGCACCTTGCGACGCGCTCAAGGGCAAGCAGATCAGCGTCGCCCAGTCTGAATCCGACGCCACGCCCGTCACCGGCATCTGTGGCGGCATCCAGAACGACGGCACGTTGCTCGTAGGCGACACGCCAGTCTTTGCCGGCGAGGCGCATGTGTTGAATGCGTGAGTTGCATCGCGAACTTCTCATCGCTTCTCATTCACTTGCATGGGGCAACACGATATGGTATCATAAACCGCATCTGCCGACGAGGTAGGTGCCTTGTCGGGTAACAAATCAAGGAGAGTAGTAAAATGAAAGCGTTTCTGTTTGCCAATGTGCCGTTGAGCATGTTGCACTTCATCCTGTTCCTCATCTTTGGCGGATTCCTTGCATGTCCGGGGGATATTGTTGCCAACGCCATTGGCGCATCAACGAAGGGCTTGCTCTGGTGGTGCGTGATGGTCCTCAATTCCCTCGTCTGGGGTGCCGTTTTGTCCCTGTTCGTCTTCCCGTTCATTCGCAAAGTGCTGAAATAGCCTTTAGTGGGGCATGTCGGCACGTTCTTCTATACCGCTTTTCATGGACGACCCGAACTGGGCCGCGTTCATACCCGAGTTGAAGTCGGGTGGGCCGAAGTGTCGCATGCCCACGCACGAGGACTGCTCGCCGATCGACCCCGACGCGGCGGCGCGGCACCTCCAGCCCGGCGGCACGCTCGGCGGCATGGAAGGGTACGAGTCTCGTCCCGGCCAGCTCGACATGCTCCGTGCCGTCGTGCGCGCGTTCAACAACCGCGAGCACCTCATGGTGGAGGCGGGCACGGGCGTCGGGAAATCGCTCGCCTACCTCGTGCCGTCCGTTCTCTGGAGCTTCACGAACGATACGCCCGTCGTTCTCTCCACCAACACGCGCAACCTTCAGAGTCAGTTGATCGCGCAGGACCTCCCGCGCGCCGCGCAGGTGCTCGGCGACGACGCCAAGAACTTCCGCGCGGCCGTACTGAAGGGACGTTCCAACTACCTCTGCCTCCGCGCGCTCGAGGAGATCATGCAGGGCGGCTGGTTCGCGCTCGACGAGGAGGAGAAGCCCGAGTTCGAATATCTCGTGGAGTGGCTGCACCGCACGGAGGACGGCGATCTCGACGACCTTGGCGCGGAGGTGCTGCGTCCGAGGCTGTCGTGCCCGGGCGAAGACTGCGCGGGCCGCTCCTGCCGCTATGCGGGGAAGTGTTTCATCGCGAAGGCGCGCGCGCGCGCCATGCGCGCCCATGTGGTTGTTGCTAACCACGCGCTCGTGCTCGCGGAGGCCATAAGCGACGGCAACGGCATCCTTCCACCGTATGGACGGCTCGTCTTCGACGAGGCGCACAACCTCGAGGACGTCGCCACTGAGTTCTTCTCATTTGAGCTGTCGCGTCCCGTATTGCTCCAGTTGATGGGACGCCTCGTGCGCACCACGCGGTCGCGTCGGGGCGGCATCGGACGCAAACGCGGCGTGATCGGTACGGTGGAGCGCCAGCTGCA
This sequence comes from uncultured bacterium, assembly GCA_902779075.1. The sequence goes on along the minus strand of CACZAK010000008.1, from coordinate 17,502 downwards.
GAAAGGCGACCTCGCGCACTCCCCGCGTGCCGAGGAGATTCGCGAACTCTGTACGCGCGCGCAGGTGCAGAGCCGCTTTGCGATCAAGGCGGGGGATGACCTCTTCGACGTGCTCCAGCGTCTCTTCTCGCCTGCGCCCGGGGCGTCTGTGCTGCGCTACCGTTGTCTTCTGCCGCCGGGTGCGCCGCCCGACGACCCGAAGGTGCCGCGCACGCGTCAGTATTCTTTGCACGGACTCTTTGCCGACTACACGACCATGCAGTGGGAGGAGTCCGCGCTCGTCGCGGCGAGCAATCGCTTCGAGGATGCGCTGGCGCGCCTCCAGGGCATCCTCGTGGACCTTGCCACGGCGCTGCAGTTCGCATCGGGTGCGGACGAGTTGCCGCTCTTCGGCGACCTTGCCGCGCAAGTACAGTTGCTTGCCAAGTCCTTTACCGAATTCATTTACGAGTCGCGCTTCGTCTTGTCCGCCATCGATCCCTCCCGCGTCTATTGGGCCGAACGCCGCGCGGGCGACCCGAAGAAGAAACTCGCTCCGTACATCTGCCTCACGGCCGCGCCGCTCAGCATCGCGACGGAGATGAAGAGGCATTTCTACGACACGAAGGACTCCGTGATCCTCTGTTCCGCGACGTTGCGCGTGGGTGACCGTTTCGACTACATGGGACGCCGCCTCGGTTTCGCGCTCTGCGAGCCCGCGCGCGTGAAGGCGCTCGTGGCGGCGTCGCCGTTCGACTACTTCCGCCAGGCGCTCGTGATGGCGGCGGACTGTCTGCCCGATCCGTCCGTGCGCGACTCCGGCTACGTGGAGAAGCTCGCGCCGTTCCTAGCGGATCTTTTCCGTGCGGTACGCGGACGCGGTCTCGTGCTCTTCACCGCCTACGAGATGATGCGCGAGACGGCGCGCCGCGTGCGGGAGGAACTTACTGCTGCGGACATCGAGTTCCTCGTACAAGGAGACGGCCTCTCGCGCGAGGAGATGGTCGCGCGGCTCAAGAAGGCGTCGCGTCCGGACGCGGAACGTCCCGTGGTGCTTTTCGGCGCGCAGTCGTTCTGGGAGGGCGTGGACGTACCCGGCGAGGCGCTTTCGTGCGTGGTGATCGCGCGTCTGCCGTTCCCGCAGGTGGGCGAGCCGATCGTGGAGGCGCGCAGCGAGAAGATCACGGAGGAGGGCGGCAGCTCCTTCCGCGACTACATGATCCCGGAGGCGGTGATCCGTTTCCGCCAGGGATTCGGACGACTCGTGCGCACGAAGTCCGACCGGGGCGTGGTGGTGGTGGCGGATCCGCGCATCGTCTCGAAGAACTACGGTCCGCTGTTCCGCCGCGCCGTCGCGGCATCCGTCCACGCCGTCTCGTCCCTGCCCGAGATCGTCTCGCGCGCCGCGTCGTTTTTCGAATAGGAGAAACCATGTTCGCCGTCCGTTCCTACATGCTCGACATCAGCCGCGACAAGGTGCCCTCGATGGGCACGCTCAAGCAACTCGTGGAGATTCTCGAGAAGTTCAACTACAACCAGCTCCAGCTCTACACGGAACACACGTTCGCCTACTCGAAGCACGAGGCCGTGTGGAAGGACGCTTCGCCGATGACGGCGAGCGAAATCCGCGAACTCGACCTCTTCTGCGCGATGCACGGCATCGACCTCGTGCCGAACCAAAACTCCTTCGGACACCTCGAGCGCTGGCTCGTGAAGTCCGAGTACAACCACCTCGCGGAGCTGCCGCACGGCGGCGCGCCGCTCCCGTGGGGCGGGTTCAAGAAGGACCCCACCACGCTCTGCCCCACGAACCACGCCTCGCTCGAGTTTCTCGCGGGCCTCTACGACGAGCTGTTGCCGAACTTCGAGTCGCGTCTCTTCAATATCGGCTGCGACGAGACGTTCGACCTCCTCGGCGAGGGACGCAGCGCGGCCGCCGTGAAGGAGAAGGGTGAAGGGCGGGTGTATCTCGACTTCCTTTTGAAAGTCGCGGAGCTCGTGCGCAAGCGCGGGAAGCGTCCGATGTTCTGGGGCGACGTGATCCTACGCCATCCCGAGCTCGTGCCGGAGTTGCCGAAGGACCTCATCGCGCTCGACTGGGGGTACGAGGGCAACCATCCGTTCATGGACGAGGCGGCGAAGTTCGCGGCGGCCGGTCTCGACTTCTACGTGTGCCCGGGCACAAGCAGCTGGAACTCGCTCGCGGGGCGCGTGGAGAACATGCGCGAGAACATGATCGCGGCTGAGCTCGCGGGGCACCTCCACGGCGCGAAGGGGTTCATGGTCACGGACTGGGGTGATGGCGGACACTGGCAGCCGCTCGCGGCGTCATTGCCGGGGCTCATCCTCGGCGGCAACCTCGCGTATTCCGGGGCGTCCGCCGCGAAGATGGACCTTGAGGACGCGCTCAACGCCGTGATGGGCGTACCGCTCGGCGGGACGCTGCTCCGTCTCGGCACGCTCTACCTGCGCGGCGGCGCGCTACGCGCGAATGCAAGCGAGCTCTTCCGCATCCTCGCGAACGACCGCGGCTACTCCCGCCATCCCGGCCTCACGGACCACATACTGACCGAAATCTCCGCGATTGCGGAAGGGTGTCGTCACGACGCGGCGCGTTTCGCTGGAGGGGCTTATCCCAACGTGTGGGCGCAGGAGATTGTGTATATGGCGAATCTTGTGGATGCCGCGTGCAACCGACGCGACGAGAAGCGCCTGCGCTTCCTCCGCGAGGAGCATGGCCGCGTGTGGCGTCTCCGCAACCGCGAAGGCGGCCGTGCCGATTCGCTCGCGAAACTTCCCCGCTTCTGAACCAACAAAAAACTGAAAGGTGAAAACGATGAGAAAAGTTGCCATAGCATGTTCACTGCTCGCGGGTACGGGTCTGCTGGCTGCGAACGCGAAGCCCGCGAAACCGGCGAAGATTGATCCCGCATGGGCGAAGATACTCGTGCAAGTCAAGTCGACGCTCGACGGCACTCTCCAGCCTTGCTACTTCTGGGCGCCGGAAGCGGCGAAGACAAAACCTGTGCCGCTCATCGTCGGGCTTCACACGTGGAGCTATGACTACAAGGCGACGTCGCACTACCAGACCGTCCTCGACTACGCGAAGAAACATGGCTGGGCGATGTTGGGTCCGAACTTCCGCGGACCGAACAAGACGCCGCCCGCGTGCGGCGGTGACCCGGCAGTGCAGGACATCGTAGACGCCGTGAACTACGCGAAGGCGCACGTGAAGATCGACCCCGCGCGCGTCTACATCGTTGGTGGCTCGGGCGGCGGACACATGACGTTGCTCATGCTCGGGCGGCATCCCGACATCTTCGCGGCCGGGGCGGCGTTTTGTCCGATCACCGACCTTGCGCGCTGGCACGCCGACTCGCTGCTCAAGCATCCCGGACGCGGCAAGAACTATGCGAAGATGCTTGAAAAGGCCTGTGGCGGCACGCCGGCGGAGAAGCCGGACGAGTACAAGCACCGCTCGCCGCTTACGTGGCTCGACAACGCGCGGAAGGCCGGAGTGGCGGCATACATCGTCACTGGCATCCATGACGGCTGGAAGGGGTCCGTGCCGGTGGGACACTCCTTCCGCGCTTTCAACGCGCTTGCGAACCCGAAGGACCGCGTAGCCGAGGAAGACATCTCCGCCGTCGAGGAGACGCGGAAGGTGCCGTCCGCGCTCGCATACACTGGCCCCAGCGATCCGTTCTTCCCGGACAAGATGCGCATCTACTTCCGGCGTACTTCCGCGAACGTGCGCTTCACCTTGATGGAGGGCGGGCACGCCGGAAACTATCCGGGTGGGCTGGACTTCCTCTCGCGTCAGGTAAAAGGACAACCTGCGGACTTCAGCCTTCCCGAAAAAGGAAACGCCCGCGAAGAGTCGCTTGGAAAATGATAGAGAGCAAAAGGAGTTACAGAAAATGAAAGTACAGACAGCACAGGGTACGGCGCTTACGAGGCGCGCGTTCGTAGGACGGGGAGCGTTCGCATTCCTGGCCGCCGCAGGGATGGGGCACAGTGCGTTCGGCGCGGCGGGTCCGCAAAGACTGCGGTTCGGCGTCCTTTCCGACATCCACATCACGCGCGGCAAGGACACGGGCTACTTCTTTGAGAAGGCTCTGAAGTTCTTCCGCGACCAGAAGGTGGACGCCGTGCTTATCGCGGGCGACATGGCCGACAGCGGACTCGACTCGCAGCTGCAGATCATGGGCGATGTCTGGCGTCGCGTGTTTCCCGGAAACAAACTCCCCGACGGCGGGCACGTGGAGAAGATATTCGTGACCGGCAACCATGACGTGGAGGGATGGCGGTACGGTCCCGCGAAGAAGATGGGTGTCTCCAAAGAGAAAGGCGCTGACAACATCCTCTCGTTCCACATGGCCGCGAGCTGGAAGCGGATCTTCGACGAGGACTACTCGCCGATGTACGTCAAGACCGTGAAGGGCTACAAGTTCGTGGGCGTCCACTACGACCCCAACGGTGGCTACCACAAGAAAGGCGCAATCGCAGCGTTCCTCGAAAAGCACCGCGACGAGCTCGCGGGGACGAAGCCGTTTTTCTACACGCAGCACTACCACCCGAAGGGAACGTGTTCCGCGCCGTGGACTTGGGGACAGGACAACGGCTATTCCACTGCCGCGCTGAGCGCATTCCCGAACGCGGTCGCCTTCACAGGCCACTCCCACACGCCGCTCACGGACGACCGCACGCTGTGGCGCGGCGCGTTTACGAGCGTGGGCACGGCGTCGCTCCGCTACCTCATCCCGTTCGGCGGGCGCGAGAACTCGTGCATCTTCGGCGATAAGGACATCGGCACGCAGCAGATGGAGAAGCTGACCGGACGCGACGCGCAGCACGGCCAGCTGGTGACGGTGTACGACGACCGTCTGGTCCTTGAGCGCCGCGACTTTGCGAACGACCTGCCGGCGGGTCCGGACTGGATCGTGCCGCTGCCTGCGCACGCCAGCTCCTTCGCAGAGCGTGCGAAGGGTGCGCCCGTGCCGGAGTTCGCCACTGACGCTAAAGTGAAGGTCGAGTGCGTGAAGGGTACAAACCGCGCAAAGAAAGAGACGGAGCAGTTCGTCGTGACATTCCCGAACGTGAAGGGACTTGCGGACGGCGCGCGGGCGTTCGACTTCCAGGTGATGGTGGAGGCGGAGGACGTCGACCGCGAGAAGGTTTGGATGACGAAGCGCGTCTATTCGCCGCACTACTACTGGGCGGCGGAGAAGGATGACGATACCGTTGCGTGCGTGTTCGCGTGCGCGGAATTGCCTGCGCCCAACAAGGTGGTGGTTGAGCGCGGGCGGCGCTTCCGCTTTGCCATTTCGCCCGCCAACAGCTTCGGCGGACATGGCAAGACCATCCGCTCAAACTGGCTGACGGGCGAATACGGCAAGTCAGGTGACGGTGCGCGCGCTTAGACGCGCACTTCGTGGCACCAGCCGTGCGTGTCGGGAAGGCGTCCGTACTGGATGCCCTGCACCGTGTCGTACAGCTTCTGGAGGTGCGGGCCGACGGTATCGGGATCCGAGATCTTGATCACCTCGCTGCCGCGCGTGATCTCCCACACGGGCGTGACCACCACGGCCGTGCCGCATGCGGCGACCTCGGCGAATTCCTTGATCTCCTCGTAGGGCACCTTGCGGCATTCGACCTTCCAGCCGAGGTCGGCGGCGCACTGCTTGAGGGACATGTTCGTGACCGAAGGCAGCACGGAGTGCGAGTCCGGCGTCACGTAGGTGCCGTCCGCCTTGATGCCGAGGAAGTTGGACGTGGAGAACTCCTCTACGTAGGTATGCGATTTAGCGTCGAGGTACAGCTCCACGGGCCAGCCCTCGCGCTTCGCCTTCTCATGGGCGAAGAGGGACGCGGCGTAGTTGCCGCCCACCTTCACGTCGCCCATGCCGTGCGGCGCGGCGCGGTCCCAATCGTCTAGGATTACGGCGCGGACGGGTTTGAGTCCGCCCTTGTAGTAGGCGCCCACGGGCATGACCATGATCATGAACGTGTATTCCTTCGCGGGGGCGACGCCGATCTGCGGGCCGGTGCCGATGAGGAGCGGGCGCAGGTAGAGCGAGCCGCCGGTACCATAGGGGGGCACGTACTCGATGTTGGCGGCCACGACCTTTTCGGCGGCCTCGATGAACATCTCCACGGGGACGGGAGGCATCACGCAGCGCTCGGCGGTGCGGTACATGCGCTTCGCGTTCTCGTCGGGACGGAAGATCACGACCTTCCCGTTCTCCTGGCGGAACGCCTTCATGCCCTCGAAGCACTCCTGACCGTAGTGCAGGCACGACGCGCCGATGTGCATCGTTATGTAGGGCTCCTTCACGAACTCCGGCGCGCCCCACGCGCCGTCCTTCCACGTGTAGCGGATGTGGCAGTTCACGTCCGAGAAACCGAAACCCAGTTTTGACCATTCAATGTTTGGCATCTTTTTTCTCCTTGTGGCTGCATATTTTATCCCTTTTTCGCCGCGCGGGCAAATGCTTTTTTTCGGATGTTGCGGGTGGGTGGGATAAAGTGTATAATACGCGCCATGGAGAAATGCTTCAACATCGCGGGGCCGTGTTTCCCCGACGAGCACTACATGCTCCCGGCGCTTGAAAGGCTACCGGGCATCATGCGCATTGTCGAGCAGCGCAGCTACTTCGTGCTTCACGCCGCGCGGCAGTCCGGCAAGACGACGGCACTCATGGCGCTTGTGGAGGAAATCAACGCGAAGGGCGACATGAACGCCCTCTACTTCACCGTCGAGACCGTCCAGCGGTTCACCGATCCGCTGGACGGAATCCCGAAGATCGTTGAGTCGATGCGCAACGCCGTCCTGCGCCATCCAATCTTCAAGGATCTTGTCCGCGATCCCGATTCGCCAATACCCGCACTTCTTCCGCCGCCGCCGGGATTGGACGTCAAGGCACTGCTTTCCATGATGGCCGAGCATTCAAAGAAGCCGCTTGTCGTGTTCTTCGACGAGGTGGACTGCCTTTCGGACGATACGCTCGTGACGTTCCTTCGCCAACTGCGCGACGGCTATGTGACGCGGAGGACTTCGCCGTTTCCATCGTCGATCGCGCTAGTAGGGATGCGAGACATCCGCGACTACAAGGCACGGATTCGCCCTGACGGGCAGACGCTTGGCGACGCGAGTCCGTTCAACATCATCAAGCGCGACCTGACGATTTCCAACTTCGGCAGGGACGACGTCGCCCGTCTCTATGCACAGCACACGGAGGCGACCGGACAGGTCTTCTGTGACGGTGTTGTGGACATGGTGTACGAATATACGCGCGGCCAGCCGTGGCTTGTGAACGCTCTCGCCGAGGAGTGCGTCGAGATCATACACGAGTATCGCTACGACGAACCAATCACCGTCGATGACATCGCCACGGCGAAGGAAAAGATCATCCGCGCGCGTGGCACGCACGTGGATAGCCTCATGGAGCGGCTGAAGGAGCCGCGTGTGAGGCGCGTCGTGGAGCCGGTCATCCTCGGTAGGGATCCGTTCCTTTCTGAATTCGATGATGACTATCGCTATGTGCTTGATCTTGGTCTTCTCAGGGAGAACGAGGCCCACATGCTCGTTCCCAGCAATCCAATGTACGCCGAGATCATGATCCGCTATCTGTCCGCCACAGAGCAAAAGCGCTTCTACAACGACTACCGCACGCCGTTCTGGCTCAAGCCCGACGGTTCTCTCGACATGCCCGCGCTGATGGCGGAGTTCCAGCGGTTCTGGCGCGAGAACAGTGGGGCAGACCACGAGGTGTACGGCTACAACGAGGCGACGCCTCATCTCGTTATGATGGGTTACCTCCAGCGTGTCGTGAACGGCGGAGGGCGCATCGCCCGCGAGATGGCGCTTGGCTCGAAACGCCTCGACCTCTGCGTGGAGTTCGGGAAGTTCCGCTACGCCGTGGAGCTCAAGATGAAGCGTAACTTCTCGCCGACTGAATCGCCCGCGCAGCTCGTCGGATACCTAGATCACCTCCAACTCCCCGAAGGCTGGATGGCAATATTTGACGACGACGCGTCGAAGTCCTGGGACGAGAAAATCTATACCCGCGACGAGGTCGTGGGTGGCAAGACGCTCCACATCGTGGGATTGTGATCCCTGTGTGCGCCCCATCCTGTTGTCGTAAGCTTGTTCTCCCCATTTGTGGCGGGCGCGCTATTTCGAGATCCCGATGACCAGGCGAAGGCCAATACAGTTTTCACGAGCGTCGCGGGACTTCGTCTTGCTCGCGGAAGAAGTGAGGAAACATGTGCCGCTGCGGGATTCGCTGTCGGCCCACGAGCCGCCGCGTAACACGCACTGACTTTCCGTGCCAAGGCACATTTCCGCCACGTTGCCGTGCATGTCGTACAGCCACCAGTCGTTCGGAAGGTACGATCCAGCCACCGTGTGCCCCGCACGGAATCCACCACGTCCGTCGGGACGCCGGTAGATACCGTCCGCGCTCACGTTTGCGCGCTCTTTAGGCAACACCAGCGACTGGTTGAGGTAGAACCTGCCTAACTGCCACATTTCATCCGATTCCGAATTGCACCCGTTGTTGAAATTGCTTTTTGTACCCGCGCGGCAGGCGTATTCCCACCTGTCCGGATCTGGCAGATCGACGTCCAGGCTGGTGCGTGCACGGAGCCGGCCCACGAACGACGCCGCGTCGGCATCCGCATCGCCGCCGCGCGCCGTGTTGAACGAGACGCCCTCTACGGGACGCATCGCCCCCTTCATGCTGGACGGATTCTCCCCCATGACGAGTTCCCACTGGCTCTGGGTGACCTCGAACACGCCGATGTAGTACGGCTTCGCAATCGTCGCCCGACGTCCCGTGTTGCCCACTATGAACGTTCCCGGCTCCACGCGGCGCAGCACGAGTTTCTTCGTCTTGTATTCATCCGGCCATTCGTTATCGGGGGCTTCCTTCAGGTACGAAACAGGATAGGACGTGGCGGAAGCGCCGGCCGAGAGGTTGATCACGCAGTAAAGCTTGTCGGACGATACCTTGCTGCTGGGCTGGACAGGCGGAACTGCGGGCCGAGTCGCAACGGAGGGGGCCGAACCCTCCCGACGTCCATTCTGCACGGCATGATCCTTGAAACCGCCAGGGGTGGACATTGAAAGGCGGAAACCGTATGGCCGGCCTACCCTTTCTGGAAGCTCTTGATAATAACCGGCGGAACAGCATTGATATGACGGACTATTCCAACCGCCCCCTCTGAGTACCTTGCAATTACTGCCATTGCGATTTATCCGGGTCCCAAGCGTCCACTCCCAGGAATTCCCGTGCATGTCGTAAAGCCCCCACGCATTCGGCAGATACAATCCGACCGTCGTGCAATACGAATCATCCCCACCCTTTCCGTCTGGCACATGGCCATATTGAAACTTCTTCGGCTCCAGCCATCCGAATGCCGATTGGTTCGGCGGCACACGCCCCACCTTTACCCAATCCTCCTCGCTGTCGCCGCCATTGTTGAACTTGCTCTTTGTGCCCGCGCGGCAGGCGTACTCCCACTCAGCTTCCGGCGGTAGATCGAGGTCCAACCCGGTACGGGCGCGAATGCGCCCGATAAAGGAATTCGCGTCAACGGTATTCACGCTGGGCCAGTTATGCACTTCCGGGTCTCCGCGCAGGGCTGTGAATGACAATTTGCCCACGGGACGCATTTCACCCCTGTATTGGGATGGATTTCTGCCGGTCACCAGTTCGTACTGTTTCTGCGTGACCTCGAACACGCCCATGTAGAACGGCTTCGTGATGTTGACGCGGGACGATTCGTCGGTCTGGTCATTGCCCATGATGAACGACCCTGGCTCGATGCGGCGCAGGACGAGCTTCGTGGTCTTGTATTCGTCCGTCCATCCGCTCGACGGCTCGCTGCCGAGGTAGAACACCGGGTATTTCCCCGCATTCGGTCCGGCGGAGAGGTCGATGACGCAGTAGCGTCCGCATCGCACCATGTTGTCGGGACGGGAACATACACCCGCTTTCTCCGCCTCCGCAATGCGCTGCATGGCCATGGCCATCCGCTCGCCTTCGAAGAGCCCCTCGCAGAGCGCCTGTTGGTAAAGGGCGGCGGCATGCGCCTGGTATGCGCTCCGCGTATCGGCGTCACGGGCAAGCGATACGGACTTCCACCATGCATTAGCCAACTGACGAGCGTTTGCCGTTCCTTCGAGCTCGTACTTTGCTATCACGCCCTGCCTTGAGGCCGTGGTCTTGAAGTGCTCCAACGCCGATTTCCAGTCGCCCGCCACGGCGCAGGCGTCGCCGGCGGCGAGTCCATCTCCGGCAGTGCCGTGCGGGATGCCATCGGCTTGAGGCGACGGGGGGCGCTCCTCTTTGGAGACACCATGCGCGGCCTGTTGCGGTAGCTCTTCCTTCTTTCTTGCAGCCGGCAACTCGCGGGTCTCGCTGTCTATTTCGACCCAACATGAATAGGCGTCGCCGCTTATGTTGCCCAACCTCAGAAGCATTTGCCCGGTACAATCGACTATGCACGCGGAGCCGTTGCCGTTCAGGTGGTAACTTTTCCTGATGTCGGAGTTCTGCCGCATCGCGACAGACGACAGGTTTTGCGTGTTGTCGGTTAAATCGGCCATCATCAGAATGAACCGTTTCTTCGCCTTGCCAGAGAACTTGCCCTGCGAGAAAACGTCGCGGATGAGCTGTTGTTCCAATTTACGGTCGCTCCTTATGCTGCATACGAGGATGTGCTTGCCTTCCTTCGCGGACAGCGCCTTTGCCTCCTCGATATCCTCAATCCATCCATTCGGCACGCCCTTCGACCTTGAAGGGATGCCTAATGCGGTGAATGTTGCGGCAATCAATACCAGAAACGCCACCAGCACTTTGCAGCTACTATGTCTTTCCACTCGTTATTTCCTTTCCGCGCGTTGTTCGTCGCCAGACCGCCCAGTACATGAAAAGGGGCGCATTCACCCTCCTATGCACTCCGTAGAAGTCCAACCAGAAACCTCAATGGAATGTATGAAAAGAAAACGTGCCAAATTGGACGTATCTCAACTTACATGTCGTTTAAGGCCAAATATTGATCATATTTCTACAGAACGACGTGTAGCGTCTATGCTACATTGCTCTGTCCAAGGGAGGGGGAGGTCGGCTTCCATACGCTTGCTTGACGCTCCCAGTCTGTCCCTCGAACTATGTCTGCCCTCCTTGCGAAGGACGACGATAGTCTACCACATTCCATTCGCATGGTGCAAGCGGATTATTGATCAAGCCGAAATCCAGTAATTTCACCAATATTCCACCAATATTCCTCGGCGGACAGAAATTACATTTCTTTGTGGCTTTTGTCAGAAAGACATGGTAAAATTATCCCAACCAACCCAAGAAAGAGAGATGAATCATGAATGTCGCACGTTATATTTCCTTGTTTGGCCTCGTTGGCCCGCTGACGGGGTGCCTGACAGTTGAAGAGATGGGCTATCTCGCACCTACCGAGCCGGTCTACGCAACGACTGTTGTGGAGCCTGTCGCAACGCCAGTCTACAACACGTCGCCGGCGTACTACACAACGCCCGCCTCGGCGTATTCTACGATGACGGTCTACGATGGCTACCATCCCGGATACGGCGGTCCGCGTTACCCGCACCACAGGGAGCCGCCGCATGGCAGACGTCCGGGCGCACACGGAGGGTATGGTGGGCATGGCGGCCATGGCGGGCGTCCGGTGCCTACAAGGGCGGACGCCCGGCAACCAGCTCGCGTCACCCAACCCCATTCTGCCGCTCAGAAGCCGTTGCCCGGAAAGGATTTGTCCGGGACGGGCTCCCAATGGAAAGGCGGTACGTCCGGAAAGGGCCCCGTTGCGGGCGGACAGCAACCAGCTCGCGTCAACCAAACCCATTCTGCCGCTCAGAAGCCGTTGCCTGGAAAGGATTTGTCCGGAAAGGGCTCCAAATGGAAAGGCGGCACATCCGGAAAGGTCGGCACATCCGGAAAGGTCAATACCCGCGGAAAGGGCTCCTTGCGCAAGAACAAGAAGTAGTCTCCGCGTCTGCGGGATTGCCGGACGCGAGAGCGATTTGGTATAATTCAACCCAATTTTCAAAGGAAAATAAAATGACGAATACAAGAAGGTCGTTCATGAAGCAGATCGCCGCGGCGTCCTGCTTCTCCATCGCGCCCGCGCGGGTGCTTTTCGGCGCTGACACGCCGTCCAATCAGCTCACCCGTGCGCTGATCGGCTTCGGAGGCATCGCCCACTCCGAGAACCACCTCCCGTACAGGGGCTCGCGCCTGATCGGTCTCTGCGACCCCGACCAGCTGCGCGTGAAGAGCGGCCTTGTCGAAGCCGAGAAGAAGGGCTGGGGCAAGATCAAGGGGTACAAAAACTTCATCGAACTGCTCGCCGACAAGGACGTGGACATCGTCCACATCTGCACGCCGCCGCACTGGCACGGCTGCATGAGCGTGATGGCCGCGAACGCCGGCAAGGACATCTGGTGCGAGAAGCCCATGACGCGCACCGTCGGCGAGGGTAAGCGCGTGATGGAGGTCGTGAAGGCCAAGAAGCGCATCTTCCGTCTCAACACCTGGTTCCGTTTCCAGGGTAACTTCTACGGCTTCGGCACGACCGTGAAGCCGATACGCCAGGTCGTCGAGAGCGGTCTCCTCGGTAAGGGACCGATCAAGTGTACGTTCGGCGGCGGACAGGGCTTCAGCTGGAAGTTCTACTGGTCCGGACGCGTCAACCTGCCCGTGCAGGCGGTGCCGAAGACGTTCGACTGGGATATGTGGCTCGGCCCGGCGCCGTGGAAGCCCTACAACCGCCACCGCACCCACGGCACGTTCCGCGGCTACTGGGACTACGATGGCGGCGGTCTCGGCGACATGGCGCAGCACTACCTCGACCCGCTCCAGTATCTCCTCTGCAAGGACGATACGAGCCCGGTCAAGGTCGATTACATCGGCCCGAAGCAGCACCCCGACGTGGTCGGCCGCTTCGACCGCTTCGTACTCACATACGCTGACGGCACCGAGGTGATCCTCGACGGCGACAACTCGCTCAAGGACGAGCCGCTTCTGCGCGGGTCCAACGGCGTGTGCGTGTACAAGAAGGCCAAGAACACCTCCACGCTCCGCATCAAGGACAACAACGGCTGGTGGCCGGACGCTAAGGTCGTGGCGTTTCTCAAGGAGCTTCCCGAACCCGCGCCGCAGATCACGGACTTCATGGAGAGCGTGCGCACGCGCAAGCCGTTCGCGCTCAACGAAACGAACGGGTTCCGCTCCTGCACGATGTTCAACCTCGCGATTGTCGCCGAACGCCTCGGCCGCGGGTTCCGTTTCGACCCCGTGACGCTCCGCGCCGTCAACGACGAGGCGGCGGACCGCTTCCTCTACCAGTCCATGCGTCAGCCGTGGGCGAAGGAGATGTGGGGCTGAGGGAGAGTGTAAAGTGTAAAGTTGAGGATTAAACCATGAAGAAGATCTTTGTTGTTGCGGTGCTTGCGGCGGTGACATGCTTCGCGGCGGGCAAGAAGAAGGATGCCTACGACATCAAGCCCGGTGCGGCGAAGCCCACCGACGCGCCGGCGTCCGAGAAGTGGCAGGCGCAGAACAAGGCCAAGCTCGCGGAGGCCACGAAGGACGAGGTCCTCGCGGCGTTCGTGAAGGATGCGGCGTCCGCCTCCGCGCTTCTCGCCGAGGTGAAGACTGGCTTCCAGACGTGTCCCGTGAAGGCATTCCAGATCGCCGCCGTTACGCAGTACGTGATGCTGCCGGGCAAGGATGGGCGCGCGCTTTGGACCGAACAGCTCCTCGCCTTCGCGGAGAAGGCGGAACAGCCTGACGTCAAGATGTTCTACATCGACCAGCTCCGCTGGTGCGGCCTCAAGGCCCAGGCGGAGAAGGTCCGCGAACTGGGCAAGGCGTCCGGCAAGAAGTGCGTGCAGGAGTTCGCCGAACAGGTCGCGACCGAGCTCAGCGGCGAAGCGATGTCCAAGATGCTTGGAAAGTAATGGAACCGATGGCATTCACTCCCGCTTGAACAGATCTTCCGCAATGTCGCCGCTGTAAACGGGCACTTGCGGAAGATTTGTCTGTATAAGGAGCGATTGCTTCAGTTACGCCTTCGGCAAACGGCGAACTTGTGGAGTGGATAAAGAACTTGGAAAGCTCGCAGGCGTATTTGGCTTAGCCATGTCGGTTCCACTTCATCGGCGGCAACGTCGCGAAGCCCGGCATCACCGCCGACCTCGAGGCGATCAAGGGCGCCGGCATCAGCGGCATCCACCTCTTCCACGGACAGTTCGGCGGCAAGTGGCCTGGCGTCGAGCCGCAGATCACGTGCCTCAGCGCGCCGTGGGACGGCCTCGTGGGCTTCGTCGCGGACGAGTGCAGGCGGCTCGGCCTCACATTCACGATGCAGAACTGTCCCGGCTGGGCGATGAGCGGCGGCCCGTGGATCAAGCCGGAGAACGCCATGCGCCACCTTGTCTGGGGGCGCACTGACGTCGAGGGCGGAAAGCGCGTCGAGGTGAAGCTCCCGACGCTCGCGCCGTCCGCTCCCGACCCGAAGGACTACCGCGACGTCGTCGTGCTCGCGTTTCCCGCGACTGCCGGACAATGGGACGGCGCGCTCAAGCCCGCGACGGTCACGAGCAACATCAAGGCGGACTGGGACGCATGGCGCGCGAAGGGGACGGCCATCCCGATCGACGGCGGCGTCACGGCCACCATCACGTTCGACTTCGCGGAGCCCGTCACGATCCGCACGGTGGAACTGCCGACGGTCAACAGCCTCGGACACGGCTTCTGCTACGATCCCGAGACGACCGTCGTCTGCGAGGCGAACGGCAAGACGCTCTTCACGCGCGAGATTCCGCAGGCCAACTGGCAGGACGACAAACCCCTCACGTTCTCCTGCGACGAGACGACGACGCAGCAGCTGAAGGTCACGCTCAAGCCCCGCCACGCGATCAAGCTCGGCCGAATCAGCCTCTTCAGCTCCGCCCGCAACGACGACTGGGAGGCGCAGGCGGGATGGACCCTCCGCAGCCTCATGCGCAACCCGCCCGCGAAGCAGAGCGAGACGGCGTGGGTGAAGTCCGCCGAGGTGCGCGACGTCTCGAAACTCATGCAGCCGGACGGCACGTTCACGTGGGATGCCCCCGCCGGCAAGTGGGCGGTGATTCGCGTCGGCCATGTCAACACGATGCGCAAGAACGGCCCCGCGCCGAAGGAGGGCACGGGATTCGAGTGCGACAAGCTCTCGACGAAAGGAGCAGACGTTCAGTTCGACGGCTACATTGGACGCCTCTCCGGAGAGGGCGGGCCGGTCAAGGGCAAGATCGCGCGGATGCTCATGGACAGCTGGGAGTGCAAGCGGCAGACGTGGACGCCCGGCCTCGACAAGGTGTTCCGCGAGCGCCTCGGATACGACCTCCTCAAATGGATGCCCGCGATCTTCGGGTACGTGGTTGACAGCCCCGAGACGACGGCGCGCTTCCTCAACGACTGGCGCGGGTTCCTCGGCGACCTCGTCTCCGACAACTTCTACGCGCAGATGGCGAAGCGCTGCCACGACCGCGGCATCGACATCACATTCGAGACGTCGTTCGGAGACGTCCTCCCCGGCGACGTGATGCGGTTCTACAAGTACGCGGACATCCCGATGTGCGAGTTCTGGCAGCCGCGCCAGCACGGCTACGTGGGCGACCACAACTTCAAGCCCGTCTATCCATGTGTCTCCGCCGCGCACCTGTACGGCAAGAAGAGCGTGGCCGCCGAGGCGCTTACCTCGTTCCAGCTCACTTGGAACGAAAAGCTCCGCGATCTCAAGTATGTCGCGAACCTCCACATCGCGCGCGGCGTCTCGCACATGGTGTTCCACACCTACACGCACAACCCGCGCACGGACTGGCTGCCGCCGGGAACGTCCTTCGGCGCGCACATCGGTACGCCGTTCCTGCGCGGACAGACGTGGTGGAAGTTCATGCCCGACTTCACCGCCTACCTCGCGCGCTGCCAGGCGATGCTCGAGGCCGGCAAGCCAGCGAACGACGTCCTCTGGTACCTCGGCGACGAGTGGGACCACAAGCCGGACGAGAACGCCCCGTTCCCCGCCGGACACAAGTTCGACTACTGCAACCCCGACGCGTTCCTGACGCGCGTCTCCGTGAACGACAAGGGCGAGTGGGTGACGCCCGACGGCATCGCATACAGTCTCCTTTGGGTCCCCGAGTCGAAGCGCATGATGCCCGAGACGATGGAGAAGATCCTCGACGGCGTGAAGGAGGGCGCCAAGGCCGCGTTCGCGGCGCTCCCCGAAGGCATCTCGACGCTGCGCGGCGGCGCGGCGATGCAGGCGCGCTTCGAAGCGGCCTTGGCGGCGATGAAGGCGTCCAAAAACATCTCTGTTGGACGCACGCTTGAATCCGCACTCAAAGCCGAGAAGATCGCGAAAGATGTCATTGCGGAGGGCGTGGTCTGGAACCATCGCCGTTCCGATGACGCGGACTGGTACTTCCTCGCGTCCGAACGTCAGGGCGTGGGAATCGCCGGTGCCGTCGGCTTCCGTTGCGAGGGCGAGGTCGAAATCTGGCATCCCGAGACGGGCCTTTCCGAAAAGGTCTATACAGCGTCCGTGAAGAATGGCCGCACGTGGGTCGCGCTCTCGCTCGCCCCGCACAAGTCGTGCTTCGTTGTGTTCAGGCGCGGCGGGAAACTCGATCCGCGCACCGTCGTCAGCATCGCGAAAGACGGCAAGACGCTCGCCTCGGCCGGTCCAGACCACATCGCCCGTCCGCGTGAAATCTGCAAGGTCCTCGAGGCTCGCTACGGGGATCTTGAGACGCCCGGACGCTGGGCCGACGTGAGCGACAAGCTCCAGAAAGCCCTGGACACGCACAAGGCGAAGATTACCGTGAACAACGCCTGGGCGGAGTGCGATCCCGCCTACCAGACGCCGAAGGCTTTTGTCGCGAAGTTCCGTCTGCCGGACGGCAAGGTCCTCACCCGCTCCGCGAAGGAGGGCGGGACCGTGACCCTGCCGCAGGTCTGGTCGAAGACGCTGATGCGCGAGAACGGCGGCGGCTATCCGATTCCGTTCGAGAGTGGCGACTACACGATCACCCGTGCGGACGGCACGATGGACAACGTGCGGATGTCCTTCGACGTGACGACGCTCGCCGGCCCTTGGAACGTGTCGTTTCCCGAGGGCTGGGGCATGCCGGGCCAGATGACGATCGACGCGTTGGAGCCGTGGAAGGAACTCGGCACGACGCTGGAGGCGAAGGCGTTTTCGGGAACGGCCGACTACACGATCGACTTCACGCTGGACAAGGTTGACGAGGGCTCCATCGTGGTCCTCGACCTCGGACGCGTGGAGTCCCTCGCAAAGGTGGAAGTGAACGGCAAGGACTTCGGCGACGTGTGGAGTCCGCCGTACCGCATCCCGCTGACGGGCGCGGTGAAGTCCGGGAAGAACACGCTCAAGGTGTCCGTGACCGACACGTGGTACAACCGTCTCGTGTTCGAC